>DAORDK010000165.1:0-5538 GCA_035345935.1 Rhodocyclaceae bacterium | reverse complement strand
GCTTTGCGCCTCGCCCGCGGCAGGTGGCACGAATGTCGAGGACCCCGCCCAGCCGCTGGTCTACGAAGCTTTCAAGATGGTGTCGGTGGCGGAGTCCTTTGAGCTCAATGGCAGCGCACTCGCCACGACGACGACCACCAGCGGCACGATCGACGGCAGCGGCAATATCACCGGCATCGATGCGTACGGCAACCCGTTGACCGTCGGGGTCGTGACTGCAGAGACGACAGGAAGCTACTCCAAGATCACAACCAACACCTTTGCGGCCGCCGATACAACCAATTGGGTAATCGACCGACTTCTAACGAGCGTTGTGGCGTCGACGACGCCGACCGGTGCTACCGGTCAGCGGAAGTCGAGCTTCACCTACCAAGGAATCGCTGGTGCGTCGTGTTCTGGCGCGACGCTTGGTCAGATCTGTAGCGAAACCATCGAACCTGACTACGTCAACGACGTCGGAACCTCGTACAGCCTGTGGCAACAAACCGCGTACACCTACGACGCCTTCGGCAACCGGGCCTCAACGGCGGTCAAGTTCAAGGAGCGTGACGGCACCCAGGTGACGCGCACGAGCAGCGTGCAGTACGACGCTCGAGGCCGTTTCGTAACCTCGAAGACCTATCCGACGTCGACGTTGAATCCGGTCACGCTCACCGAGACCAAGTCCTACGACACTCGCTTTGGGATCGCGAGCATCGAGACCAATCCCAACGGGGCGTACGCGACCCGGCTTCTTGACGGCTTTGGACGTGTCTACGGTGAGCGAGCGTTCAACGCGGGCGGCGTGAAGATCGCCGAGACCTATAGCCCGATCGACAACATCACCGATCCCGCCCAGCAAGGCATTCAGTCGCCGGAGGCTTACCGGCAACGCCGCATAGCCTCGGGCGGCTCGACGGAGATCTCCTACTTCGACGAGCTCCAGCGTGAGGTTCGAAAACGCGCCAAGGCGTTCATCAACACGACCTATGCGGAAACGCGCGTGGTGTTCGATGCAGCTGGGCGCAAGGTCGCGGCATACAAGCCGGCAGGTTCGTACACCATGACGACTGCCTGGACCTATGACACGCTCAATCGAGTCGCGAGCGAGTCGATCACGACCAGTGCGGGCACGCTTTCACTCACCTCGGCGTACGCCTACGGCGTCAACGCATCGCTGACCGTCGACGGGGCCTCGGTCGGGCCGCTGCAATCGGTCGCAATTACCCAGTCAGGGACCGGCATCACGGCGCGGACCAACACGAAGTACACCAACAGCCAAGGGCAGGCCGTTCGGGTGACCGATGGCCTGTCGGGCAACACCGAGTTCAGCTACGACGCCTATGGCAATCTGGTCCGAGCCATTGGGCCGACGGGCATTGTCGAGCAGATGGGTTACGACCGCCGGGGCCGCAAGACCTCGCTGTCGAACCCGGACAGCGGCGCTTGGACGTACGAGTACAACGGGGCAGGAGAGCTGGTCCGGCAGGTCGATGCCAAGAGCCAGGTGACACGCAGCTTCTTCGATGGCCTGGGTCGACTGGTCGAACGTCGAGAGCACCCCGGCTCGGAAGCCACCACGCCATTTGTGACGGTGACGAGCTACGACCGCTATGCGGACACTTCGGCATGCAGCAATGGCAAAGGCAAGGCCTGTGAAGTCCGAACGGCGACGGTAGCCCGTGGGTCGGTTGGCGGCGCACTGGCCAGCCCGGAGACACGCCAGGTCACGGCCTTCGACAACGCCGGCCGGGCCGTTCAGGGAACCACCACCTTTGACGGTCGCACGTTCGTTTCCACGACGACGTTCGACGCCAATGGCCGTGTGGACAAGCTTCAGTATCCCTCCGGCTACATGGTCGTGAACCGGTACACCAGCTGGAGTGGGGCGCTCGACCAGGTGGCCGAGTGGACGGGAAGCGCGGTCGGCCAAATCCATTGGACTGCGACCGCCAAGTACCCCGATGGACAACCGGGCACATCCGTCGTAGGCGCCACCAATCTGGCGCGGAACTACGACGGCTTCGGGCGCGTGTCGGACATCACGGCCGGCGTGGGCGGCAATCCGATCTCGTTGCAGAACGCGCACTACACGTTCGATGCGCTCGGCAATCTGACGCAGCGCACGGAAGCGGTGCTCAACCCGGCGACGCAGAACTTTGGCTATGACTTGGTCGATCGGCTGACGAGCTACGCGGGAAGTGCTGCGAGCTATGACGCGGCGGGCAACCTTATCGCGCGCGCGGGAACCAGCTACACGTTCCAGACCGGCACGCATCGCATGACGCAGTACGGCGCGACCGGGTACGGCTACGACGCAAACGGCAACGTGACGAGCATCACCGGCGGGACCACTCGGACCATTACGCCCAATGCGTTTAACCTGCCGGCGAGCATCGTTCAGGGCACGACGACACTAAGCTATCTCTACGACGCTGCGCATCGTCGGATCAAAGAGACATCGGTCACCGGCTCAAGCACTACCACGACCTACTACCTCGGCGGTTACGAGGAGTTAGTTCGCACCGACGGGGTGACCGAGCGTCGCCATTGGATCGCAACCCCGGATGGCACTGCCGGGATCTATATAGCGCGAAGCGATGGAAGTACTGCCCCGCGCTATTGGCTCACGGATCATCTCGGAAGCGTGGTGGGAGAAGTCGATCAGGCTGGCGCGATCAAGCAAAGTGCCACGTATTCCGCTTGGGGCGACAAGCTTCAGGTTGCGCAGGCCGATCCCAAGGCTGAGGATCGCGGATTCACCGGGCACGAGCACCTGGCTGAAGTCAATTTAGTCCACATGAACGGACGCATCTATGACCCGCTCACTGGGCGCTTCCTCGCAGCCGATCCGCTGATTCAGGATCCATTCGACGGGCAAAGCTACAACCGCTATGGGTATGTAAAGAACAATCCGTTGAGCTATACGGACCCCTCTGGGTTTAGCTGGTGGACCAAGTGGCGCAAGCCGGTCATCGCGATTGCGGTGGCCGCCATCACCATGGGAGCTGCTACGTGGGCAATGGGGGCGTACGCGCTCGAAGTCGGGGCTAGCACGTCATTTGCAACGCTCGCCGGCGCTACAGAAACGGGAACAGTGCTGACCGGCTTCGGTAATGCAACTGCGGCCATTGCAGGTGGATTCGCCGCAGGTGGCGTTTCCGGCGGCAACATTGAGAGCGCGGTCGCTGGCGCCGTTTCGGCGGGAGCTTTCTTTGCCGCTGGGTCCGCAGCGGCAGGTCTAGCAAGTGGCGGAAACTCGGCCTTCGCCGCTGGCGGCATAGGCAAAGTTGCATTGCATGCTGTCGCAGGATGCGTATCCGGCGCGGCCGCGGGGGGCAGTTGCAAGCAGCAGGCGGCAGCAGGTGCGTTCTCTGAACTGGCTGGTCCATACCTCGGTGATGGTAGGAATGCTGCCTACAGTGTTGTTGCGCATGCAGTTGTTGGGGGCGTTGCATCCATGTCCGCCGGCGGAAGGTTTGAGAACGGAGCAATAACTGGCGCGTTTGGATACCTCTTCAACTATTGTGCTCACATGTCCCCCGGTTGTGCAGCAGAGTGGGCGATGAACGCAATCAAGGCAGGTAGCGGCTTCGTTCAGACTATGGTGGGTGTTGGGTTGTGTTCTACCGTTGCCGGGTGCGTTCTTGGCGCGCCGGTTGCAGTAGTCGGCGCGAACCAAGTAATCGAGGGTGCCACATATTTCCGGCAAGAGAACATTGATGGCTTTAACTTCCTAAAAGGGCAGTTTCAGTCTGCTGCGGTCGCCATGGGCGCGAGTGAGAGAGCTGGTGCGTCTGCGTACCATGCCAGCGAACTTGCAACAAGTCTCATTGCACTCGGAGCTCCGGTCACAGCGACAACAGGTTGGGTGTCGTACGGGACACGAGACCCTATGACTCGTCAGTTTGGAGATATTTCATACCAGGCGTATCGCTACGAAGTCATGCCGAAAGTGCTTCTGACCGGTAGCGTCTTCGGTTCGTCTTATAGGCTCTACGAGACGCTACGACCAAACGCACAGTGATGCCATGCGATTAAGGGACTTCCTCACCCGAGAGCGGCCGCGTTTTAAGACCGGGTTTCTGGCATTCGGCCTTCTTGTGACGGCATGGGGCGCATGGCTAGGAGTGGAGCGAGGATGGACTATTTCTGCGATACCGGGAGCCCTCATGCTTGCGGGTCTACTCACCGTAAGCGCAGCGACCTTTATGAGTGAAGCGGCGTGTCAGAAACTCGCGATCGTGCTTTTGATATGCAATGGCCTATTTGCGCTGGGCGCCCTGCTGGGTCTAGGCTAAACGGACGCGGTCATCTGTTCGTAGGCGACGAAGCCGCCGTAGTGCTGAATCGTGCCGGTCGTGCCCTGCTGATGGCTGTCCGTAAACTTGGTGCCAGCTTGTGTTTGCGTGAAACTCGCACATTGCAGTGACCTATTCGGGATTACTTAGCTTAGATTTGCCAGGAAAGAATCACGTGCATTCAATTCGAAGAATCGCTGTGCTACTTGGGACCGCACTTGCGCTAGCTGGATGCGCAACTTCGGGAGAGAAGTTCTCGAGTGGGGCTCCCGCTGCGGGAACAAGTGCGGTTCGCCAACTGCCAACCGAGAATGGGCGAATCTATTTCTATCGAACCATGCTGCTCGGGGCCGCGATTCAGCCCGTCGTCACGGTCAATGGAGAGATCGTGGGTCGTGCGACTCCTAACGGCTTCTTCTATGTAGATCGCAAGCCCGGTTCGTACGACATCACCGTCACGACCGAAGCGGAAAGCAAGCTGACCGTGAACGTGGAAAAGGGTCGGTCGCAGTATGTGAAGCTCAACTTGTCGATGGGCTTCATCGTCGGCCGCATTACGCCTGAGCTTATGGATCCGGCCGTGGCGACCAAAGAGATGGCAGACACTCGCTACACCGGCGAGTAGGCGTTGGCCGTTAGCCTTCCGACGACGCTGCGTCTGAGAGCCCGGGTAGTTGGAGCTGTACCTCGCCCGGCGTCACGCGAGAGCGGGCAGCAGGCGAGAGTCCAAACTCGCACAGGAAGGCTCGGTACAACTCCATCGCCTTGGTCGACACCGCAAGCCAAGGCGACTGGATCGGATAGCCGTTGGGCGACTTGACGAAGAGCCCACTGCCGCCGGCCGCCTTGGCCGTGCGCTCGATCATCTCTTCGGCTTCCACGTACCGCGCCCACGTCGTGCAGATCATGGCCAGCACGCCGCGGTCGACCTTGCTGATCATTCCATAGCGGATCAGCTCCTCGGAAAGCCTGTGCCACTCGCGCTCGGCCTCGCCGGTTAGGTGTGGGGGGCAGTCTGGGATTTCGGCGATCGGGCGGAAGTCGTCGACCTCGATCCGGCGCGTGGACTGATCCGACTCGAGTAGGCGGATCTGCGTAGGCTTCGGACGGGGTCCCGGGTTAGCCATGCTGGGCCTCGGCCGGCGTTGCCGGCGAGGCGGCGACCTCGTCGAACTTCATGCCGTCGTGACCTGAGCCCCGAAAACTGAACTCGCTTGAGAACCAAGCGCTAAACCGTCCACGGAACCGGGGCAACTCC
>DAORDK010000164.1:0-5679 GCA_035345935.1 Rhodocyclaceae bacterium | reverse complement strand
CCCTGGCCTTCCTGTTCAACATCACCCTCACGGTGCTGAAGGGCAAGAAGACCTCGATCTCCATCGTGCTGCTGCTGGGCTTGTGGGGGCTCGCGGTCTTCTTCCTGTTCTCCTTCTACAACCCGGCGAACGTCGTCCTCGACAAGTTCTTCTGGTGGTGGACGGTGCACCTGTGGGTTGAGGGCGTGTGGGAACTGATCCTCGGTGCCTTCCTGGCCTTCGTGCTGATCAAGACCACCGGCGTCGACCGGGAAGTGATCGAGAAGTGGCTGTATGTGATCGTCACCCTGACGCTGATTACCGGCATCATCGGTACCGGTCACCACTACTACTGGATCGGCACGCCGGAATACTGGCAGTGGTGGGGTTCCATCTTCTCCGCTCTGGAGCCTATCCCCTTCTTCGCCATGACCGTCTTCGCCTTCAACATGGTGAACCGTCGCCGCCGCGAGCATCCCAACAAGGCTGCCGTGCTGTGGGCACTGGGCACCGGCGTCATGGCCTTCCTGGGCGCCGGCATCTGGGGCTTCCTGCACACTCTGGCTCCGGTCAACTATTACACCCACGGCACCCAGATCACCGCTGCCCACGGTCACATGGCCTTCTACGGTGCCTACGTGATGGTGAACCTGACCATCATCTCCTACGCCATGCCCATCCTGCGCGGCCGTGCTGCCAACAGCAACAGGTCCCAGGTCCTGGAGATGTGGAGCTTCTGGCTGATGACTGTGGCCATCGTCTTCATCACGCTGTTCCTCACCGCAGCCGGCATTTTGCAGGTCTGGCTGCAGCGCGCCTCGGACACGCCGCTGCCCTTCATGGTGGCCCAGGAGAAGATCGCCCTCTTCTACTGGATGCGGGAATGGACTGGAGTCGCCTTCCTGGTCGGCCTCCTGGTCTACGTCGCCAGCTTCTTCGTCGGCGGCAAGGAAGAAACCGCCTGATCGCGGGCCAGCATCAAGCGAAAACGGCGCGAAGCGATTCGCGCCGTTTTTTTATTCCTGCTTCAGAAAACTCTTCGCCACTCACGCGGACAAGAGAAGATGGTCAGTCCCGGGGCAGCAGGGGCTCGATCTGTTCCCAGAAGGCCAGGGCCCGGCGCTTGCGACCCGCCTCGACGAGGACGGTACGGTATTTTTCCGCCAACCGGCGCATCTCGATCAGATTGCGGGTTGCCGCAACCTTACCGCTGAGCAGTCCGGAATCGGGTCCAAGGACGTCGACCACGCTCTCGAGCATGATGCGACGGGCCTCGATCAATTCGAGCGGGTCCGGGGGCGGCGGCTCAGGAAGCGAGACGTCTTCGTCAGGAAGCGTCACCGAAGGCGCCGAAAGTGCCACGCCGGTAAAGTCGATTTCCCCGGGTTGCGGTGCCAAGGAATGAACCTCTACCGCCCCGGGCCCGGGTTCGGGTTCGGGAAGCGGTTGGGGTTCCGGTTCGGGCTCCGGCTCGGGTTCCGCTTCGATGTAGCCCTCGCGCAGGAGGAGTTCGAAGAGCTCATCCCGATTCTCGAAACCCACCTTGGACAGGAGTTCCTCACCGGTGGCCCGGCCATCGACGAGGAGCAGCACGGTTCTTGCGCGGGCCGGGATCGCCTTGCTGCGCTGGGCCAGTTCGGCCACGCCTTTGTCGGTGCGGTGGAAAATTCGGTTCAACATGATTGAAGCACTTTGGGCAGCCGCTCCGGCGTAGGGTTCCCGGGCAGGAAACCGATTTCGCCATCGGACTTGGCAATCATACCATTGCAGCATAACCGCGAGAAACCCTGTCTACGCGCCCCTTTCTCTCAATCTGGCGCTTCTTAGGCCAGATCAAGTTCCCGACCGGCGGCACTCGCTATCATCCGCCTCCATGTCCAGCGCCTCCGCAAGCGCCACCGCGCGCCCTTCCCGCCTCCCCGGCGACCTCGCCATCTGGGTCTTCATCCTGGCCGAGATGCTCGCTTTCGCGGTCTTCTTCGCTTCCTACGCCTTCGCCCGCACGAAGAACGTCGAGATGTTCAACCTGTATCAGCAGACTCTGGACCGCAACGCCGGGGCGCTCAACACCCTTCTCCTGGTGACCGGTTCCTGGTTCGTGGTGCTTGCCGTCCAGGCCGCCCACCGGGACGACCGGGCGGGCGTGCCGCGCAACATCGCTCTGGGTTTTCTCTGCGGCGGCGGATTCCTGATCGTGAAGGTAGTCGAGTATGCGGCCAAGTTCGGCGCCGGAATTTCCCTGTCGACCAACACCTTCTACATGTTTTACATCTCGCTGACCTTTTTCCATTTCATGCACGTGATTCTCGGGATGGTGATCCTCGCCATCCTCTGGGTGCAGGCCCGCAAGGGTACCTACGGCAGCCATGACGCCCACGGTCTGGAAAGCGGCGCCGCCTACTGGCACATGGTCGACCTCCTGTGGATCGTGCTTTTCCCCCTGGTTTACGTGATGCGATGAACGCCATCCTCAAGAATCCCGCCCACCGCGCCTGGCTGGTGCTCCTCGTCGCCACCGGCATCACCTGGTATCTGGGCGAAGTCGGCGCTGCCGGCACCGCCGCCATCGTCGCCATGCTGGCCATCGCCTTCGTCAAGGGCCGGCTGGTGATCCTCGACTTCATGGAGTTGCGGGGCGCGCCGCTGTTCTGGCGCATCGTCCTGGAAGGCTGGCTTATACTGGTTTCCAGCCTCATCCTTCTCGCCTACTGGCTCAGCCTCCGCTAAAAGATGACCGACCGCACCCTGCCTTTCTACGAGCCTTCCGGCAACGAAATCGCCCTCTTCGAGCACGCTTTCAAGGAGCGGCTGCCGCTCCTGATCAAGGGGCCGACGGGTTGCGGCAAGACCCGTTTCGTCGCCCACATGGCCGCCCGTCTCGGCTTGCCCCTCTACACCGTCGCCTGCCACGACGATCTGACCGCCGCCGACCTGGTCGGCCGCCACCTGATCTCCGACCGGGGCACCTACTGGTGCGACGGTCCTCTCACCCGCGCCGTACGCGAAGGCGGCATCTGCTACTTGGACGAGGTCGTCGAAGCGCGCAAGGACACCACCGTAGTCCTGCACCCCCTGGCCGACGATCGCCGCATCCTGCCCATCGATCGTACCGGGGAGACGTTGCATGCGCCGGCAAACTTCATGCTGGTCGTCTCCTACAACCCGGGCTATCAGAATCTCTTGAAGGGCCTTAAACCCTCTACTCGCCAGCGTTTCGTCTCGATGCGCTTCGATTTTCCCAGCGCCGAACGCGAGCAGTCCATCCTGCTCGGCGAAACCGGGTGCGACGCGGATCTGGCCAAGCGTCTGGTCGGCATCGGCAAGGCCTTCCGGGCCCTCAAGGACCGGGATCTCGAAGAAGTCGCCAGTACGCGCCTGCTGGTCTATGCCGCGACCCTCATCAAATCGGGCTTCGACGTCACCGCCGCCTGCCGGGCCGCCCTGGTCGAGAGCCTCACCGACGACGAGGAGACCGTCGAGGCCCTCATGGAAATCGTCAATGCCACGTTCGGGCGATAAATTCTCCACAATGCCGCACGTCGATGGCCAGGGCCTGGCCGTGGTCGCGGAATCGCTGTACCTGACCAACCTCCTGCTCGCTCCGGGAATCGCTTTCGGCGTCCTGCTCTGGTTGTGGTTCAAGCACAAGGACACCGCCCCGCTCCTGGCCCGCCGGCACCTCAAGCAGACTACCTTCGTCAGCCTCTACGGCGGCATCCTCATCGTCAGTTTTTCCGTCCTTTTCATCGCCCTCGGGGGGCTGCACTGGGAATGGACCTGGGTGCTGGTCATCCTTTATTTCACCTGCATCCACTCCACCCTGGTGCTGTTCGGCATGTTCGGCCTGTCCAAAGCCCTGGCGGGTCAGCCTTGGCGCTACCCCCTGATCGGACCTCGGGATGCCTGAGGCAGAGGCTGCCGTCCCTGCCCCCGCCATGACTCGTAAGCCCGCCCTGCAGCGCAACCGTCTGCTTGCTCAGATGGCCTTCTTCACCCTGTTCACCGTGACCCCGGTGTTCGATCTCTTCCGCTACGACCTGACCGAGAACCACGCCTATTTTCTCGGCTACGTGTGGAACCTGGGCATGGACGATTTCATCGCCGGCCGCATCGGCTCCGTCCAGGCGGCCGGCAATGTCATTCTCTTTCTCTTTCTGCCGGTCCTCGGTACCCTGGCCCTCATCGTCGGCGTCGCCTGGAAGTGGGGCCGCCTCTACTGCGGCTGGCTGTGCCCGCATTTCTCGGTGGTCGAAACCATCAACCGGCTGATGCTCGTTGCCAGCGGCAAGCATTCGATCTGGGATCGGCAGACCACGCCGCCCTGGGAACCCGACGGCACTCCCGCACGCCGCGACAAGCGCTATTGGCTGGCAGTCGTCCCTGCCGCCGTGGCATTCGCCTTCGCCTGGGCCGTGGTCGGCCTCACCTACCTGATGCCCCCCTTCCAGGTCTACCAGGGCCTCCTCACCTTCAGCCTCACCCGTTACGAAGTTATCTTCCTGGCGGCGGCGACCGCCGCGCTGAGCCTGGAATTTCTTTTCGCACGCCATCTTTTCTGCCGCTACGCCTGCGCCATCGGTCTCTTCCAGAGCTTCGGCTGGATGGCCAACCGCAAGGCCATGGTGGTCGGCTTCGAGCGCGAGCGCCTGGCCGATTGCGCGAGTTGTTTGAAGGGCCAAGGCAGTGCCTGTGACGCCGTCTGCCCGATGCGCCTCAAGCCGCGCAATGTCAAACGCTGGATGTTCGCCTGTACTCAGTGCGGCCAATGCGTTTCCGCCTGCGGCACGGTGAATCGCGACAACCCGGACGGCCAGCTCCTGCGCTGGGTCGGCGGCGAGGAGGCGAAGCGCAACGAAGCCCGCTTTTCCAGCCTTTCCCGTACCGACGAAGACGCCGGAGGGCGCGCCTGATGGAAGAATTCATCGGCAAGCTTTGGCACAACTGGGTCACCAAGGCTGCCGGCAGCCACCACCCGGAGGCGGCGATCAGGCTCGCCGAAGTGGAAAAGACTGCCGGCATCCTCTTCCGCGCCTTCGGCGGCGACCCAGGACTCAAGGTGGCTGCCGCCACTTCCGAGGCCCACGGTGCCCGACGTTCGTGGCTGCAGCGCGTCGCCGGCAGCGGGGAACGGGTAGCCCAGGCCAGGCGGGACGACGAGACCCTGCGTCTGCCGCCGGAGATCGCCGCCTTTCCCGACAAGGCCCTCAATCGGGATCTCTACCTGTGGCTCGCGGCCCTGGCTGCCAGCGACGAAGCCTCGGAAAGGCCCTGGCTGGTGCGCAACCAACAGGCGACCCTGACCGCCCTGCGCAATTATCCGGGCCTCCGGCCTCGCTACGACCGCCTGGTGGCAGCCCACCTGGCAGGTCGCATGACCCCGGGGGCAATGCAGGCGGACGAAGCCGCCCAGGAAGCCGCCCTGCGCCAGGCGCTGACCGACCCCGGCAGCGTTGCCGGCCTGCCGCCCCTCACTTCCCGCAAGTCCCGTCCGCCCCAGCCAGTGCTGCTCTGGCTCATCGACGCCCCGGCGGCCGCCCTGCCCGGCCACACCCCGGATGGCGACGGCCCGCCCCCTCCGGAAGGCAGCGGCAGCGCGGACACGGACAAGGAGGCCCACAAGGCTGAACAGGTGGCGCCGCCGGACAACAAGAACGCCTTCGTCTTCAGCTTCCGTGCGGAAAGCCTGCCCACCTGGACCGA
>DAORDK010000163.1:0-5690 GCA_035345935.1 Rhodocyclaceae bacterium | reverse complement strand
TGGCGGCGTCGATGATGAGGCGCAGGTTCCAGGGGTTGAGGATGCCCATGCCGGAGCCGATCAGCGAAGCGAGCGGCATCACGGCGACGCAACCGATCTCCTCCAGCATCTTCGCCTGGATGGGGTCGTCGGAGCAGTAGACCATCACGTGAAAGCCCTCCTTGACCAGGGTTTCGGCGGCCTTCAGGGTTTCCGGCATGTTGGGGAAAAGGCTCTTGGGGTCGCCCAGCACTTCCAGCTTGCACAAGGGATGGCCATCCAGCAGTTCCCGGGCCAGCCGCAGGGTGCGCACGGCGTCGTCGGCGGTATAGCAGCCGGCGGTGTTGGGCAGGATGGTGAATTGCGAGGGCGGCAGGGCCTCCAGCAGATTGGGCTGGGAAGGATCCTGGCCAATATTGGTTCGGCGGATGGCGACGGTGACGATGGCGGCGCCGGAAGCATCGATGGCGGCGCGAGTCTCGGCGAAATCCTTGTACTTGCCTGTCCCTACCAGGAGGCGGGAGGCATAGGGAGTGCCGGCGATAGTGAGTGGGGCCATGAGTGGATCGGTCGGGATTGTGGATTCAGGTCGTGGGATCTAGGATTCTGCGGCAAAGCCCGGTCGTGTTCGGCCGAATCAGGTACTGCATCCTAACAGCTCGGAAGCGTTCATCCGCCGCCGACGGCGACGACGATCTCCAGGCAGTCGCCCTCGGCGAGGGGAGTGGCTTCGTGCTGGCTCCTGGGGACGATCTCGCCGTTCTTTTCGACGGCGATGCGTTTGCCGGCGAGACCCAGGCTTGCGGTCAGGGTGGCGACGGTGAGAGGCGAAGAAAAGCGGCGAAGCTCGCCGTTAACGGTGATTTGAAGCATTGCCGCTATTTTACCAATCCCCGTGGTTTCCTCGGCGCATTGGTGAACAGGCGATCATAAAGCCAATTCGGCATCAGCCGCAGGCCTTTGGCGACCAAGCCCATCTGCCAGGGGATCACGGTATAGCTCACGCCCCGCTCAATGGCCCGCGCAAAGCGGCGGGCAGCCTCGTCCGCAGCGAGCAGGAAGGGCATGGGATAGGGATTGACAGCCGTCATCGGGGTGGCGATGTATCCCGGCGTGATGGTCACCACGGGAATACCGTAAGGGCGCATTTCCAGGCGCAGGCTTTCCAGATAGGCGATGGCGGCCGCCTTGGAGGCAGAATAGGCTTCTGCGCCGGGCAGTCCGCGGATTCCGGACACCGAAGCGATGCCCACCAGCCGTCGCCGCCCGCCGCCGGCGGCCTGCATGGCGGGGATGAATGGGGCAAAGGTGGCTGCCATGCCGAAGACGTTGGTGTCCATGACCCGCCGAAAAACGGACAAGTCTTCGGCACATTCGGTCAGGGTCCCGACGGAAACTCCGGCGCAGGCGATGACGATGTCCGGAACGCCGCAGCGGGCGATGAAATCCATCGCCGCTGCGGCGAGGGCGGGAGCATCGGTGACGTCGAGGGGATAGCAGAGATGGTTGCCGCCCAGGCGCGCGTTGAGCGCGGCCAGGGCGTCTTCCCTTCGTCCAGTGAGGCCCAGCCGGCAGCCCTGGCCGGCATAGTGCCTGGCGAGAGCCTCGCCGATTCCCGACGAGGCTCCGGTGAGAAAGACGGTGGCTGTCACAGGGATGCTCACCCTAGAGCCTGGGGTGTCGACCGGACCTTCCCGCGACCGCGCCCCGAAGCCTACTTCTTCTTCTGAGAACGGACCTGGGCGATGAGACGGTCGGCGTTGGCCAAGTGCCTTTCGCCGATCAGATAGCGTCCATCGATGGCCAGGGCGGGAACACCCTGGATGCGGTAGGTCTGAGCCATCTGGTCGCCGCGCTTGACCCGGCTTTGGACGCCGAAGGAATTGAACGCCTCGTTGAACTTCTTGGGATCGACGCCCTTCTTGGCCGCCCATTCATTGACGGTCTTTTCGTCGAACAGGTTGATGCGCTCGACGTGGATGGCCTTGAACACCTCGCCGTCAAGCTTGGCGATGTCCCCGGTGATCTCCAGCGCGTAGTACAGGCGTGCCAGGTTGACCCAGGCGGCGCGGCCGAAGGTGATCGGCACCTTGCGGACGACGACGTCTGGACCCTGCTTGGCGACCCAGGCGCTCAAGGGCGCATAGAACTCCGCGCAGTGGGGGCATCCATAGCTGAAGAATTCGAGCACCTCGATCTTCCCGGGGTTGTCGGTGGGCTGGGGAGGCTCGATGGTGATGACTTCGGGGCGGGAGTCCTGGGCCAAGGCGGGAAGGCTGGCGGCGAGGGCGCCACCGATAAGGACGCGGACGGCGTCGCGGCGGTTGAGGTTCATCATCACTCCTTGTTCTTGACGAGAGAGGCTTCGATTCCCGATTTCGCGAGTTCGCTGCGGACCTTGCTGGCTTCCTCGGGGCGGGAGAATGGTCCGAGGCGCACCCGGTAGTAGGTCTTGTCCTGGACCATGACCTGCTGCACCGTCGCCTCAAGTCCCATTAACGCGAGATTGGCTTTCTGGTTGTCGGCATCCTGGGCGGCGCTAAAGGAACCGGCCTGGATGAAGAGGGTCTGCTTGGGCTCTTCCCGGGGAGGCTCTTCCTTCTTGGCTTCCTTGGTCTCGGCCGGTCTGGGGGCAGCCTTGTCGGGAACCGCCTCGGCTTTGCCGGGGAGGATGTCGTAGAACTGGAAGCGCTTTTCGGGTGCCGGATCGCCGGGTTTGCCCGGCAGAGCAATGGGCTGGGCCGGCTTGCCGTCCGGTCCGATGGCAGCCTCCGGTCGCGGCGGTTGGGGTTTGGTATTCTGGAAGGGCATGGGCGACTTGTTCAGGTACCACACCACGCCGGCGGCGATGCCTACTCCCAGGACCAAGCCGATGAACATGCCAACCAGGGTGCCGCCGCCGGATTTCCGAGCGGTGGCCTTGTTTTTGCGGGGCTTGGCATTGCGGGTCATGATGCTTCCTTACATCGATTCTGGGCAGGACACACCGAGCAGGGCCATCCCGTTCCGGATCACCTGGCGCACGGCGGCAGCCAAAGCCACCCGGGCGTCGCGCAGGCCGGGGTCGTCCACCAGCATGCGTTCGGCGTTGTACCAGCCGTGGAATTCGCCGGCCAGATCCTTGAGGTAGAAAGCGATCTGGTGGGGGGCGAGATCCTTGGCGGCAGTATTAATGATATCGGCAAATTCGGCCAGCTTGTTGGTCAGCACCAGTTCCCGCGGATTTTCCAGGCGGCCGAGGTCGGCCTGCGCCAACTCGGCGAGATCCCCGCCCCACTGGGCGACCACCGAGCAGATGCGGGCGTGGGCGTACTGGACGTAGTAGACCGGGTTTTCATTGGTCTGACTCTTGGCGAGATCGAGATCGAAATCCAGGTGCTGGTCGGATTTGCGCAAGGCGTAAAAGAAGCGACAGGCATCGTTGCCCACCTCTTGCCTGAGTTCCCGCAAGGTGACGAATTCGCCGGAGCGGGTGGACATGGACGCCTTCTGGCCGTTGCGGTAGAGGACGGCGAACTGGACCAGGGCCACATGCAGCCGGGCCGGATCCAATTCCAGGGCGGCGACGGCGCCCTTCACCCGCGGGATGTAGCCGTGATGATCAGCGCCCCAGATGTTGATGATCTCTTCGAAGCCCCGCTCGTATTTGTTCAGGTGGTAGGCGATATCGGAAGCGAAATAGGTGTAGAGGCCGTTTTCCCGCTGGACGACGCGATCCTTTTCGTCGCCGAAGGCGGTGGACTTGAACCACTTGGCGCCGTCCTGGACGTAGAGGTGCCCTTTCTTCTCCAGCAGGTCGACGCAGCGGGCGACCAGGCCAGTGTCGTAGAGAGCCTTTTCCGAGAACCACACTTCGAACTCGACGCCGAATTCTTCCAGATCGTTGCGGCAGTCCGCCAACTGCTCCGAGAGGGCATGGGCGTGGACGTAGGACCAGTCGGGGCCCAGGAGATCCTTGGCGCGGGCGATCAGGGCGTCGAGATGCAATTCCCGCTGGTTCTTGGCCTCGTCGTCAGCCCGGTCGGCAGGGGGAAGCCCCGGGGTGCAGGCGAGGACATCTTCTGCGGAGCGCACGAACTGGCCGCCGTGGGCCGCGACCATCTGCTTCGCCATCTCCCGCACGTAGTCGCCTTGGTAGGCATTGGGCGGGAAGGCTACCGTGACCCCCTGGAGGTCGAGATAGCGGAGCCAGGTCGAGAGCCCCAGGATGTCCATCTGCCGTCCGGCGTCATTGACGTAGTACTCGCGAGTCACGTCCCAACCGGCGAAGGCGAGGAGGGCGGAGAGGGAGGCGCCGTAGGCGGCGCCGCGGCCGTGGCCGACATGGAGCGGTCCGGTGGGATTGGCCGAGACGAATTCGACCTGAATCTTGCGTCCCCCGCCCAGGGTCGAGCGGCCATAATCGGCGCCGGCGGCGAGGACGGCCTGCACAGCTGCCGTCTTGGCCCCCGTTTCGAGGCGGAAGTTGATGAATCCGGCACCGGCGATCTCCGCTGCCTTGACGAGGGGCGAGGGCGGCAGCTCATTGACCAGCTGCTGGGCGATTTCACGGGGATTCCGCTTCAGGGCCTTCGCCAGTTGCATCGCCAGGTTGGTGGCAAAGTCGCCGTGGGTAGGATCCCGTGGACGTTCCAGGTGGATCGGGGTCTCGGCGGCGGCTGGTGCCACGCTGGCCAGAGCCCGCTTGAGCAGATCGGCCAGTTGGGTCTTCACATCTTGAGCCATTGATTTTTGGCGAAAAAGCAAAGGCCGGATTATACGCCCGGCGCTTGCTTATGCGTTCTCGCCAATGCGCCCACGGTTGCTAGACTCGGCAATCGGCGATCAGCGAACTTGTTTCAGCTTCTCCAACTCGTAGCCTGCAGCAACATGCTCGACGTACATGGTGATTCCCTTCTCCCGGCAGTTGCGAAAAGCCGTTATTGCGGGCTCTACCTGCTGATTTGCCAGGTGATGCTGCCCTACGAAGAACCAGGCTTCCGCCAGCGTCATCTCGCGCTCGTCGCCACTCTTTCGATTCACGCTGGCGATCAAATCCTCCGGAGCGATGGCTCCCGCAAAAAGAGCGAGTCCCTGGCCTGGCCAAGGCGCATCGACCGAAGCCGCTCCTTGGCGCTGCAGCGCTTCTGGGAGCGACTTCCCGATGCGTTTCAGCGTCCACGCCCACCATATTTTCGCGTAAATACCGTCGGCTTCCTGGGGGGCGCTCTCGGAAGCCTTGGCGAAATCTTGTGCCGCTTGTTCAAGGCGCCCGAAATAGAAGCGTGCATGACCGCGCCGGTAGTAGGCCATGAAAGGATCGGCACCCAGCGACAAGGCTTTGGTGAAGCTTGCAGCAGCCTTCTCGAAACTGCCGAGAGCGAATTCGATATTGCCACGGCACATCCATGATCGCGGTACGGTGGCGCCGATTTTTACCGCTTGCTCGGCATCAGGCAGGCCTTCCTCCGCGCGCCCGAGGTCGGCGAGAGTCTCTGCGCGGTTGCACAGGGCTTCCACCAGATCATCGTCCTTGAGCTTATTGGCCTGGAGGGCGCGATCAACGTTTCCTAACTGCTTGAGCAAGCGTTTTTTGATCGACTGCTGCAAAGATTCGCCGAACGCTCCATCACTCTTGAGAGCGCTGCCATCTACCATCACCACGCTACCGACGGATTTGTTAGCGAAGTAATCGGCCTTTCGGCCGCAAGGCGTTTTCAAGAAACACGTAG
>DAORDK010000162.1:0-5806 GCA_035345935.1 Rhodocyclaceae bacterium | reverse complement strand
TCGACGCGATCACCATCGGGCTCGCCTCGCCCGACAAGATCCGTTCCTGGTCCTATGGCGAAGTCAAAAAGCCGGAAACCATCAATTACCGGACCTTCAAGCCCGAGCGCGACGGCCTCTTCTGCGCCAAGATCTTTGGCCCGATCAAGGACTACGAGTGCCTGTGCGGCAAGTACAAGCGCCTCAAGCACCGCGGCGTCATCTGCGAGAAGTGCGGCGTCGAAGTCACCCTGGCCAAGGTCCGCCGCGACCGTATGGGTCATATCGAACTGGCTTCGCCAGTCGCCCACATCTGGTTCCTCAAGTCCCTGCCGTCCCGTCTCGGGATGGTGCTGGACATGACGCTCCGCGATATCGAGCGCGTCCTCTACTTCGAAGCCTATGTCGTCTGCGATCCCGGTCTGGTGAGCAGCCTGCAGCGGGCTCAGCTGCTCACCGAAGAGCAGTATCTGGAGATGATGGAAGAGCACGGCGACGAGTTCCAGGCGCTGATGGGGGCCGAAGGAATCCGCGAACTGCTGCGCTCGCTCGATCTCAACAGCGAAGTGGAATCCCTGCACAGCGAACTCGAGGTCACCGGATCGGAGGCCAAGAACAAGAAGATCGCCAAGCGCCTGAAGGTGCTGGAGGCCTTCCAGAAATCCGGCATCAAGCCCGACTGGATGATCCTCGAGGTCCTGCCCGTGCTGCCGCCGGACCTGCGTCCCCTCGTTCCCCTGGACGGCGGTCGTTTCGCGACTTCCGATCTGAATGATCTCTATCGTCGCGTCATCAACCGGAACAATCGTCTGAAGCGCCTCTTGGAGCTGAAAGCGCCGGAAATCATCGTCCGCAACGAGAAGCGCATGCTGCAGGAAGCCGTCGACTCGCTCCTCGACAACGGCCGCCGCGGCAAGGCCATGACCGGCGCCAACAAGCGCCCGCTGAAATCCCTGGCCGACATGATCAAGGGCAAGGGCGGCCGCTTCCGTCAGAACCTTCTGGGTAAGCGCGTCGACTATTCCGGCCGTTCGGTCATCGTGGTCGGCCCGCAGTTGAAACTGCACCAGTGCGGCCTGCCCAAGCTGATGGCTCTGGAGCTCTTCAAGCCCTTCATCTTCCACAAGCTGGAAGTGCTCGGCTACGCGACGACCATCAAGCAAGCCAAGAAGATGGTCGAAGGCCAGGAGCCTGTCGTGTGGGACATCCTGGAAGACGTCATCCGCGAGCATCCCGTGATGCTGAACCGTGCCCCGACTCTCCACCGTCTGGGTATCCAGGCCTTTGAGCCGGTCCTCATCGAAGGTAAGGCGATCCAGCTTCACCCCTTGGTGTGCGCGGCCTTCAACGCCGACTTCGACGGCGACCAGATGGCGGTCCACGTGCCCCTGTCCCTGGAAGCCCAAATGGAAGCCCGCACTCTGATGCTGGCCTCCAACAATGTGCTGTCCCCCGCCAACGGCCAGCCGATCATCGTTCCCTCCCAGGACATCGTGCTTGGCCTGTATTACGCGACCCGGGAGAAGATCAACGGTCGGGGCGAGGGCATGTATTTCGCCGACGTCGCCGAAGTCGAGCGCGCCCTGGCAGCCAAGGAGGTGGACATCCACACCCGCATCACCGTCCGCCTCGTGCAGTTTGAAGCCGGTGCCCGCGAAGACGAGTGGATCGAGAAAATCGAGCGCGTCAACACGACCGTCGGCCGAGCCATTCTCTCCAAAATTCTGCCCAAGGGCCTGCCCTTCAAGGCCATCGACAAGGCGCTGAAGAAAAAGGAAATCTCCAAGCTCATCGACGAATCCTTCCGCCGTTGCGGCCTCAAGGAAACGGTCGTCTTCGCCGACAAGCTGATGCAGAACGGTTATGCACTGGCGACTCGTGCCGGCATTTCATTCTGTTCCGACGACATGACCGTACCTGCCAAGAAGTACGAGATCATTGCGGAAGCGGAAAAGGAAGTGAAGGAAATCGAGACCCAATACACCAACGGTCTCGTGACCCAGGGCGAGCGCTACAACAAGGTCGTCGACATCTGGGGCCGCACTGGCGACCAGGTCGCCAAGGTTATGATGGAACAGCTTGGCCACGAGGAGACCATCGATCGTCACGGCAAGAGGGTCAAGCAGGATTCCTTCAACTCGATCTTCATGATGGCCGATTCAGGCGCCCGGGGTTCCGCTGCCCAGATCCGCCAGTTGGCTGGTATGCGCGGCCTGATGGCCAAGCCGGACGGCTCCATCATCGAAACGCCGATCACCACCAACTTCCGCGAAGGTCTGAACGTTCTCCAGTACTTCATCTCCACCCACGGTGCCCGTAAGGGTCTGGCCGATACCGCGCTGAAGACCGCCAACTCCGGCTACCTGACCCGCCGTCTGGTCGACGTGACCCAGGATCTGGTGATCACCGAGGACGATTGCGGCACCAAGAACGGATTCGCCGTGAAGGCCCTGGTCGAAGGGGGCGAGGTCATCGAACCCCTGCGCGAGCGGATTCTCGGGCGCGTGACCGGCGAGGATCTGGTCGATCCGGAAAGCCAGGAAACGGTGATTTTCGCGGGCAGCCTGCTCGACGAAGACATGGTCGAATTGATCGACAAGCTGGGTATCGACGAGGTCAAGGTTCGTACCCCGCTGACCTGCGATACCCGCTATGGTCTCTGCGCCAAGTGTTACGGGCGCGATCTGGGACGCGGTTCTTTGGTGAATTCCGGTGAGTCCGTAGGCGTCATCGCCGCCCAGTCCATCGGTGAGCCGGGTACCCAGCTCACCATGCGGACCTTCCACGTCGGTGGCGCCGCCTCCCGGGCTGCGGTCGCCTCCCAAGTCGAGGCCAAGTCCGCCGGTACCGTTCGGCTGACGTCCAATATGCGCTACGTCACCAGTGCCAAGGGCGAGAAGGTCGTCATCTCCCGCTCCGGCGAGGTCCTCATTACCGACGACCACGGTCGCGAGCGCGAGCGCCACAAGGTTCCCTACGGAGCGCTCCTGGCGGTGGATGACGGGCAGGCCACCAAGGCAGGTGTCAAGCTGGCGACCTGGGACCCGCATACCCGTCCCATCATCACCGAGTACGCCGGTACGGTCCGCTTCGAAAACGTCGAAGAAGGCGTCACCGTCGCCAAGCAGGTGGACGACGTCACCGGCCTCTCCACGCTGGTGGTCATCGATCCGAAACGCGGCGGCAAAGCGGCCACCAAAGGGCTGCGCCCGGCGGTCAAACTGCTCGACTCCACGGGTCAGGAAGTGCGGATTGCCGGCAGCGATCACGCGGTTTCCATCGCCTTCCAGGTCGGCTCGATCATCTCCGTTGCCGACGGTCAGCAGGTCGGCGTCGGCGATGTCCTTGCGCGTATGCCTCAAGAGTCGGCCAAGACCCGCGACATCACAGGCGGTCTACCGCGTGTGGCTGAGCTGTTTGAGGCCCGCACCCCGAAGGACGCTTCCATCCTGGCCGAATTCACCGGGACGATCAGCTTCGGCAAGGACACCAAGGGCAAGCAGCGGCTCATCATCACCGATCTCGATGGTCATGCCCACGAGTACCTCATCCCGAAGGACAAGCACGTCCTGGTACACGATGGCCAAGTGGTCAACAAGGGGGAGAAAATCGTCGAAGGCGAACCCGATCCCCACGATATCCTGCGCCTGCAGGGCGTCGAGGCCCTGGCCCGATACATTACCGACGAGGTGCAGGACGTCTACCGGCTGCAGGGCGTGAAGATCAACGACAAGCACATCGAGGTGATCGTGCGCCAGATGCTGCGTCGGGTGACCATCGTCGAACCGGGCGATACCAAGTTCATCAAGTCCGAACAGGTGGAGCGCGCAGAGCTGCTGGCTGAAAACGATCGCGTCTCGGCCGAGGGCAAGCTGACCGCAAACTTCGAGCACATGCTGCTTGGCATTACCAAGGCCTCCTTGTCCACCGACTCGTTCATCTCCGCGGCCTCCTTCCAGGAAACCACCCGCGTTCTGACCGAGGCGGCGATCATGGGCAAGCGCGACGAGCTGCGTGGCCTCAAGGAGAATGTCATCGTGGGTCGCCTCATCCCGGCCGGTACGGGCCTTGCCTACCATCGGTCCCGCAAGGCCCAGGCGGCTGGCGAGGACATGGCAAGCGATCGTCCCATTCAAGAAGCTGCGCCCGTTCAGGAAGCTGATCAAGACGCTTGAGCAGTGCCCTGAAGGGATAACCGCGATCCCCGGCCGGCGACGGCCGGGGACTTGCTTTCCCCGGGTCCTCGTTGACTTGGGGGTTGATCAAACATAGAATCTACGGTCTTTGTCGGCGGGGGCTAATCATTGTCTCCGCTTTGGATAACAAAATTGTCGGGCATTGGTGTCAGCGCCCGGCCATTGAAGGATTTTTGCTATGCCGACCATCAATCAGCTCGTGCGCAAGCCGCGCGTCGCCGAGGTGTCCAAGAGCAAAGTGCCCGCTCTGGAAAAGTGTCCCCAGAAGCGCGGCGTTTGCACCCGCGTCTACACCACCACTCCGAAGAAGCCGAACTCCGCCCTCCGCAAGGTATGCAAGGTTCGTCTGACCAACGGGTTCGAGGTTATCTCGTACATCGGCGGTGAGGGCCACAATCTTCAGGAACACTCGGTCGTCCTCATTCGTGGCGGTCGTGTCAAGGATTTGCCCGGTGTGCGCTACCACACCGTGCGCGGCTCCCTGGATACCCAGGGCGTCAAGGATCGTAAGCAGGCCCGTTCCAAGTACGGCGCCAAGCGTCCGAAGGCTGCCTGAGCAATCAAGCGGCTTGAGTAAGTGGCCGTCCAGGTGGGCGGCCGGGAGAGGCCGGATGGGTGAGACGACCCTTCCGGCTTTTCAACTGAATCGTGATCAAGTGAGGTAACTATGCCCCGTCGTCGTGAAGTACCCAAGCGCGACATTCTGCCGGATCCCAAGTTCGGCAATGTCGAGGTCTCCAAATTCATCAACGCCATTATGCAAAGCGGCAAGAAGTCGGTCGCCGAGCGCATCGTCTATGGCGCATTCAGCATTATTTCCACCAAGGGTGGCAAGGATCCGCTCGAGGTTTTCGGAGCGGCCATGGCCAACGTCAAGCCCATGGTCGAAGTCAAGTCCCGGCGTGTCGGTGGTGCCAATTACCAGGTCCCCGTGGAGGTCCGTCCCGCCCGTCGCGCTGCTCTGGCGATGCGCTGGTTGCGCGAATCGGCCCGCAAGCGTTCCGAGAAATCCATGGGTCAACGCCTGGCTGCCGAAATGATGGAAGCCGCCGAGAACCGTGGTGGTGCCGTCAAGAAGCGCGACGAAGTTCACCGCATGGCCGAAGCCAACAAGGCCTTCGCCCACTTCCGCTTCTAATTCGCAGAGGGCTTTAACGTGGCACGCAAAACACCCATCGAGCGCTACCGCAACATCGGTATCAGCGCCCACATCGACGCCGGCAAGACGACGACGACTGAACGCATCCTGTACTACACCGGGGTCAATCACAAGATCGGTGAAGTGCATGACGGCGCTGCCACCATGGACTGGATGGAACAGGAGCAGGAGCGGGGTATCACCATCACCTCCGCGGCCACGACCTGTTTCTGGAAAGGCATGGACATGCAGTTCCAGGAGCATCGCTTCAATATCATCGATACCCCGGGCCACGTGGATTTCACCATCGAGGTGGAACGTTCCATGCGGGTGCTCGATGGCGCCTGCATGGTTTACTGCGCCGTGGGTGGCGTGCAGCCTCAGTCGGAAACCGTGTGGCGCCAGGCGACCAAGTACAACGTGCCCCGTCTGGCCTTTGTGAACAAGATGGACCGCTCCGGCGCCAACTTCTTCAAGGTCGTCGACCAGATGA
>DAORDK010000161.1:0-5812 GCA_035345935.1 Rhodocyclaceae bacterium | reverse complement strand
GATGTCTTCTACGATCACAAGGTCAAGCTGATTGCCACCGCCGATGTGCCCGCCGATGCGCTCTATACTGAGGGGACCCAGGCTGGCGAGTTTGCCCGGACGGTCAGTCGCCTGACCGAAATGAATTCCCGCGAATACCTCGCCCTTCCTCACAACGCCGCGTGACGCGGGAAAGGGCCTGCCATGGCGCCCCTGCTGCTTTCGATATGCCTGCTCTGGATCGCCGGAGCCTGGGCCCAGCAGCAATTAGAAGTCATTCCCCTGCGCAGCCAGAGCGCAGATAAGGTGCTTCCTGTTCTGCGGCCGCTGGTCGAGCCTGGAGGTTCGCTCACCGGCATGAACAATCAACTCTTTCTGCGCGCCAGTCCCGGCAATCGGGAAGAGATCAAGCGGGCATTGGCGGCCATCGATACGCCTGCCCGCCGTCTGGTTATCTGGGTAAGCCAGAGTCGTCAGGTCGAAGCCGAAAGCCGTGGCGGAGCGGCAGGTGGCCAGGTGACCCTGGGAAGCACACGGCGGGTCGAAGGGAGCGCAAGGGTCTGGGATACGCGTTCCGCGAGCCGGGATACGGGCGGCCAGAGGGTGCAGACCCTGGAGGGAGCTGAGGCTTACATCCAAATCGGCCGCTCGCTTCCCGTGCCTTTGCGCCAGATTCAAGTGGGTCCGGGGGGAGCCGTGATCAGCGAAACGGTCGTCTATCGGGACATCGGGCAGGGGTTTTATGCCCTGCCGCGGCTCTCCGGCGACCGAGTGACGCTTGAGATCAGCCAGCATGCCGACACGCCGGGTCCGCGTGGGAGCGCTGCTACCCAGCGTCTCGCCACGACGGTCAGCGGGCGGCTGGGAGAATGGATCGAACTCGGCGGCGGCGGCCGCGAGCGGGCTGCCCAATCGCGTGGCAACCTTGAACTATCCACCGCCGACGTGACGGAGTCCCGTTCAATATGGCTTCAAGTGCAGGAAATACCATGAAACGCCACATCGGCCAAAAGATCGCCTTGGCAAGCGCCATATTCTGTGCCCTGCTGACCCTGCCGGTCGTCGGGCTGTTCCTCTGGCTAATCAAGGCTCGTGGGGTCGCCGATTCCTGGACTCCGAGCGCTCTCGCCGGTATTGCGTTTCTCCTGTGCTGTGCCGGAGTGTTCTACGTCATGAGCCGGCCACAGCCGCCACTGCCGGAGTCGGATGGCTCGGCGCCGGACAGCCGGTGACGCAATCCTGCGGCGAGAAACCGTGGCTCGCCAGCCGACGGAGGTTGTTCAACGCCACGGTTCCCTCGGCCCCGGTCAGGAAATGCCGGTAGAAGGAGAAGCGCTCCGAGCGATGGATGGGATTGCCGGCGCACATGCGAATGAGACGCGCCGCCATGTCGCATTCCAGATGCATCAGCTTTGCCGGTGCGTTCACCCGGGGGCACAGACGGGTGTCCCCCCGATCGCGAAAGCCCAGCGAATGCCCATAGAACGCCATATGGCGGGGGTTGACCTCGATGATGAGATCCGAGCAGCCGCGCACGCGATGGGCGTACAAATAGGCGAGATGGAACAGTGTGGCCAGGAGGCGAGACGACTTGTGGGCGTTGTCCACCGCGAGACGTGTGAGTTCGCAGAGCTGACGGTTGTTGGCCCGAAATCCGTCGATGTACTCCTGGAACAGTTCGTCGGCGTTCATTCCCTCGCGGCAGTCCGGCGCCACGGTGAGCGTCCCGACGATCCGGTCTTCGAGGGCAGCCACCAAGGTGATTTCGCTACAGCTGGGGCCGCCAATCCGCGGGCAACGGGAAGGGGAAACGCTTCCCCGGTAACCGCGCCAGGCGTACATATCGGTCTGCAGCCGGTGCGCACCATGGACTTGGTGGGGAGTGCGGGCCATGGCGAAGGTATAGGTGTGACCGTTCTCGATCAAGCTGTACAGCACAGGACTGATCGAAGGAAGGCGACTGATTTTCACGCTGCCGTGCGAAGGTGCTTTTTCGGCCGCAATGGCCGAGTGATTCCGGCAATCTATGATGCGTGCGTACATGAAATGAACAACGGCATGGTACGACCCTTAAGTGCGCCCGGGACCCGGTGGCGCCGCAATGCTGGCGGCAGGGCGTGGACGGCGATCAAAGCAAGTTCCATGCATGGAGAGTTTTGGCTGAGAAATCAAAGTGGTGGAGCGCCTTTTGGTGGGCGAGTGTAAATTTATCCGACAGTGAAATATTGCCTGTTCAGTATTACGGCAATATGAACTGAGCGCCCGCCCGCAAGATCAAGCGTGCAGGCAAAGGCATGCCGCGAGGCCCCCCGCGCTCGCCTTCCGAGTCGTCGAGGGGCAATCGGCGTTCGCTTCAGTTGCTGGCCAAAAGCCCGTCAAGCTTGCTGAAGCGCCTGGTCGAGGTCGGCGAGGATATCGTCGATATGCTCAATTCCGACCGATAGGCGAATCATGTCTTCCGAGACGCCTGCCTTGGCGAGCTCTTCCGGTGAGAGTTGGCGATGGGTCGTCGACGCCGGGTGGCAGGCGAGGGACTTGCAATCGCCGATATTGACCAGCCGCGTCACCAGTTGCAGGGCGTCCTGAAAACGGCCGCCGCCATCGCGGCCACCCTGGACGCCGAAAGTGAGGATTCCGGAAGCCTTGCCGGCCATGTACTTCTGGGCAAGGCCATGATCCTTGTGGTCCGGCAGTCCGGCGTAATTGACCCAGCCGACTTTTGCGTGGCTTTGGAGAAAGCGGGCGACGGCGAGGCTGTTATCGCAGATGCGGTCCATCCGAAGCGCCAGGGTTTCGGTGCCTTGCAGGATGAGGAAGGCATTGAAGGGGCTGATCGCGGCACCCATGTTGCGCAGCGGGACGACCCGGGCACGTCCGATAAAGGCTGCCGGACCCAGGGCTTCGGTGTAGACCACGCCGTGGTACGAAACGTCGGGCTCATTCAAACGCTTGAATTTTTGTTTGTGGTCCGCCCAGGGGAATTTGCCGCTATCGACGATGAGGCCGCCGATGGAATTGCCATGGCCACCGATGTATTTGGTGAGCGAATGGACCACGATGTCGGCGCCATGCTCGATCGGGCGGCACAGGTAGGGAGAGGGAACGGTATTGTCGACAATGAGCGGCACGCCGTGGCGATGGGCGATTTCGGCAAGCTTTTCGAAATCGGTGATATTACCCAGGGGATTGCCCACCGACTCGCAGTAGATGGCCTTGGTTCTGCCGTCGATCAGGCCTTCGAAAGCTCCTGGATTCCGGTAGTCGGCGAAGCGCACGTCGATGCCGTATTGGGGAAAAGTGTGGGCAAAAAGGTTGTAGGTGCCCCCGTAGAGCGTCGAGGCGGAAACGATGTTGTCGCCGGCCTCGGCGATGGTCAGGATGGTGTAGGTGATGGCCGCCTGGCCCGAGGCCAATGCCAGTCCGGCGATGCCGCCTTCCAGCGCGGCAATGCGCTTTTCCAGCACGTCCTGGGTGGGATTCATGATGCGGGTATAGATATTGCCCTGGACCTTCAGATCGAAGAGGTCGGCCCCGTGCTGGGTACTGTCGAAGGCGTAGGAAGTGGTCTGGTAGATGGGTACCGCCACGGCCTTGGTGGTGGGGTCGGGCGCATAGCCGCCATGGACGGCCAGGGTTTCGAGTTTCATGGTGTCTCCCTCGTCATTTTTGCAAAGGTGGTGAGTTTAACAGCCGATGCAAAAAAACGCCCCGGCGGGTGGGCCGGGGCGAAGAACCCGGAAGCGTGAAACGGGGGAACCGGGTTCCAACGGAGGGGCCGCGACCGAAGCGGCCCCGGAGGGGGTTTCAGAGTGCGACGATAGCGCCGTTGTTGAGGCGAACCCGGTCGCCGTTGTGCCACGTGCCGGTCTGGGTGTAGCGACGCACGCTCCCGTCGTCGAAGCGGACCGTGACCTCGAGCTGCTTTTCGCCGCGTACGTTTTTCTCGACCTGGTGTCCGGCGTAGGCTCCGCCGACAGCGCCGGCAACAGTGGCCAGACTGCGTCCGCGGCCGCCGCCGACCTGATTGCCCAGGAGGCCGCCGATCACACCTCCGGCGATGGCGCCCAGACCGGTCCCTTCGCCCTTGGTTTCGATTTCGCGGACCGCCTCGACCGTACCGCAATCGTGACAGACAGGTGCTTGAGGCACGGCCGCAGGGGGTTGGGCGGAAGCGGGGCCCTGGTCCGTGATCGGAGCGGGCCGGGCGGGGATGACGTCGATTCCGGCGTCTTCATGGTGGGCAAGCTTGCGGGTGCGCCCGCCCCATTCATCTTCGCCGCGGCTTGCCTGAGCGGAGGGAGCGGCGCGTTGAACGCGGGGCTTGGCCGCCGGTTTCGGGGGGGCGGGGATTTCGGCAGTGGCGGGCGGCAACGCAGCGACCGGTGCGGGCAGGCTGGCGGTAGGTGCGGGTGGGGCGCTGAGGGGAGCGGTGGGCTCCGGGGAGCGAGGGGAGATCAGCCCGGTGAAATGGGCTGCGGCGGCCAAGCTGGCGATGCTCACCGAAACGGCAGCAACGAGAATAAGGGGGTGGGTCTGCTTGGTCAGGGATTCCATGGTGCGCCTCCTTGGCGTCGTTCGTGGGGTACGTGACGACAATAACGCCTAGTCGACGGCAAAGGAGACCGGAGAAACGAAGACTTACACCTTGTTGCGGTCCCGAAAAACGAGGCCCTGGGGCCAATTGGCCCGAATAGAGTTAGGCTTGGGCTGCGAAGGCAAGCCGAAGGAAGGGCCTTGGCCCGCTACAGGCCAATTCGGTGATGGGTAGGAATGCAGTGAGGTCGAAACTAGTGGGCGCCGCCGGGGAACCAACCTTCGCCCAGGCAGGCGCGCAGGGCCAGCCGCGCCCGGTGGAGGAGCACCCAGCAATTATTGCTGGTGATCGACAGGGTCTTGCAGATTTCGTCGGTGTCCAGGCCCACCACTTCCCGCATCATGAAAACCCGGGCGGGCGCCTCGGGGAGGCGGTCTAGGCAGGCCTCGAAAATGGTCCAGAACCGGCTGTTGGTCAGCGACTGCTCCGGGTTGCCCCATTGAGCAGGCTGGGTGTCTTCAGTCCAGTGACCGGCGTCGTCGAACCAGGAATTGACGTCGGCCTCGTCGTCGTCGGGGGAAGAAATATCGACCTGTCGTGCCCGTAGGCGCAGGATGTCGATGATCTTGTTCTTGAGAATGGAGAGCACCCAAGTGCGCAGCGAGGAGCGGGATTCGAAGCGGTCGACCTGCTGGAAGGCAGCGGCCAGAGCCTCCTGAGTGGCGTCCTCGGCAGAAGCCCGGTCGCGGAGCTGGAGCTCGGCAAAACGCACCATGTCCCGCCGCAGTTTGGCCACGAACTGGGGGTCATTGAGGTCGGTTTCGGCCATGCGGGTTCCCTCCCTGGGAGCTTCGTGCAATGATTATGAACGCCGATTGTAAGGTTTTCATGAAGGCCGCGACTACTTTCCAGGTGTCGATTTCGACGCCGGCTTTAACCGGAGATAAACATGCTCAGTTGCAAGGAAGCTACGCGGCTAGCATCCGAGGCGATGGAACGGTCCCTCAGTGTGACCGAACGCTTGAACCTCAGGGTGCATCAGTTGGTCTGCGCGGGCTGCCGACGGGCTGAGAAGCAATTCCGGTTTCTCCGCGATGCCGCCCAGGCATGGCGGGCCGGTCGAGAATGATGGCATCGGTCCAATCACCTCAATTTCAATGGAGATAGTCATGAAAACCAAATCCGCCCTCTCGCTTGCCATCGGCTCCGCCTTCCTGGCCACCGCCACCTTGGCTCCTGTCGTTCACGCCGCCGACAACCCCTTCTCCCTCACCAAACTCGATTCCGGCTACCAGCTGG
>DAORDK010000160.1:1372-5882 GCA_035345935.1 Rhodocyclaceae bacterium | reverse complement strand
TTCTTTGGTCGGGGCGGCGGGATTCGAACTCGCGACCCCTTGCACCCCATGCAAGTGCGCTACCAGGCTGCGCTACGCCCCGACGAGCCGCGCATTATACCCACATCGCCGCCTTAGTCAAAGGCTCAAAATGTCGATCACTTCGAGGAGTTCGCTACGCAGGCCTGAGCTCAGCCCTGACGCCTCGGGAGCTTGGGGAGCAGCCTCCTCGGATCCGCCTTCGTCGAGGCGATTTCTCGCGCCGCTGATGGTAAATTCCTGGTTATAGAGGAGCTCGCGAATACGTCGAACCAGGAGTACTTCGTGATGCTGGTAGTAGCGCCGGTTACCTCTTCGCTTAACCGGCTTCAACTGAGTGAACTCTTGCTCCCAGTAACGCAGCACGTGGGGCTTTACCCCGCACAAATCGCTGACCTCACCGATCGTGAAGTAGCGTTTTGCAGGGATAGGCGGCAAGTCTTCGCCGCCCGAGTTTTTAGGCCGCGCTTCCATCGTAGAAAGATTCGACGTCACCCTTGAGCTTCTGGCTGGCGTGGAAGGTCACTACCCGGCGGGCCGTAATCGGAATCTCTTGCCCGGTTTTCGGGTTCCGTCCCGGACGCTGCGGTTTGTCCCGCAACTGGAAGTTGCCGAAGCCCGACAGTTTGACTCCATCCCCCGTTTCCAGCGCATTGCGGATTTCTTCAAAGAAGGCCTCCACCATGTCCTTTGCCTCACGCTTGTTCAACCCCACTTTTTCGAACAAAAGATCAGCGAGTTCAGCTTTGGTCAGCGTCATTGTTTTTTTCCATCAGGCGCGCAGCTGAGCAGCAAATTGACGCTCTACGAAAACAATCAATTGCTGCAGTGCGGCATCGATTTCTGAATCTTGTAAAGTGCGTTGAGTATCTTGCATAACTATACGGAAAGCAAGACTTTTTTTGTTTTCTTGTATGCCCTTTCCGGCGTAAACATCGAACAGTTGGATGTCCTGAACAATCCTCGGAAGGTGGCCCTTCAGACCATCCAGCAGCGTCTGCAGCGCGATGCCTTGGTCCACCACAATCGCAATATCGCGAACGACCGGCGGAAACTTTGAGACATCCTGGTAGACGGGAACCGAGGCTGCCTTCACGACGTCGAGCTCAAGCTCGAAAACGACGGGTGCAAGAGGGAGTTCATATTTCTGAGCCCACTCGGGATGCAATTCCCCCAGGAAACCAACTTCCTGGCTATCCATTACGAGTCGAGCTGAGCGACCCGGATGGAGCGCAGGATGGCCCGCTTTCTCGAAACGAACTGTGCGTGGCGCGAGCAGTGCCTCAAGATCACCCTTCACATCGAAAAAATCCACTTTGCGCCCGCCGCCCGCCCAACCCTCAGGCAAACCAGAACCGTAGGCCAAGCCCGCCAGACGCCAGGGCTGGCAGTACCCCGCCACTGGCCCTCCCTGGGAATCCCGATGAAAAGTGCGTCCGGTTTCGAAGAGGCGGACCCTACCCTGCTTACGCCGCAGATTGGTCACCAGATTGGCGACCAATCCGCCAATCAATGTGGAGCGCATCACCGCCATCTGACTGGCGATGGGGTTGGCCAGGCGAATCGGCCGGCGGTTGGCGGCGAAATCCGCTTCCCAGGACTCCTCGACGAACGCGTAATTGACCACCTCCTGATAGCCGCGATCGACCAGAAGGCGACGCAAGCCCTGCGTCGAGCACTTCTTTTCGGTCTGGGAGAGCATGGACAGCTGGCCAAGCGGTGCTGGAGCCGGAATATTGTCGTAGCCGTAAAGGCGCGCGATTTCCTCGATGAGATCTTCTTCTATCTCGAGGTCGAAACGCCAAGTCGGTGGAGTCACCAGAAAATCGTCTCCTTCCCGGGAGAACTGCAGACCCAGGCGAACGAACAACGCGGCAATCTGATCCGCACTCAAGTCCATACCTATGACTCGTGCGGCGCGCAGGGTACGCAAGCGCACCGGTGCCCGCTGCGGCAAGGCGGCAGCCGCCTCGACCACCGGACCGGCCTCGCCGCCGCAGATATCGAGGATGAGCCGCGTCGCCCGCTCGATGGCACGTCTGACTCCGCCGAAATCAACTCCGCGCTCGAAGCGATGGGATGCATCGGAGGAAAAGCCGTAACGGCGCGCGCGGCCCGCGATGGCTTTTGGAGCGAAGAAGGCTGATTCCAGGAAGAGCTCACCCGTTTCCAGGGTAATGCCGCTCTCTTCACCTCCCATGATACCGGCCATGGCCAGGGGCTTGGCGTCGTCGGCGATCATGAGCACATCGCTATCGATGGCGATTGTTTGTTCGTTGAGAAGCAACAGCCTTTCACCGGGGCACGCCATGCGGGCGTGCACGGCACCCTCCAACTTGGTGTTATCGAAAGCGTGGAGCGGCTGGCCCAATTCGAGCATCACGTAATTGGTGACGTCCACAAGGGCTGAAATCGAGCGAATACCGCAGCGTTCGAGCCGGCGTTTCATCCATTCTGGTGTCGCCGCCCTAGCATTCACACCTTTGATAATGCGGCCGCAATAAAGCGGGCAAGCTTCCGAAGCATCCAGAACAACGGCACGGATATCGGTAATGCTTGCCGGCACCGCAGCCACTTGGGGCAGGGCTAAGGGGGCTGCGGTGATGGCCGCCACTTCCCTGGCGATTCCCTGAATCGATAGGCAGTCTGCCCGGTTGGGCGTCAGCTTGAGAGTAAAAATCCCGTCGTCGAGATCCAGATAATTGCGGATGGCTTGACCGAGTGGTGCGTCGTCGGGAAGAACGAGGAGGCCCGAGGAATCTTCCGCGATCGCCAGCTCCTTCGCCGAGCAAAGCATGCCCGAGGATTCGATTCCACGGACCTTGGCCTTCTTGATGGTGAACTCCCCGGGCAGCACGGCTCCAGGCAGGGCGCAGGGAACACGCATCCCAAGCGCAACATTGGGAGCGCCGCAAACAATGGTCAGCAATTCGTCTTCACCGATGTCGACCTTGCAGACGTTGAGGCGGTCGGCGTCCGGGTGCTTGTTCACCTCGATGACACGGGCGATAACGACGTTTTCAAAGGGGGGCGCTACCGGGTCCAGTTCCTCGACTTCAAGTCCGGCCATAGTCAGCAAGTGAGACAGTTCAACGCTCGCCATGGGCGGATCGACAAGAGTTCTCAGCCAGGATTCGGAGAATTTCATAGAAACGGCTCGCGGTGAGGGTCAGACGAACTGACGCAGGAAACGGAGGTCGCCCTCGAAGAAGAGGCGCAGATCATTGACGCCGTAGCGCAGCATGGTCAGCCGGTCAGGACCGAAGCCGAAGGCGAAGCCGGTGTACTTTTCCGGATCGATGCCGGCAATGCGCAGCACGTTGGGATGCACCATGCCGCAACCGGCGATCTCCAGCCAGCGGCCTTCCAGCGCCCCGCTCATGAAGGCGACGTCGATTTCGGCGGAGGGCTCGGTGAAGGGGAAGAAGGAGGGGCGGAAACGCACCTTGAGGTCTTCGCTTTCAAAGAAGCGTCGCAGGAAATCGGCCACCATACCCTTCAAGTCTGCGAAGGAGATGCCATCGCCAATCCATAGGCCTTCCACTTGATGGAACATAGGCGAGTGGGTGGCGTCGGAGTCGACGCGATAAACCCGGCCCGGAGCGATGATGCGGATTTCCGGCATTTGCTCCAGATGGCCGTACTTGGCGACGTGAGCCTGCATGTAGCGGGCCTGGATGGGGCTGGTATGGGTGCGCAGCAAAATGCCGTCGGCAACCTCGCCGTCCTCGTCCTGGAGATAGAAAGTATCGTGCATGGAACGAGCCGGATGGTCTTCAGGCGTATTCAATGCGGTGAAGTTGTGGAAATCGGACTCAATCTCAGGGCCGTCGGCCACTTCGAAGCCGATGGACCGGAACAAAGCCTCGATGCGCTCAAGGCTTCGGGTCACCGGATGCAGGCCACCACGCGCTTCAGCGCGACCAGGGAGCGTCACATCGAGAGCTTCCTCGGCCAGGCGCGCCTCCAGGGAGGCTTTGCGGATGGCTTCGCGGCGGGCGTTGAGAGCCGCTTCGACGGCTTCCTTGGCCCGATTGATGGCAGCCCCGGCGGTTTTCTTCTCTTCGGGCGGCAGCTTTCCCAGGCCCTTCAGGAGTTCGGTGATCTGGCCGCTCTTGCCCAGAAAACGGGCCTTGGCCTGCTCCAGGGCATCGGGGTCGGAAATAGCGACGAAGGCCTGTTCCGCTTCGTCGACGATTGAATCGAGATTGTCCATGCTGGGGTCCAACACCTAACGACAGTTGGAACAAAAAAGGAGGCTTGCGCCTCCTTTTTCCGCTTCAGTTCAACTCAGGCGCCGAGTTGGGCTTTGGCTTGATTGGCCAAGGCCGCAAAAGCGGGCTTGTCGAACACGGCCAAATCGGCCAGAACCTTGCGGTCCACTTCGATATTGGCCTTCTTCAAGCCATTCATGAAGGTGCTGTACTTCAGGCCTAATTCGCGGGAAGCCGCGTTGATACGGGCGATCCACAGGGCGCGGAACTGGCGCTTC
>DAORDK010000160.1:0-1272 GCA_035345935.1 Rhodocyclaceae bacterium | reverse complement strand
TTCGCGGGAAGCCGCGTTGATACGGGCGATCCACAGGGCGCGGAACTGGCGCTTCCTTTGACGACGGTCGCGATACTGATATTGACCGGCCTTCATCACCGCCTGCTTGGCGATGCGATATACGTTCTTACGGCGGCCGCGGTAACCCTTGGCCTGATCAAGAACCTTCTTGTGGCGCGCGCGCGCCGTTACACCACGTTTGACTCGGGGCATCTTCTCTCTCCTTACGCGTAGGGCATCATGGCGCGAACGGAAGCTGCGTCGCGCTCGTTAACACCGACGGCGCCGCGCAGGTGACGCTTGTTCTTGGTGGTCTTCTTGGTGAGGATGTGGCGCTTGAACGCCTGTCCGCGCTTGATGCTGCCACCGGCGCGAATCGAGAAGCGCTTCTTGGCGCTGCTCTTGGTCTTCATCTTGGGCATTTTCTGCTCCTTAATGACATGCCGTCAGGTGGCTCCCGGCGGGAACGCTTCGACTACCCGTAGGCACTTATGGGTGCTACAAACTACTTCGTTGCGACAACTTTTTTCGCCGGGGCGATGATCATGATCATCTGTCGGCCTTCCATCTTCGGCATCTGCTCGACCTGCCCGAGGGCATCGAGATCCGCCTTGATCCGTTCCAACTGACGCATGCCGAATTCCTGGTGCGCCATTTCGCGGCCCCGGAAGCGCAAGGTCACCTTCACCTTGTCGCCGTCTTCCAGGAAGCGCGTCATGTTCCTGAGCTTGATCTGGTAATCGTTTTCGTCGGTGCCGGGCCGTAGCTTGATTTCCTTGACCTGGACCTGCTTCTGTTTGAGTTTCGCCTCGTGGGCCTTTTTGGCTTCCTGGTACTTGAACTTGCCGTAGTCCATGATGCGACAGACTGGCGGTTTTGCCAGGGGCGCGATCTCGACTAGATCGAGTTCCGCGTCCTCCGCCATCTGAAGGGCGGTTCTAATATTTACTACGCCAACTTGTTCGCCGTCTTCCCCAATGAGACGGATTTCCGGCACCGTGATTTCTTCGTTGAGGCGATTCGCCTTGTTCTGAGCGATGGTCAAACTCCTGAAAACGACAAAAACTAAGCCGTGCCACTTCGCGCAGCGACTTCCCTCCGAAGTCGCTCGATCAGGTCATCAACGGGCATCTGCCCTAGATCCTGACCGCCGCGGGTACGCACGGCCACCAGCCCGACTTCCTTTTCCTTGTCGCCAACGACAAGCTGATAAGGGAGCCGGTTCAAGCTATGTTCGCGAATTTTATAGGTAATTTTCTCGTTGCGCAAATC
>DAORDK010000159.1:0-5897 GCA_035345935.1 Rhodocyclaceae bacterium | reverse complement strand
TGTGGGCGAGGTCGATGGCGTTCTGGATGATGTCCACCTTCTCTTCCAGCGTCGGGGCGATGTTGATTGCCGCGTCGGTGATGAGCAGCGGCCGATGATAGGTGGGGACGTCCATGACGAAGACGTGGCTGATGCGGCGCGCGGTCCGCAGGCCGTTGGCGCGGGAGACCACTTCGCTCATCAATTCGTCGGTGTGGAGGCTGCCTTTCATCAGGGCTTCGGCGTCGCCATTGCGCACCAGCGATACGGCAATGGCCGCGGAATCGTGGCTGTGCTTGGCATTGACGATGCGGATGCCGCGGAGGTCGAGGCCGTTTTCTTCCGCCACCGCCCTTATCTTGGATTCGGGGCCGACCAGGATGGGCTCGATGATGCCTTCCTGAAAGGCGATCACCGGGCCTTTGAGGGATTCGGCGTCGCAGGGATGCGCGACGGCGGTGGGAATGGGTTCCAGTCCCTTGACCCGGTCCAGCATGTGCTCGTAGCGCTCGTGCTTGTCGTCGATGTGGACTTCCGGGATGTGGATTTCCTGGATGCGGGAAATCTTCTCGCTCGGGGCAAGCACCTCGGCGGTGCCTTTGACCACCTGCAGATTCTCCTGATTGGTGCAGACGCAATCGAAGAGGATGTGCTCGTTGTGGGCGAACTTCTGGCGCACGGTGATCTTGATGGTGATGGTGTCGCCGATGGTGACCGGCCGGGCGAAGTGCAGGGTCTGATCGACCAGGATCGTTCCCGGACCCGGGAACTGGGTTCCCAGGACGGTGGAAATCAGCGAGCCGCTCCACATGCCGTGGGCGATCACTTCGCGGAACATGCCGCTTTCGGCGTATTCCGGATCGACGACCGCCGGATTGACGTCGCCGGTCATCACTGCGAAAAGCTTTACGTCTTCGGGACGTAGCGTACGCTGCAGGGTGGCGTGATCGCCGATGGAAATCTCGTCGAAGGTCTTATTGACGAGATAGCGTTGCTCTGTGGTGCTCTGGCTCATGGCCGACTCCCTGTTTGGCGGCGCGGGCGGCGCCCTCGGACGAAGTATAGGGTGCTGCGTTGCAGCAAACAACCGCAACCGGGTAGCGCTGGGGCTTTTGTCAATTGCAGGTCATAATGATCGAGTAGATTTTGCACTGCGATTGTTGCAAGCGGATGGATGCAGCTTGCGTGCCAGCTTAGGATACGGGCACGAAACTCGCTAAGCGTTTGCCCGAGGCCGAGGTGACTTGGCCGCGAGGGAATAGCCCCGGGTGGGCGAATCATTTCTTGGGAGGGTGTGGTGGCCGTGACAGAACTCCATGGCGAAGCGGTGGCGGGAATCGTCGACCGCGTGGCCCAACACTACGGGAGGGATCCCACCTACCTGGTGCAGATCCTGCGGGAAGTGCAGGAAGCCTGCGACTGGATACCGCCGGAGGCGGTAGACCGGCTCGAAACCGTCCTCCGGGTACCGCGAACCAAGATCGAGGGGGTCGCGGGGTTCTACTACTTCTTCTATACCCGGCCGCGCGGGCGCTACCGCATCCTCTTCTCCGACAACATCACCGACCGGATGCTGGGCAACATTCCCCTCATGGAGCGCCTCTGCCAGGCTTTGTGGATCGAACCCGGCAAGGTGTCCGAGGACGGCCTGGTGAGCGTGGACAAGACCTCCTGCACGGGGATGTGCGACCAGGGGCCGGCGCTGCTGGTCAATAACCTGGCCATTACCCGGCTCAGCGAAGCGCGCGTCGACGCCATCGCGGACCTGGTTCGCAATGCCGTTCCTCTGGCGGACTGGCCGGCCGAGTTTTTTGCGGTCGCGGACAATGTCCGCCGGGCCGACCTGCTGCTCGGTTCCTCGCTCGCGCCGGGCGAGGCGCTCAAGGCGATGGTGGCCCGTGCGCCCGACCGGAACGAGGAGGGCGCCGTCGCCATGCTGAACGAAATCAGGTGCTCGAATCTGCGGGGCCGCGGCGGCGCCGGCTTTACCACCGCCCTCAAGTGGGAGGCCTGCCGCAACGCACCTCTGCAACCCGGTCAACAGCGCTTCGTCGTCTGCAACGCCGACGAGGGCGAACCCGGCACCTTCAAGGACCGGGTGCTCCTGACCTCCCACGCCGACCTCGTCTTCGAGGGCATGACGGTGGCCGCCTACGTCCTTGGCGCACGCCGCGGCTTCCTCTACCTGCGGGGCGAATATCGCTACCTTCTCGATCCGCTCAATGCCGTCCTGCAGCGGCGACGCAGTGCGGGACTCCTGGGCGCCAACATCCTGGGCATTCCCGGGGCCGACTTCGACATCGAAATCCACCTGGGAGCCGGAGCCTACGTCTGCGGCGAGGAATCGGCCCTGATCGAATCCCTGGAGGGCAAGCGCGGAACCCCTCGCAACCGCCCGCCTTTCCCGGTGACCAACGGCTATCTCGATCAGCCGACGGTGGTGAACAATGTGGAGACCTACGCCGCTGCCGCCCTCATCGCCCTGAACGGAGGAGAGTGGTACGCCGGAATCGGTACCCGGCAGTCGGCCGGGACCAAGATCCTCTCGGTGTCCGGCGATTGTGCCCAGCCGGGGCTTTACGAATACCCCTTCGGAGTTACCGTACGCCAGGTGCTGGAAGACTGCGGGGGCAAAGACGTGCAGGCCGTGCAGATCAGCGGGCCGTCGGGCATCTGCATCTCGCCGGACGAATTCGATCGTCGCATCGGTTTCGAGGACTTGCCCACGGCCGGCGCTTTCATGGTTTTCAACCACAGCCGCGACATGTTCGAGGTGGCGCGCAACTTCGTCCATTTCTTCCAGCACGAGAGCTGCGGCTTCTGCACCCCCTGCCGCGTGGGCACTTCGCTCCTCAAGAACCTGATGGACAAGCTGCACAATGGTCACGGTTCTCCCTACGATTTCACCGAAATAGAAAAGCTCAACCAGCTACTCCTTTCCATGAGCCATTGCGGCCTGGGTCACACGGCCTGCAACCCGGTCCTCGACACCATCGCCAAGTTCAGACCGGCCTATGAGCGGCGGCTGGAACATACCGATTTCACCCCGGCCTTCGACCTCGACCGTGCGCTGGCCGCGGCCCGCCAGATGACCGGCCGGGACGACCCGGGCGCCCACATCGTTCCTGAAGAATTCGGCGAGGAAAAGACATCATGAGCGCGACCTTCACCCTGGACGGCAAGGCCATCCCCTACGAAGAGGGAGACACCATCCATCAGGCGGCCAGCAAGGCCGGGGTCTTCATTCCCCACCTCTGCTATCACCCCGATTTCAAGCCCCATGGCTCCTGCAAGCTGTGTACGGTGAAAGTGAATGGCCGTCAGACCGCGTCGTGCACCATGCGGGCGGCGGCGGGCATGCAGGTCGAGAGCGAGACCGAGGAACTCAACGCCGAACGCCGCGCCTTGACCCAGATGCTTTTCGTTGAGGGCAATCACTTCTGCCCCTCCTGCGAAAAGAGCGGCGATTGCAAGCTGCAGGCCACCGCCTACCACCTGGGCATGATGTCGCCCCACTTCGACCATTTCTTTCCCGATCGGCCGGTGGACGCCTCCCACTCCGAGGTGCTGCTCGATTTCAACCGCTGCATCCTCTGTTCCCTCTGTGTTCGGGCCAGCCGGGACGTGGACGGCAAGAACGTCTTCGCCCTCTCGGGCCGGGGCATCAAGACCCATCTCATCGTCAATGCCAAGTCCGGGCGACTGGCCGACACGGATTTCACCCTCGCCGACAAGGCCGCCCAGGTTTGCCCGGTGGGGGTCATTCTCAAGAAGCGCCGGGGTTTCTCGGTGCCCATCGGCGAGCGCACCTTCGACAAGGCGCCCATCGGCGACGTGCTGGTCAAGGAGGAAGGCTGATGAATACTCCCGCCAAGAAGAAACTCCGCGTCGCCACCACGTCGCTGGCCGGTTGCTTCGGCTGTCACATGTCGTTCCTGGACATCGACGAGCGCCTGTTTACCCTGATCGAGCACATCGAATTCGACCGCTCGCCCCTGACCGATATCAAGAGCGTCGGGGATGGCGTCGATATCGGCCTCATCGAGGGGGGGCTGTGCAATGCCGAAAACGTCCATGTGCTGCGGGAATTCCGCAGGCAATGCAAGGTGCTCATCGCCCTCGGCGCTTGCGCCATCAACGGCGGTCTGCCCGCCCAGCGCAATCACCTGCCGCTGACGGTGATTCTGGAAGAGGTCTATCACAGTAGCCCCGGCCTCGCGAACGGTCTCATTCCCAACGATCCGGAACTGCCGCTTCCGCTCAACAAGGTGCACCCCATCCACGAGGTGGTGAAGGTCGACTACTTCATCCCAGGCTGCCCGCCTTCCGGCGACGCCATCTGGAAGGTGCTGACCGACCTGCTGGCCGGCCGCGAGCCGGAGTTGGGCCACGGCTTGATGCACTATGACTGAATTCATGGCGCCTTCGCCCGAGGGTGTTGTCGGCCGCGCCTCGCCGTGCAATACGCACTGTTTTCGTCTCGCCTTCGCGCCCAGGGAATCAGGCGCCATGGATTGGGAGAGCTAGAGCATGACTTACCAACTTGAAACCGCCCAGAACCCCGAAAAGCTGCGCCGCGTCGCCATCGATCCCGTGTCCCGCGTCGAGGGCCACGGCAAGGTGACCCTGCTGCTCGACGATCAGAACAAGGTGCATCAGGTGCGCCTGCACATCGTCGAATTCCGGGGCTTCGAAAAATTTATCCAGGGTCGTCCCTATTGGGAAGTGCCGGTGATGGTGCAGCGTCTGTGCGGCATCTGCCCGGTGTCCCACCACATCGCCGCGTCCAAGGCGATGGACGTCATCGTCGGTGCCCGCAAGCTGACTCCGACTGCAGAGAAAATCCGTCGGCTCATGCATTACGGCCAGATGATGCAGTCCCACGCCCTGCATTTCTTCCACCTGTGCTCGCCGGATCTGCTCTTCGGTTTCGATTCCGACATCACCCGCCGCAACATTGTGGGCGTTGCCCAGGAGCACCCGGAGGTCGCCCGCCAGGGCGTGCTGCTCCGGAAGTTCGGCCAGGAGGTGATCCGCGTCACCGCGGGCAAGCGCATTCACGGTACGGGTTCGGTACCGGGCGGGGTCAACAAGTCCCTGACCGTCGCCGAGCGCGACGGCCTGCTCAAGGACATCTACGCCATGATCGGCTGGGCGCGGGACGCGGTGCACCTGATCCAGAAGGTCCATATGCAGGACCCGGGGCTTTACAACAGCTTCGGCATCTTCCGCTCCAATTTCATGTCCCTGGTGGGCCACGACGGCGACCTGGATTTCTACCACGGCACCCTGCGCACCCGGGACGACAACGGCAAGCTCATCTTCGACGGGGTCGATTACCAGGACTACGACAAGTACATCGTCGAGGAGGTGAAGCCCTGGAGCTACATGAAATTCCCCTACCTGCGCTCCATTGGCCGCGAGCATGGCTGGTACAAGGTGGGGCCCCTGGCGCGGGTGCAGAACTGCGACCAGATTCCTAGCCCCTTCGCCGAACAGGAGAGGAAGGAGTTCGTCGATTACGCCGGCGGTACGCCCATGCACGCGCCCCTCGCCTACCACTGGACGCGCATGATCGAAATGCTCCACGCCGTCGAAGTCATCAAGGAACTGCTCCACGATGACGACATCCTGGGCGACGATCTGATGACCCAGGGCGAGCGGCAACTGGAAGGGGTGGGGGTCATCGAGGCGCCCCGCGGCACCCTGTTCCACCACTACCGGGTGGACGAGAACGACGTCGTCACCATGGCCAACCTCATCGTCTCCACCACCAACAACAATCAGGCCATGAACGAGGCCGTGCGCCATGTGGCCCGCCGCTACCTGCATGGTCGCGAGGTGACCGAAGGCTTGCTCAACCACATCGAGGTCGCCATCCGCGCCTTCGACCCCTGCCTCTCCTGCGCCACCCACGC
>DAORDK010000158.1:0-5933 GCA_035345935.1 Rhodocyclaceae bacterium | reverse complement strand
CGCCTCCGAAGATAAACGGCGTCGATCAAGATGGCAGCCTGACACCCTCGTCGGGCGTGAAGAAGGGAAGTCATGAAACCTGAGGTGGCGGCGGCCGCTCTCGGTATGGCGCTGATGTCAGGAGCGCTTTGGGGCCAAGGACTTGAGCCGGACGAGCGGCGTCAGGAAGCGGCCACACCGGATTTTGCCGCAGATACGTTCACCGGGGATTGGAACGGTCTGCGGACGCGGGCTGCACGAAGCGGCTATCTCCTGGAGGGCGGAATCAGAGTCGATAGCTTCCGCAATCGGGGAGCCCGCCAAGACGGCACGCGGACGATCACCCATCTCGATCTGAAACTTGGGCTCAACCTTGAGGAGATCGCCGGCTGGAGGGGTACCACCGCCTTGATCAATGTCATCAACGATACGGGCCGCGGACCCCAAGCCGATCTGGTTGGGGGATTGGTGGGAGTGTCCGGGATCGAGGCCGACGCTCCGCCGACGACCCGGCTGTTCAACGCCTGGGTCCAGAAGCGCCTGTGGGACGATCGTCTGGCGGTCCTCTTCGGCCTCTATCCCATCGACAGCGAATTCTTCACCATGGAGTCAGCGAGTGTCTTCATCCAACCCCAGTACGGAACGCCGGCCGATCTGGCGCTGACCCACGAACCCTCGATCTTCAATCACTCAGCCCTGGGCCTGCGGGTACGTTGGGCCATCGACAGCGCCGCCTACGTCATGGCCGCCGTACTCGACGGCGTGCCAAACGATCCGCACCACCCCAGGCGGACGCGTATCCACCTCTCGTCCGACGATGGCTCTTTCCAGATTGCCGAATTGGGTTGGCACCCGGAGCCCGACAACAAGGACCTCGCCGGTCACGTGAAGCTTGCGCTGGGTTTCTGGGGCTATAGCCGGCGCGAGCCCGATCTCGAATCGGGAAAAGCCAAACGGCCGATCGGGGCTTATGTGCTCGGCGAACGCAAATTGCTGAGCCTCAACGCAGAGAGTTCGCGCATCGTGACCGGCTTTGCCCGCTGGACGTGGAGCGAAGGGAAAACCACGCCTTTGCGGAATAGTTTCAATCTCGGCCTGCGCGTCCAAGGGCCCATGGCGTCGCGTCCGCAGGACGTCCTAGGCATTGCCTGGACGACCGCCAATACCGCTTCCGCCTGGCGAGCCCGGGAGGTCGCCGTTGGGTTAGCCGAGCCCGATCGCCGGGAGTCCACTCTGGAATTGACCTATCGCCTGGCGCTCACCAAGGCCCTGGCGATCCAGCCCAATTTCCAGTTCATCCGCAATCCCGGCGCCCACGCCGGGATCCCGAATGCGCACCTCTTGGGCTTCCGATTCGATCTCGCCCTTTGACCGCGGTGACTTGGCGTTAGCTGAACGCCGCCGTGCTTCCGGCACCAACTCCCACCGAAACCGGCCAGAAAGAGTAGGGACAAGTGCGCCTCATGGGCAAGATTCCTGTTCGGTCAGCGGATCGCCCAAGATCGGGCGGATGGCTGGACTGACCGGAATGCTGATTGCTGCCCCACGGCTCGTCGCATACGCTTTCCCCTGGGGTCCGGACACTTCGATGATAGAATCGCCGGAGTCGACGGTGGGAACCGCTGCCACGACCCAGAAGGCGGCTCTCGGAGACGCCGATGCCGGCATCAGGCGATGCGCTCGAGCGGGTGACGCCCTACCTGATTCGCGACGGCGCCGGAGAAGCCAGTCGCGGCCTCCCGAGGCGTCGGCCCCCTCGCCTCCAAGGATGGCGCTTGCCAATAGACCAATGATCATCACGCAGCGCATCTCGGGCCTCGAAGTCCACTCCTGCAAGCCTTCCCGGCCCCTCGCGGGAGCGCCTCCCCTGGTCTTCATCCACGGCGCCTTCGCCGGTGGCTGGATGTGGGTGGATACCCTGCTCCCCGCCCTCGCCGAAGCCGGCTATCACGGCCACGCCCTTTCCCTGCGCGGCCATGGCGGCAGCGACGGCCATGACGAGATCGACTGGCACTCGATCGCACACTACGTGGATGACGTCGAATCGATCATCGCCTGGCTGGGGGGCGATGTGGTCCTGATCGGTCACTCGATGGGCGGCTTCGTCGCCCAGAAGATTCTGGAGCGGCGCCATGTCGCGGGTGTCGCCCTGGTCTGCTCGGTACCGCCGCAGGGCCTCGTCGCTGCCCAGTTCCATTTGATGCTGGCCAAACCGGGACTGTTCCTCGAACTCAACCGCATCCTCGGCGGAAACCATACGGATACCTTCGTCCTGCGCGAAGCCCTCTTCGCCGGCGAAGTTCCCGAAGCCATGCTGCAACGCTGGCTGGGACAAATGCAAAGAGAGTCCCATCGGGCCATTTGGGACATGTCGATGTTCAGCCTCCCCAACCTGTCGCGCATGGCGCGCCCGCCGATGCTGATTCTGGGCGCTGAGAAAGATCTGCTGGTGCCCGCCTTCCTGGTCCAGAGTACCGCCCATGCCTATGGTCTCCCCTGCCACATCTTCCGCGGCATGGGTCATGCGGTGTCCCACGAAAAAGAATGGCCGCTCGTGGCGGCCGCGCTCAGGGAGTGGCTAGACGCCCTCAGGCCGTGATATCGACGGCGTTGCCGAGATGCGCGGGGTTGCTGCTCCCGACCGGCTGCGGCAGGGCTTCGATCAGGCGCTGGGCGGACTGTTCCTCAAGGTCCAGCGTCTTCTTGAGCGTGAGCAGCGCTACCGCATCTCCGGTGCGGGCAGCAGAGAGGGCGGTGGTAAGGCTACCGATGCCTGACAGATCCATGGTGAACTTGCTCGCTACGGGAAAGGCGAATACTGTTAGTGTAGTTCATGAAGTTCAGAAAACAATGGCGGCCCCGGAAAACAAACCCTCCCTCGAAGCCGTGATCGGCGAAGCCATCCGCGCCAAGCGTGACGGCCACACCCGCGATCAATCCGAATGGGAAGCGATGGCCGACGATCTGTTGCGCGACATCGAATCCTTCGACCTCGACCTCGCCGAGCGGCGTGCCCGGAGCGAGGAGGTTACGGTCAAACCGGCCGGACTCCTGGAAACGGGCATCGTCTTCCCCACCATCGCCCCCGACTCCGCCGAACGGCCGGCGGCCATACCCAAACCCAAAGGCGCCGCCCATCAGGCCAAGGTGGACTCGGGTGTCGCCGCCCGCAGCAATTTTCTCCAGGAACTGAGGGCCCAGGCCCGGGAGCGGCAGCAGCAGGATCACCTGGAGGCCACCCAGCGCACCCAGGCCAACGAAACCCTGGACCGCCGGCTGCGCCAGATCTTCCTTTACTTGCACGAGCTCGTCCAGCAACTCAATATCCTTCGGCCCACCATCGATCGCCAGTATGAGATCGTCAGCGGGGCCTTGTTCAAGGACTTGGTGTGGCAGGAAGGCTTCGCCGACTATCGCACCCAATCCCAAAGCAGCGGCGCCCTCATCGAGATGGTCACCTTTTCGTTCCAGCTCGCGTCGCCCCGCAAGATCAAGGCCCAGTTCGACGGCCCGGCCGCCGACCGCTTCAGGAAGCGCATCTTCGATTTCGGTCTGCGCTTTCAAGTCAACGAGCGCCACAACCAGCGCCGCCAAGTGTTGTTGGCAGATTTTGAAATCGATTCGGAATTCGGGGTCAGCGCCCGTTGGCGGGCCGATTACAACGCGGGGATCATCCGCCTCGAATCGCGCAACCTCGAGCGCCTGGGCAACTACACCTACCTCGTGTCCCCGGATTGCGTCGATCAGGAGCTCATGGACCAGTTCGGGCACCTGATCCTCGGCCAGCCCAACCGATTTCAGCACCTCTGCCGGCGCTGAAGCTTTAGAGGCGGCCGCTCCGGTCGCCCTGTGCAAAACCGCGCAGCGCTTCCCCGCTTCCGCGGCCAAAGGCAATCACCTTGAAGAGCTCGCCCATCTCATGGGGCAGCACGAGCTTGTTGACCGCCCCTGCCCCCCGAATGTAGTCGGGCGTATCCGCCGGCAGCCGGGCGAGCTGGTCGAGAATGCCGCAATTGAGCAGGAACTGGCCTTGGGTCGCGTAGCCCTGGATCTCCAGACCGGCTTCGTGGGCCGCCAGCGCGACGGCGGTGAAGTCCACGTGGGCGGTGATGTCCTGCAGACCAGGCAGCCAGAGCGGATCGCCATGGGCGTGGTGCCGGTAGTGGCACATCAGGGTACCGCCCGTCCGTTGGGGATGATAGAACTCCCGGCGGGGAAAGCCGTAGTCGAGGAGCAGGATGCTCCCGGCGTCGAGGATCTCGCCCCAGGCGGCGACCCAGGCCTCCGCAGCCAGCCCGATTTCGCTCTGATAACCATCTTCCCAGCCCATTTCCTGGGCGAGGGCCTGCGCCCGCCCCGCCAGACGCCCCGTGGCCGGCCGCTCTTCCCAAGCCAGTCCGCCCTCTGCCGCCACGATACCGCGCTCCCAGGCGGCTCCCTGACGCCAGGTCACCACGTGGACCGGAAAGGCATCGAGCAGTTCGTTGCCGACGACCAGGCCGGAAAATCGCTCGGGCAACCGGTCGATCCAGGCCACCCGGGGGAGGAAATCGGGCACCGCCGCAGCCAGGGTCCGCCACTGGCGCTCGCGCAGGTCTGCGGAGAGATCGAGGATCAGATAGCGTTCGGGGAGAGTTCCATTTTCGCCCATCGCCGTCAGGAGATCCGCCGCCAGCCGTCCCGAACCGGCGCCCACTTCGAGCATGATAGGGGCGCTTGCCGCCAGAACCTCGTCAACCTGGACCGCCAGAGCCCGGGCGAACAAGGGCGTCATCTCCGGTGCGGTCACGAAATCCCCGGCCGAACCGAATTTTCTGGCGCCGGCCGCGTAGTAGCCCAGGCCCGGCGCATGGAGAACTTCGGCCATGTAGTTGGCGAAGGAAAGCCAACCGCCGGCGGCGGCGATACGACCGGCGATGTGGTCGCCGACCCGCCGGCTATGCGCCAGGGCGTCGTCGGAAGGAAGGGGGAGAGTCATGGCCAGCCCAAGAAAGGTCGCATTCTACCCTGGCGGCCGCACTGTCCCCAGTGCCGGTTGGCTTGTGTTATTTTCCACCTGAGCCCCTTACCGCTTCGGGCCAGCCAGTACCCACCACGCCCGGGAGCCGACCATGAAGATCGTCCAGACCGTTGCCCATAGCCCCCTGGAGATCGGCAACGCGATTGCCGGTCTCGGTTCAGGCCAACCGGCTCTCATCCTCGTCTTCGGTGCAGTCCGCTACTTCGAAGACGGTAGCCTGGCTACGGAGCTGGGCCGGGCCTACCCGAGGGCCGCCTTGCTCGGCTGCTCCACCGCCGGGGAAATCACCGCCGACGGCGTGGGAGACGGCAGTTGTACCCTGACCGCGGTTTCCTTTGCGAATTCCCGCCTCACCCACGGCAGTACCGCCATGGCCGGGATGGAAGACTCTTACGCCGCCGGGGAACGCCTTGCGCGGGCAATCGCCGATCCCGAGCTGCGGGCGGTGCTCGTCCTCGGACCGGGAATCCAGGTCAATGGCAGCGGTCTGGTGGACGGCATGACCGCGGTCCTGGGCAACGTGGTTCCAATCACGGGCGGTCTGGCGGGAGACGGCGGGGCCTTTCGCCAGACCTTTACCCTCGGAACCGGCGGCATCTCGGACCGCGCCGTGGTAGCCGTCGGATTGTGCGGCGAAGACCTGCTCTTCGCCCATGGCTCTTTCGGCGGCTGGGAACCCTTTGGCCTCCCCCGCCGGGTGACCCGTTGCGCCGGCAACGTGCTCTACGAACTGGACGGCGAACCCGCGCTGGCGGTCTATCGACGCTACCTCGGCGCCCACGCCAGGGACCTCCCGGCTTCCGGATTGCTTTTCCCCTTCGCGATGCTGGGTGCCGATCACCAGTCCCAGGGTCTCATCCGCACCATCCTGGGAATGGACGAAATCGCCGGCAGCCTGACCCTGGCCGGAGAAATCGACCCCAACGGTTATCTC
>DAORDK010000157.1:0-5964 GCA_035345935.1 Rhodocyclaceae bacterium | reverse complement strand
CATCCTGGTCAGCTATAACCCGAACAAGCTGGGTTTCTTCTGAGTTCGCCCGGGAAGATCGGTTGGTCATATCAGGGGGGCGGGTGACCGCCCCTTTTTTCTTTGGAGGCCGCCATGGTCGAACGCGTCACCGCCACGGTCGAGGCACTGGAATTCATCGACTACCTGAAAAAGAAACACAATTCGCCCCTCATGTTCTACCAATCGGGGGGTTGCTGCGACAACAGCGTCCCCAACTGCCTGTTGCCAGGCGAAATCACCATTTCAGGAAACGACGAGCTTCTTGGAGAAATCGGCGGATGCCCCTTTTACATCAGCAAGTCGCACTACGAGTTCCATAAGCACACCCAGGTGATCATCGACTTGCAACACTGCTACGGCGGGGGAGATTTTTCGCTTGATCGCCCGGAGGGCAAGTCCTTCATTTCCCGGTCGCGCCTCTTTACCGACGCCGAATGGGCCGATCTCGTCGACCGCGGCCTCTGCGCATAACCCCATGAACCGCAAGGGTATTGCCGGGATTCCTGCGCTCCAGGACTGAACACCTGCCCCGCCGGGAGCAGGGAGCGGAACAGCCCGCAACGGGCTCACCTATGTAGATACCTGCATACGGAGCTCTGCGATACGCTTCCGGAGTCCCTTCGTCGACCGGTTCACAGCCCCCGCAAGTACTCGGCGACGGCGCGCATCTCGTCGATGGATAAGCGCTTGGCGACATCGTGCATCTTCTCGTTGTCGTTGGTGCGCCGCCTTTCCTCGAACAGGCTCAACTGGGTTTCGATATAGAGGGCATGCTGGCCCGCGAGGCGGGGAGTCTTGTCGGTGCCGCCACCTTCGTCGCCATGGCATTCTTTGCAGGGTTTCAGGCCAGTGGCCGGATTTCCCTCCCGGAAAAGGCGCTCGCCGGCCTCGCGCATCTGGGGATAGGACGAATTGCCACGGGTGGTCGGCTGGCGGCTGTAGTAGGTGGCGAGGGCTCTTAGGTCCGCATCGCTCAGCTCGGCCAAGGCCTTGCGCATATCGGTCCCCTCCCGCTCGCCGGAGAGGTAGTTGCGCATCTGCTTGTAGAGATAGGTCGGATGCTGGCCGGCGATCTTGGGATAAAGCGGGCTGGAGCTGTCCCCGGAAGCGCCGTGGCAGAGGAAGCAGCGGCCCATGACCAGTTCTTCGCCGCGGGCGTATGCAGCGTCCTCCGCTGCACCGGCCGCACCGGCAGCGAAGAAAGCGAGGCCGGCCAGCAGCGCCTTCACGACTTGCCGGTACTGCCGAAGCCCCCCTCGCCCCGGACCGAGACTTCGAATTCGTCCACCACGTTGAAGCCCACCTGGAGGACCGGCACCACCACGAGCTGGGCGATGCGGTCGAGGGGGTTGAGGGTGAAGCTCTCGCGTCCGCGGTTCCACACCGACACCATGATTTCCCCCTGGTAGTCGGAATCGATCAGCCCCACCAGATTGCCCAGCACGATGCCGTATTTGTGGCCGAGGCCGGAGCGCGGGAGGATCATCGCCGCCAGTCCCGGATCGGCCAGGTGGACGGCCATCCCGGTCGGCACCAGGATCGTCCCTCCCGGAGGCAGGTGCACGGGGGTCTCGAGACAGGCCCGCAGGTCGAGACCGGCGGAACCCGGGGTGGCGTAATGGGGCGGCGATTCCCTGAGACGGGAATCGAGTATGCGGACATCGATACGGTGCATCAGCGCTCTTCCAGAAGTTTGGCCATGTGCTCGATCAGCTGCCGGGCGAGGACATCCTTGGCACCCGGAGTCAGAGGGTGGACGCCGGCATCGTCCACCAGGACCAGGCGGTTGTCGTCGCCGCCGAAGCCGTCCTGGATGAGGTTGGCGGCGATCAGGGGCACCTTTTTCTTGGTCCGCTTGACCTGGGCGTACTCTTCCAGATTTCCGCTCTCCGCCGCGAAACCCACGCAGAACGGCGGCCGCGGCAGGGCGGCGACTGCGGCTAGGATGTCCGGATTCTCCACCAGCGTCACCGGCGGCACGCCGCCGGCATCCTTCTTGAGCTTGTGGCCCGCCGTCGCCGCCGGGCGGTAATCCGCCACCGCGGCGACACCGATGAAGACGTCGCAATCCGCCGCACGGGCCATCACCTCCCGATGCATGTCCAGGGCGCTGCGGACCGCAATGCGCTCGACGCCGACGGGTGCAGGCAATTCCACCGGGCCCGAGACCAGGGTCACCGTAGCGCCGGCGCGGCGCGCCGCCCGGGCAACGGCGTAGCCCATCCGGCCGGAAGAGAGATTGGTGATGCCGCGTACCGCATCGATGGCCTCGAAGGTGGGCCCGGCGGTCAGCAACACCCGGCAGCCCGCGAGAACCTTGGGCACAAAGAAGGCCAGCATTTCCTCGAAAATTTCGTCAGGCTCCAGCATGCGTCCTGCGCCCACCTCGCCACAGGCTTGCTCGCCGCTGGCCGGACCAAGAATGCGGACGCCGTCGCCCAGCAAAGTCGCCACGTTGCGGCGGGTGGCAGGGTTTTCCCACATCTGGCGGTTCATGGCCGGCGCTGCCAGCAGCGGGCAATCCCGCGCAAGCACCAGGGTGGTCAGGAGATCGTCGGCGAGCCCCAGGGCGACGCGGGCGACGAAATCCGCCGATGCCGGGGCCACCACGATACAGTCGGCCCGCCGCGACAGATCGATGTGGGCCATGCCGTTGGGCATGCGCGGATCCCATTGATCGACGAACACGGCCCGGCCGGAGAGCGCCTGAAAAGTTGTCGGCGTCACGAAGTGGGTCGCCGCCTCGGTCATGGCCACCTGCACGTGAGCGCCCGCCTTGACCAGAAGGCGGCAGAGCTCCGCCGCCTTATAGGCGGCAATGCCGCCGGTCACGCCGAGAACGATGCTTTTGTCCTGCAATTCCATTGTCTTGCCGCTAGAATGGGATGCAATCCATTCTACTGGAAATCCCATGGCCATCACCGACTGGCCGGAGGGCGAGCGCCCCCGGGAGAGGCTCCTCAAACTCGGCCCCGGGGCCCTCTCCGACGCCGAATTGCTCGCCATCTATCTGCGGGTGGGCGTCCGCGGAAAGAGCGCCGTCGACCTGGCCCGGGATCTCCTGCAGCGCTACCGCGGGCGCCTGGAGGCCCTGGTCGAGGCGCCACTGGCCGATCTTGCCCAGGTTCCCGGAATCGGCGTCGCCAAGGCAGCCCAGTTGAAGGCCAGCTTCGAACTGGCTCGCCGGGCGCTGGCCCAGGATCTCGCCGGCCGGGACGCGTTCACGTCCCCTGCCTCAGTGCGCGACTGGCTGCGCCTGCACCTCGCCGGCCGCCCCCACGAAGTTTTCGTCGCTCTTTGGCTCGACGCCCAGAATCGCCTCATCCTCGCCGAGGAGCTTTTCCGCGGCAGCCTCACCGGCACCAGCGTCTACCCCCGGGAAGTGGTCAAGGCGGCCCTCGCCCGCAATGCCGCCGCAGTCATCCTCGCCCATAACCATCCTTCCGGGGTGGCGGAACCCTCGCGGGCCGACGAGTCCCTCACCCGTAGCCTGAAGGATGCCTTGACTCTGGTGGACGTCAAGGTTCTCGACCATTTCATCGTCGCCGGCACCGCTCAGGCCCTCTCCTTCTCGGAGCGTGGCCTGCTCTGAGTCCGAAAAAACGCTTGATCGGACACAAGCTTATTCGTTAGAATTGCGGGCTTTCCTCTAACGAATTACCGGAACTGGAGCACCCATCATGGCGCGAGTCTGCCAAGTGACGGGCAAGAGCCCGATGGTCGGGAACAACGTTTCCCACGCCAACAACAAAACGAAGCGCCGCTTCCTGCCCAACCTGCAATACCGCCGTTTCTGGGTTGAAAGTGAAAACCGCTTCATCCGCCTGCGCGTTTCCAACGCCGGCCTGCGCATCATCGACAAGAACGGCATCGACGCCGTCCTGGCCGATCTGCGAGCCCGTGGCGAAGTCTGATTGATAAAGGAAGAGCGAAATGGCTAAAGGCGGTCGCGAAAAGATCAAGCTGGAATCCACTGCCGGCACCGGCTACTTCTACACCACCTCCAAGAACAAGCGCACGACGCCTGAGAAGCTGGAGTTCGTGAAGTATGATCCGAAAGCTCGTAAGCATGTGGCTTTCAAGGAAGTAAAACTCAAGTAAGTCCCTCCCTTGTAGAAAAACCCGCCTTCCGGCGGGTTTTTTATTGCCCGCGGCGGACGGCCAGCGCGAGCGCAAGCCCCGCACAGCCAAGAAACACGAAGAACGACCAGTTGGCCATGGACAACCCGAGGAATTCCCAATCGCGGCTGGTACAGAATCCGGTAGCGAGAAAGAGTCCAGGCCATTGCATACCCAGATAATCGACCAGGCGCTCGATTGCGTTGGGTTCGGCGTAGCCGCACTCCGTGGCAAGTTGGGGAAATGCCTGCATCCAGCTCTGGTAGCCCGCCACTGCCGCCCCCCCCAGTCCAAGCAAGGCAACCAGGGCGCACCAGACGAGGCGGACCGTCGGGAGGAGAAAGCCCACCAGCCCGAGAAATCCTATCGCCAGGTAGAGTATCCGCTGGAAAATGCACAACGGACAGGGCGCCAGACGCAGAAGGGCCTGCAGTTCCAAGCCCACCGCGACCAAGCCCCAGGTCGCCAGCGCCAGAGTTGCAAACCAGGCCCGAACCGGTACTGCGGCCAGAAACCGGCACTCAAGCCGGCGCATAGCTGCGCAATCTCAGGGACATTTCCCGCAACTGGGCGATCCCCGAAGCATCGGCCTTACCACACCAGTCCTGGAGCGCTTTCACGAGTTGCTCCGCACTGGCATTGGTGCGGCTCCAGATTTCAGCCAGCTCTTCCCGCATGGAATAAACGGTAGCCAGGGGTTGGCTCCGCGCCAACAAAGCATCAAGCCGCGCCCGCAGATCGGCGGGAACCTCGCGGGCATCGACCTCCAGCCAGCGGCGGAGTCCCCTGAACTGCGTGCGGTCCGCAAGGTCATCCATCTCCTGGCGGTAGAGTTCACGCAGGTATTTTGTATAGCGGGAAAGGACATCGTAACGATGCGCGATGACCGCCTGCAGGGTGGCAAGATCGACTACCGGTCGCGGCGCGACCAGACGGGGTGTCGGCGCGACCTTCTTGACCCGTGCCATACCGAGGATCGCCAGGATGCGGATATAGAGCCAGCCGATGTCGAATTCGTACCAGCGGTTGGATAGCTTGGCCGAGGTGGCAAAGGCATGATGGTTGTTGTGCAGTTCCTCGCCACCGATGAGAATGCCCCAGGGGACGATGTTGCTGGAGGCATCGGCACACCCGAAATTGCGGTAACCCCAGTAGTGACCGATCCCATTGATCACCCCCGCAGCCCAGAAGGGAATCCAGACCATCTGCACGCCCCAGATCAGCGCCCCCGGCAGGGGACCGAAGAGGGCGAGGTCGATCAGGGCCATGAGGACGACGCCATACTTGTGAAGCGGCGTATAGAGATTGCGTTCGATCCAGTCCTCCGGCGTGCCCTGACCGAATCGGGCCAGGGTCTCCGCATTGTGGGACTCGCGCACATAGAGAAAGACCCCGCCCCACAGCACGCGATTGAGACCCAGGACTTGAGGGCTGTGAGGGTCGTCGGCGGTTTCGCACCTGGCGTGGTGCTTGCGGTGGATCGCCGCCCACTCCCGGGTGATCATTCCGGTGGTTAACCAAAGCCAGAAGCGGAAGAAATGGGAGGGCAGCGGTGCAAGTTCCAAGGCGCGGTGAGCCTGGCAGCGATGCAGAAAAATGGTGACCGCGGCAATGGTTACGTGGGTCAGCGCAAGAGTCGTTAATACATAGCCCCACCAGGGCAAATCGAACACGCCGGGAAACAAGAATGACACGAAGCCTCCGGGAAAGTCTGGACGATTCATTCTACGCCACGGCCTCTACTCCCGATACCCTTTGTCCACCAGGGTTGTCAATCCAAAGCAGAGATGTCCGCTTTTCTGCCAAGCACAGATGTCCGGATGG
>DAORDK010000156.1:0-6032 GCA_035345935.1 Rhodocyclaceae bacterium | reverse complement strand
GCCAACAAGCCGCCAGTGGCAAGACTTTCCGAGGTCAGTCGGCTGCTTTTTCCCGATCAAAACCGGCCTACTCGCGGGCAACAGCGAGAAATTCTCCATTGGCTCGACCTGCTGTCCGGTACGCAGTCAGACGAGGGCACCCCCTTCCTCCCTCTGCGCGCCCATCTCTTCCATCAAACGATCTCGGGCTTGTGGGGTTGTGCCGATCGCGCCTGCTCGAAGAAGGCCGGCACTGTCCTGGATGACCATGCCTGGCCATATGGACAAGTCTACTTCGATCCGCGCAAGCACTGCGACTGCGGGAGCCCCGCTTATGAGGTTGTCACTTGCGGCGACTGTGGCACGGTGCATCTGCTGGCGGGGGAGACCAAGGGCAAGCTGGTTCATTACCAGCCGCAAGCGGCTCTGGACGAATTCGAACTGGAAATGGAGCCCGCTGAAGCCGTCGAGGAGGCGGATGAAGAAGAAGCCAAGGGCAGCCAATCCAAGGTCTTGATCGTAAACCGCCCATTGGACAAGGTTGAATCGTGGGACATCGAACGGCAAAGCCGCCGAATCGTGGAACATGCAGCCGATACGGTGCGGCTGTCGATGGCTGAGGACGAGGGCAACGGTCTGTTCTGCCCGGTCTGCCGAGGCCATGACAGCTACAAGCGGCCCCTGTTCCAGTTCAGCCGGCTGGGTGCGCCCTTCCTGCTGGGAAGCATCCTGCCCACGCTGCTGGAATACTCGCCGGATGGCGACAAACCCGCCGACCATCCTTACCGGGGCAGGCGTCTGCTCACCTTCAACGACAGCCGCCAGGGTACTGCCCGCATGGCGGCCAAGCTGCAACAGGATTCGGAACGCAACCGGGTGCGCGGGTTGGTGTATCACTTGGCGCTGCAACTTGGACAGGGGCAAGCCAGCCAAGAAGCGGCAAGCTTGCGCAGGGATATCGAGACGCTGGCGCCGATTGCCGCGACCAACCCCAGGCCGGAGCTCGACGATCTAATCGCCGGAAAACGCAAACAACTTGCTGAGCTCACCCGCCCTGTCCCCATACCGTTCAACGACCTGGCCCAGCACCTGGCCACCCAGGGGAGAGATTTCGTTCTCATGCTGGAGCATTACCGACGCCAAGCGCACGGGGTCTTCAACGACGCCGGTGGACCGATCGAACTGGCGCGCATGTTCCTGGTACGGGAATTCGGCCGGCGACCGAAGCGGCTCAACAACCTGGAAAGCATGGGGCTGGTCGCGGTGCGCTATCCGGCACTCGATGCCATCCGCGCAGTCCCGCCAGCCGTCGACCAGGCGGCGGGTTTCGACCTCGTCACCTGGCGCGATTTCCTGAAGATCAGCCTCGATTTCTTCGTGCGCGCCGGCGGCTCCCTGGCCATTTCGCCTTCCTGGCGTAACTGGCTGGGTATGCCCTTTCCGCAAAGCCAATTGGTGCCGCGCGATCAGCGCGACAAAGCGCGTAGTCAACGCCGCTGGCCCCGAGCCAAGCCAAGCGGTCTGCGCGCCACTCTGGTGCGCCTGCTCGCCCACGTACTGAAAGCGGAAATCGTTACACCCCAAGGCGAGGACCGAGTGGATGCGGTGCTCGACGCCGCTTGGAGCACGCTCGTCAGCGAAGAGCTCTTGCAAATGACCGGCGATGGCCGGGTACTCCATCTGACAAATATGGCTTTTGCGCCGATGGACCACGCCTGGATTTGCCCGGTCACCCGACGCTTTCTCGACACCACCTTGCGCGCCTGCACTCCCTACCTTCCAGAGCAGCCGACCGATGCCACCAGCCAATGCCAGCGGGTCGATTTGCCCCTTTATGAGTTTCCTTTCGCGGGAGTAACCGACGATCTGGAACGTATCCGTCGGGGTCGTGCCTGGCTGGCGAGCCATACTGATGTCGCCGGCCTTCGCGAGCAAGGCGTTTGGCCGGTGCTGAACGACCGCGTCATCGAACTGGCGCCTTATTTCACCGCCGCCGAGCATTCCGCTCAACAGGATTCGAAAGCCCTGGACCGCTACGAAAAGGCGTTCAAAGGCGGCGACATCAACCTTCTGTCCTGTTCCACGACAATGGAGATGGGGATCGACATCGGCGGCATCGCCAGCGTGGGGATGAACAACGTTCCACCGCATCCGGCCAATTACCTGCAACGGGCGGGGCGTGCCGGACGCCGCAAGGAGGCCCGGTCGGTGGCGATGACCTTGTGCAAGTCCAATCCGCTCGACCAGGCAGTGTTCGCCAACACGCGCTGGCCGTTCGACACTCCCCTGCCGACACCGCGGGTCAGCCTGGATAGCCGCATCCTCGTCCAGCGCCATGCGCATTCCTTGCTCCTCGCGCGCTTTTTCGCCACCCATCTGGCGTGTAGCGGGCAGGAACAAACCAAGCTCACCTGCGGATCTTTCTTTCTCGGAGATCCATCATTGGCGGGTCGCTATGCGGCTTGGTGCCGTGCCTATTCCGAATCAAGCGACCCCAACCTGGCGCGCGGCTTAGGTCAACTGCTGCGCCATAGCCTGCTTGAGGGAGCCGATTTGCACCGGGTGATGGACACGGCGGCTCAGGAGATGGACGATCAGGCGGACGGCTGGCGGCTGGAATGGGAACAACTGCAGCGGGAAGCCGCCGAGGTCCGCCATCATGCTGGAGAAAACTCTCCGGTCTTCCGTGCCGTGCGGTTGCACGAGGAAAGATTGACCGGGGAATACCTGCTGCGCGAACTCGCCACCCGCGGCTACCTGCCGGTCTATGGCTTCCCCACCCATATCGCTCCCTTCGACAACCTCACCCGAGGCCGACTGCGGCAACAGGCCGAGACCCGCGAGGACAACCGCTATCGTCGCCGCGAACTGGCTAACCGCGATCTGATCACCGCGCTGCGGGAATATGCGCCCGGCTCGGAAGTGGTGATGGATGGCTTGGTTTACCGCTCCGCCGGCGTCACGCTCAACTGGCATATCCCCGCCGACCAGCAGACGGCAAAGGAGGTACAGAACATCCGTCATGCCTGGCGCTGCCAGCAGTGCGGCGCCAGTGGGTCCAGCCACAGCCGGGACGCGGCGCGCCTTTGTGATGCCTGCGGAAGCAGCATCGCGGAAGCCGACATCCGCGAATTTCTGCAACCAGCCGGTTTTGCCGTGGATTTCTACAAGGAACCGAGCAACGACATCACCACTCAGCATTTCGTGCCGATCGAACCGCCCTGGATCAACCCCAAGGGCGACTGGCTTCCCCTGGTCAACGAGGAACTTGGGCGCTTCCGTGCAACTACCCGCGGCCACATCTTCCACCACTCGCGCGGCACCCACGGCCAGGGCTATGCCCTGTGCCTCGAGTGCGGTCGCGCCGAACCAATGAAACCGGACGGCGGTAAACCCGCCATGTTCGAGAAACCCCATTACAGGTTGCGGCGCGCCAAGGACGAGGGCGGCACTCATTGCCCGGGCAGCGACAGCGATTGGAAGATCAAGCAGGGCCTCACCTTGGGACATGAAACCTGGACGGATATCTTCGAACTGCAGTTGAAGACGGAAAACGGCATTTGGCTCAACGACGAAACGGCGGCTCTCACCTTGGCAGTGGCCTTGCGCGATTCGCTGGCCGAATCCATCGGCGTTCAGGCGAGCGAATTGGGTTGTTCGATCAAACCCGCGCGCCACGGAAACGAACCTGTACGCCAGTCCATCTTGATCTTCGACCGCAACGCAGCGGGGTACGCCTCCAGCGTGGATCGCCACCTGGATTCAGTTTTTCGGCGGGCCCGCCAGCAACTGGAATGTCCAGTGAACTGCGACAGCGCCTGCCCGCATTGCGTACTCGATTTTGATCAGCGCTTCGCGGCGGACAATCTGGATCGGCACGCCGCGCTCGCGTTCCTCAGCGACGACTGGCTGAACCGCTTGCAGTTACCTCGCGAGCAAGCCTACTTCGGCCAGACCTCTCGCGCCGAGTATCGACGCCTGCCCGAGGCTGTCTGGCGCGCAGTCAGCCGAGAAGGCGTGGCGGGAATACGGCTTTATGCAGGTGGCGATGCAAGCACATGGGATGTAGGACCTTCGTCGCTGCGGGATCTGGCGTATCGCTTGGGCGGACAAGGCGTAAACGTGGACATTGTCCTGGCGGGCGTGGCTGCCAGCACCTTGGACGAAGCCGACCGTCAGTTGCTGGCGAGCCTGGCGGACCACCCGAATGTTCACCTTCATACCTTGAACAGACCGGTGCGCTGCGGCGCTGGCTGGTTGCTGGCGGAAACCCTCGGCGTTCCAGCACAGCGCTGGGCCTTGGGCGATCAAGCCGCCCTGGCGTTCAATTCGACTTGGGGCGATGGCGCACCCCTCATCACGGCAGAACAGGCCATTCTTGATGCGGGCGAGCCACTTCCGGCGGAAGCCCTGAGAATCCAAAAGACTGATGGTGGTGATCGCGAGATCGAACTTCACCATGACCTGGATGGCCCACTGCAAGGGTTCGGGCAACGGCTCTGGAAATACATCGCCGGGCAGCACGAAGCGAGTCGCTCCCTCCTCGATGACGAGGAAGAGAGCGTGGTCGCCGTCGCCTACCAGGATCGCTACCTGTTTACTCCCTTGTCAGTCGCCTTGTTGCTGGAAGTGGTCCGAGGCTTGCATGCAACCATTGGACAGTTCCGGTGGGCGAGCAATGAGTTGGAAGTTACCACGACCAAGCGGCGTAGCGCTGGAGACAATGCGGCGCGAAACCGCGTCTGGTCGGATTGGCTGGACCTGGACTTACGCGACCAAGTGATGCGAGCAGCGTTCAACGAACTCGGTTTCGTCACTCGATTGCGAGTAGGGGATACAGCGACGACGAGTCACGGTCGCTTGCTGGAGGTAGATTGGTCATCGGGTAAGCGGCTCACTTTGCGTTTGGATCAAGGGGTTTCCTACTGGCGGGCCGCTACCGTAGGCAACCGCGTGGTCGGGAATTTCGATTTGAACTCGCAGCCCGCCGCCGCGCAGGGAAAACAACTCGCCCTGCTGACCCTGAACATCGAGGCCGGCAATCTGCCGACACAGCTTTTCGTGAAAGTTCGGTGATTCGTCCTGAACCAACGCTGCGTCGATACAGCTCCAAAGCGGTGGTTCCCGTGTGTGCAGCAAGCATTGCGGCGAACTTGCTGGCTCGCCCGTGTGGGTCAGGATGTCGCCGATTGCGTCTCCATTCATACGCAAGGGAGTTCTCTCGCGTTTCGCTACCACACGCTGACCACACTGTGGGCCGACGAGCGGAAAGATCGCGTCGATCCGCTCGGGGAGAAGCGCGCAGCCGCAGCGGGCGGAACGAGGCGGAATTGCTGCTGCCCTTTCTCGGTGTTTCGTTTGTTCCCGCAAACGACCGGCGCGGTATGCACGTTGCCGCAGCGGGGGGCGACTCGGTCCCGGCTGCCGGCGGGTTTGTGTCTAGCACCGTGCCCACCAGCGCAGTGACCGTTGGCGTGGCGGCGCGTTGAGTGCCAAGCCGCTCGTTGTAACAGCAACGGCGCAAGTTCGGCGCGGCGGCGCAAACAGCGGCTAAGAGATCAGCGCAGGGCGTCCGATTCCGTTGGCGATTCGCTCGCGAACCTGCTGGATATGTCGCGGCCATTCTGAAACTGGTTCAGACCCGATGACGCGAAACTGGATTTCCTTCGACTATGCAAATTGGGAAGACTGGCTCTCTCTTCGCTCTTTGGCGCTTCTTTGGTGTTCTTCTCGGCGCCCTGGAACATCCGCTGCAGCCGCGGAGAAAGATCTGCTGCACAGGATACTTCAGAGGCGTAACACACGGAATATGTAGAGCTTTTCTTTCTCCTCAGGTGAAAATGGGACGCGTCCAGAATATAACCGGCTGCTTTCAACCAGTTTCGCGCCGCTGCGGAGAGGATAACGCGATCGCCTTCTCGCCGGACGGCGGCGAGATCGAGATTGCGGTGCGCAGTGCCGGCGCGACGCAGGTCGTCGGTGTGCTTTCGGCAACGCCGCGAAACCGCGGTCGCGCGCGCCTCAGCCGCGCAGCGGCTGATCCGCGGCCACGG
>DAORDK010000155.1:0-6053 GCA_035345935.1 Rhodocyclaceae bacterium | reverse complement strand
CCGCCTTCGACGCCGCCATGGCCCGCCAGAAGGAACAGGCCCGCGCCGCCGGCAAATTCAAGATGGCCGCCAATCTCGATTACGATGGCCCAGCCACCACCTTCCACGGCTACGAGACGCTGGAGTTCAAGGCCAATGTTCTGGCCCTCTACAAGGACGGCGCACCGGTGAATGAGCTACACGAAGGCGAAATGGGTGTCGTTGTCCTCGACCACACCCCGTTCTATGCCGAATCCGGCGGCCAGGTGGGCGACCGCGGTGCCCTGCAGTCGGTGCACGGCATTTTCGCCGTCGAGGACACGCAAAAGATCCAGGCCACCGTCTTCGGCCACCACGGCGTGGTCAAGACCGGCACCCTCACGGTAGGCAACGGCGTCACCGCCAAGGTGGATGTGCTGGCCCGCAGCCGCACCATGCGCAACCACTCCGCCACCCACCTGCTGCACAAGGCCCTGCGCGAAGTCCTGGGCGATCACGTCCAGCAGAAGGGTTCCCAGGTGGATCCCGACAAGACCCGCTTCGACTTCGTCCATAACCAGCCGCTGACCGACGAGGAAATCCGCAAGGTCGAGACCCTCGTCAATGCAGAAGTGCTCGCCAATGCCGCCACCGAATGCCGTGTCTTGCCCATCGCGGAAGCCCAGAAGCTGGGCGCCATGATGCTCTTCGGCGAGAAATACGGCGACTCGGTGCGGGTGCTGGACATCGGTTCTTCCCGGGAATTGTGTGGAGGCACCCATGTGGTTCGTACAGGCGACATCGGCTTCTTCAAGGTTGTGGCGGAGGCCGGGGTTGCCGCCGGTGTGCGCCGAGTCGAGGCCGTCACCGGCGACAATGCACTGGCCCTGGTGCAGCAGCAGGACGCTGCCCTGGCTTGTGCCGCCGCCGCTTTCAAGGCCCCGGTGTCTGAGGTGCCGGCCAAGATTGCCCAAGTGCTAGACAACGTCCGCGCCCTGGAAAAGGAACTCGCCCGGCTGAAATCCCGGCTGGCCGCCAGCCAGGGCGACGACCTCGCGAGCCAGGCGGTGGACGTCAAGGGCGCCAAGGTGCTCGCCGCCCTCCTGGAAGGGGCCGATGTCACGGCCCTGCGCGAGACTATGGACAAGCTTAAGGACAAGCTCAAGTCTGCCGCCGTGGTGCTTTCTTCGGTGGCCGACGGCAAGGTGACCCTGATTGCTGGCGTCACTGCGGACCTTACCGGCAAGGTCAAAGCCGGCGAATTGGTGAATATGGTGGCCCAGCAGGTGGGCGGCAAGGGCGGTGGCCGGCCGGACATGGCCCAGGCCGGCGGCACCCAGCCGGAAAAACTGGCGGGTGCACTGGCTTCGGTCCTGGCCTGGGTGGAGGGCAAGCTGTGATCCGGGGCTTCCTGGCACTGTGCCTGTCGGCCATTGTCGGCACTTGCGTTGCCGCCGACCTCGACCGTACTCCACTGGAGGCCACCACGGCCAGTGGCGAAAAGGTCCGCCTCTTCCCAAACGGCCGCTGGGAATACATCGATGCCAAAAAGGCTGCCGAAGCGCAACAGGTGGCCGCCCAGTACCCGGAAAACAAGACCCGCCCCGTCGACGCCCAGGGCGGCTGGCTCCCGGGTACCCGCACGGTGATGCCCGGGGACAAGGAATACAACCGGGGCAGCATGAATCCCAAGATGCGCTGACCAACGCGGCGGAAACGTCATGTTGCGCTTCTTGTTCGTCGTTTTGATCGATCACTGGAAAAAAGTCGCGACTTTTTTCCAGTGATCACTAAAATGGTCGGCATGAAGCGTTACCTAGACGACCTTATCGCCGCCGATCTTCCGCGCAAGATGGTGCTCCTCACTGGCCCTCGGCAGGTGGGTAAGACGACACTGTGCCGCCAGCTTATGGAGCGGCATCCGCCGGCCCAATACCTCAATTGGGACGTGGCCGGCGACCGGGCGATACTCCAGCGGCAGACTTGGTCGCCCCGGGCGGCGTTGCTGGCCCTGGACGAAATCCACAAGATGCGAGACTGGAAAGCCTGGCTCAAGGGCGTGGTCGATGGTCGCCCCCCCGGACAGATGCTGCTGGTCACCGGCAGCGCCCGCATGGATACCTGGCGCCAGAGCGGCGACTCGCTGGCTGGCCGCTACCTAGCCTTCCGCCTGCATCCCATTTCGGTACGGGAGTGGTGCGAACAGCAGGGAGCGAGTCCGGTCGAGGCCCTCGACCGGCTCATGGTCCGTGGTGGCTTCCCCGAGCCCTGCCTGGCCGAGCGGCCCGAAGATGCCGACCGCTGGCGCCGCCAGTACTTTACCGACCTCATCCGCGAAGACGTGGTGGATTTCGCGCGCCTCCACGAAATCAGCACTATGCGCCTCTTCGTCGAGCTATTGAGGGAGCGGGTGGGGTCGCCCCTCTCGCTGGCCTCCATCGCCCGGGATCTGGCCGTATCGCCCACCACCCTCAAGCGCTTCCTGGACATCCTCCAGGCCCTGTACATCGTCTTCGCCGTCCATCCCTGGCACCACAACGTCGCCCGCGCCATCCTGCAGACCCCCAAGGTCTATTTCTTCGACACCGGCTTGGTCCAGGGCGACGATGGACTACGGCTGGAAAACGCCGTCGCCGCCATGTTGCTCAAACACGTCCATTTCCAGCAGGACGCCCTGGGCAAGGCCGCCGGCCTGCATTACATCCGCACCAAGGACGGCGCCGAGGTCGATTTCGCTTTGAGCGACGACCAGCGGCTGACCCATCTGATCGAGTGCAAGCTTGCCGACAACACGCTGCATCGGCCATTGGCGAACTTTGCCGAAAAGTTTCCGGAAGCCGAGGCGGTGCAATTGGTGCGGGATTTGCGGCAGGTGGAAGTTCGCGGCCGGGTGCAAATCACAGACGCGGCCGGGTGGCTGAACGCGCTTGCGGCCTGAGCCTGGGTGTTCGGCGAATGTCGGCTCAAATGTCGGATTGCAAGACGGTATCTGGCACTGAGCGCCGAGCGTGCTCCGCGCTCAGACTACAGTGACTCCTGCCGCCCTAGCTGCGTCTCGCAACTTCCCGTCCTGGCAGGCGATGGGGAGTCCCATACGCAGGGCGAGTTCGAGATAGGCAGCGTCGTAGCTGCTCAGCTTGTGGCGCATCGCCAGTTCGAACAGCTGACGCGGCCCCGGCGTGTCCCGATCGATTTCGATGGGTAGCGCGCCGATGGCATCCATGATCTGGCGGGCCGTTTCGATTTCCAGCTTGCCCCGGGTGCAGGCGGTCTTCAGGACGTTGGCGAACTCGAGCTGCCAGATCGCGGGAACGACAGCGCACTCGGATTCGAGCTTGGTGGCAACGGCTTCGGTGTAATCGGTCGCCTGATCTTCGAGGTACCAGCCGGTGACGACCGAGTTGTCGAGAACGAAGGGCATCAGTCGCGACCGTTCTCGATGGCATCGGAGAGGGAGGCGCCAAGGCTGCATCCCCGGCGCAGGGTACGCAGCCGCGCCAGGGTGCCGGCGACGCGCTCCCGTTGCTCCTGGGATTGGGCGGGGGCGTTGGCGGATACGATGCGCGCCACCGGGCAACCATGCCGGGTAATGGTGATTTCCTCCCCATGCTCGACGGCGGTGAGCAGTTCGGAAAGCCGGTTCTTGGCTTCAAAGACGGCAACGGTGCGCATGGGGTATCTCCAAATTATGGATAGCCAGAATATTATAGGCGCGTTGGCCGGCTAAATCTCGGCTCTTTATTCGTGGTCTGACCCCTATTCTTTGTGACCCCTATTCTTTGCCTATTCTTTGACCCCTATTCTTCTCATGCCTATTCTTCTCCAGCAAATGGCCGAGTCGATATGGTTCAAACGAACGCGCCCCGAGCACGAACGAGATTGTCCCGGCGGCGTAGATGCCGAAGAACCACTTGTGGACGGCGACGAAATCGGGCGACCAGATTGACAATTCCATAGCGCCATCCAATCACGTGAGTGAATTGGGCAGATGGCCAGGCATCCACCCCACAACGACCTGCTCGGACTCATCGTCCCAGAAAAAGTACATGCGAAGGAAGTACCGCTCGTCGCGCCCACCGCCTTTTTCCAGGTGCCATTCAAGCGTACGCTTTTCCCCCTTGTTCCCCCAAGAAACCTCGTAATCCGACGAAAACTTGGTGAACGTCGTTTCCCCGCCGGAACGCGATATCGGTTTGATGCCCAAAGCCTCACGTTGTCGCTCGAACGCTTCCTTCGCCTCGGTAGTCCCGGTAATGCGCATATTCCTGTACTCGTTGGCGAGCAGCATCAGCGCCTTATAGACCAGAGCGGGTTCGCTGTAGTTGCTACGCTTGGCGGCATTGATCGCCCGCGGCAGGACATGGACGCATCCGCTCAGATACTTGTCGCACCATGCCTCAAGATCATCGAAGGTATCCGGGATGTCCGGTGCTTCTGCCGAAGTTCCAGCGGTCTTCGCACGCCGGAGGCTGCTGATGGTCTGCTTGAGGCCGAAAATCTGGCCCTCCAGGTCCTCGACCCGGGCCTTCAATTCGTCCCGCTCCTTTCCATACTCGTTGCCGATATCGGTCGCCATCTGCTTTTCATCACGCAGCGCCTCGACCTGCTGACGCAGCGCGACAACCTCGTCGGCCAAGTTGCCCGCCTTGGCCGCACGCTGGATGGCGAGCTCGATGGAGCGGGAACGGACGTCCAGGAACGACGCGAATCGTTCGCGATATTCCGGCGAGAGCTGGTAGGCCCAGCAACGCCGCTCCAACCATCTCGTAAAAACCCCGACACCTTGTTCGTTGCCATCGGGGGAAGGCCACTGTGCGATCCGATCCGGAAAAAACAGTCCATGCCGGCCACGATCCTCTTCGGTAAGGCGGGCATTCGGCCAGTAGACTCGAGCCGCGCCGCCATACACCGACCACAGGTCACCCACCTTGTCTTGCCATTCGTAGCCCATTGCAAATGAGAGCCGAACGACATGAGCAGCAAATCGAAGCCTTCTGGCCACACCATCGCAGTCGACGAGGTACTGATCCGTTTCGCCGAACCACCGCCGTGGAAGTTCGCTTACCACCAGCACCGGCAGGCTCCGCTCCGGGTGGAATACCAGCCTGTGTAGGGCGTCCACTTCCGGGCTACCCGTGACGTTTAGCGCGACCCCATCGAGCAATCGGCCAGCATCCCGCAATCCCATCTGCTCGGTGACATTACGGAGGACGCCGGGTTTTGAGAACTGAATTGGTGAATCGACGCCGGGCAGGGAACTCGCGCTCATCCGGTATCCGAAAATAGCCTTGTCGCCGGAGAGTGCTACGTTGGTTTCGACGGTCCATGTGCGCCCAGGCACATCGTCATCCGGATGTTGGAAGCGTGCGGCCCAGATGTCGGCACCTTCCAGTTCAAGTCTTACCGCCTGGAGTAACAGTCCACCTTCCTCTACTGCAAATTCAGGCATCGCCTGTGCTGTCGCCGGGAGAAGCGCACCGAGTCGGCGGTGATTCTGAATCCACCCAAGGACGATTTGCTTGGCTGCGGTATAGCGCGCCGCCGCTGGTTCAGTTCCAGCCAGTTCGCAGACCAATTGACCCACTTGCATCGTTTTCGGCCTGGCGCTCACGGCACCGGCAATCGGCTCTCTGACAACCACGCTTGCAACGTCAGTCATTTCCCCCTCCCTCAATTCAAAGAAGTGCCGTTTCCAACTGCTGCTTCCGCTGCTCCCAATTCGGCATCACCCGCCCAAGCAGACGAAAAAAATGGCGTCGTGATCGCGATGCTGAAGGTGGCAAAGCTCATGGGTCACGACGTATTCGATGCAGGAACGCGGCGCGCGAACCAGATTGGCGTTCAATGTCATGCTGCCGGCCTGCGAAAGGCTACCCCACCGCGACTGCATCGAAAGTAAAAGGAAAGTAAAAGGGGACAGACCACGTTATTGCCTCTGCCAACCCCTCAACCCACCGTCACCGCCGTCCCGCTCACCGCCACCATGAGCATCCCGTTGGTTTCCCCCAGCACTTCGTAGTCGATGTCGATGCCGACGACAGCGTTGGCGCCCAGGGCCTGGGCGGCTTCGCTGAGTTCGGCGAAGGCGGTTTCCC
>DAORDK010000154.1:0-6177 GCA_035345935.1 Rhodocyclaceae bacterium | reverse complement strand
CGGGTCGCGCCAGCGAAATTCGTGCATGATTTGCTGGCCTATCTTCTTCTCGGTGGCTGGCGAAAGATCGCCGGCGGAGGCTTCGCCCAGATCCGGGAGATCGTCGCCGCGAACGGGGGGGACCACGAGCACGGCGGCCAGGGCAAGGGCGACGAGGCGTTGGGAAAGGCGCATGGATGCTATGATATCCCACTGTCCGGCGGCCCTGCGCCGCGCGCCCGTAACCGAAGGTAACCAAGCTTGACGTCGCCCCTCACCCATTTCGATGCCTCCGGCCAGGCCCACATGGTCGATGTCGGCGGCAAGAGCGAGACCGCCCGGGTCGCCCGTGCCCGCGGTTCCATCTATATGGAACCGGCCACCCTTGAACTCATCCTTTCCGGATCGTCCAAGAAGGGCGATGTCCTCGGAATCGCGCGCATCGCTGCAATCCAAGCCGCCAAGCGCACCGGCGAATTGATCCCCCTTTGCCACCCCATCGCATTGACCAGGGTCGCCGCCGAATTCGCCGCGGATCCGGCAAACCTGGCCGTCCACTGCGAAGTAACCGCCGAATGCCACGGCCGCACCGGCGTCGAGATGGAAGCGCTGACCGCGGTTTCGGTCGGCCTGCTCACCATCTACGACATGTGCAAGGCGGTGGATAGGGGCATGCGCATCGACGGAATCCGCCTCCTGGAAAAGAAGGGCGGCAAGTCCGGCCATTGGCAGTCTCCCGCCTGAACCATGGATACCCTTCCGGTTGATCCTCTGCGCCGGATTCTTCTGCGTAGTGGAGGCGCGAGCCTAGTGCTTCCGTTCCTCGCCGCGAGTGCGCTGATCCCGCGGCGTGTGCTGGCGGGCGAGTGGAATCGGCCGGCGTTTACCTCCCGCAACCTGAGCACCGCCCTGCGGGCCTACGGCGTCGAGAGCGCGGCGGAGACCCGGGAGATCGCGATCACTGCTCCCGAGATCGCCGAGAACGGCGCCAAGGTGGAAATCGAGATTGCCTGCACCTTGCCCGACACCCGCAATCTCGCCGTTTTCGCCGAAAAGAACCCGATGCCCCTGTGCGCCGCTCTGGATTTTGGCGCCGGAGTCCTGCCCTATGTCCGTTTGCAGCTCAAGCTGGCGGAAACTACACGGGTGCGGGTCGTCGCCCGGACTGGCGACGGGAAGCACCACGTCGCGTGGCGGGAGGTCAAGGTCACCTTGGGCGGATGCGGTGCATAGGCTGAATCCACCCGCTCGCAATGCAAGCGATCCGCTGCAAGGCGGTTTCTGCAATGTCCCCCAGCCCCTGGGCCGGTCTTGTCCCGCGGCGTGCGCCGCAGAACCGCTTGCCCCTTTAGCGTCCCCGAGGAAGTTCCGCAGTGCCTGACCCGATCAAGATCCGGGCGCAAGTGCAGGGAGAGATCGCCGAGATCCGGATGCTCTTGCAGCATCCCATGGAAACGGGGCTGCGCAAGGACGAAAAAGGGCAGATCGTGCCTGCACATTTCATCCATACGTTTACCGTCGTGGTCAATGGCCGCCTTCTTGTCGAGGGGCAACTCAATACTGCAGTCGCCAAGAACCCGCTCTTCGCGTTCCGCGCTCGGGGCCTCAAGCCGGGCGACCGGATCGCCGTCCACTGGCTCGACTCCCAGGGCGAACAGCGCACCGACGAAACCACGGTGACCTGATTCTGGCCGAAAAAAAACCCGTCCGAAGACGGGTTTCACGAATTCCGGTGTCTTGGTTCAAGCGCGTTGGATATTCGAAGCCTGCTTGCCCTTCGGGCCTTGCACCACTTCGAACGAAACCTTCTCGCCTTCCTTGAGGGTCTTGAAGCCGCTCATATTGATGGCGGAGAAGTGGGCGAAAAGATCCTCGCTGCCATCGTCCGGGGTGATAAAGCCGAACCCCTTGGAATCATTGAACCACTTGACGGTGCCTAGTGCCATGTCTGCTACTTTCCTACGAAAACTTTAATGAAACGGGTTCCCCCGACTCCCCGTTTGACTTCGCCGAACCGGGGGCGCGACGCATCCTCGATGCAGGCTGAATCCAAACGTTTTCGCTTTCTACGCGCAATAACCCTATGCGTCAACAACTATTTTTTTCGCAGCGCAACAAAAAAACGAGGCGCCATGCGGGTTTCCGGACGATGCCAAAGGCATACACTAGTCCCAGAGCCAAAATCGCCCGGTTTCGACGGCTCATGGCGCAATGTTGCTGACCCGAGCTATTGCACTATGAACCGGACTGTATAGAATCAATTCATGGCGATCAAACCGATGGACGGAGAACTCCTCGAGGCGCAGCGCACGCGCGTCCGGCCGCCTCGGTTGTACAAGGTTCTGCTGTTGAACGACGACTACACTCCGATGGATTTCGTAGTTTCCGTACTCCAGCGATTTTTCGGCATGGATACTGAACAAGCGACACGAATCATGCTCAAAGTGCACAATGAGGGGCGCGGGCTCTGTGGGGTCTTTCCTCGCGACATTGCCGCAACCAAGGTCGAGCAGGTCAGCGCCCACGCCCGGCAGCACCAGCATCCGCTGGCCTGCGTCATGGAGGAAAACTAATGATCGCTCAGGAACTCGAAGTCAGCCTGCATATGGCCTTCGTGGAGGCGCGGCAGAAACGGCATGAGTTCATTACTGTCGAGCATCTCTTGCTCGCGCTTCTGGACAATCCATCGGCCGCCGAGGCCCTGAGAGCGTGCGGAGCGAAGGTCGATGGCCTGCGCCGGGACCTGGCGAACTTCATCGCCGAGCACACCCCCTCGGTCTCGGGCGAAGAGGAAATCGACACTCAGCCTACCCTGGGCTTCCAGCGCGTCATCCAGCGGGCGATCCTGCACGTCCAGTCCTCGGGTAAGAAAGAGGTCAACGGGGCCAACGTCCTGGTGGCCATCTATGGAGAGAAGGACTCCCACGCGGTCTATTTTCTCCAGAAGCAGGGCGTGACCCGGCTCGACGTGGTGAATTTCATTTCCCACGGCATCAGCAAGGTACCCCAGCAAAAGGCGCCAGCCGAAGGCGAAACCGAGACCGAGGGAGAGCAGCAGCAAGCCGGCCCGCTGGAGCAGTACACCATCAATCTCAACGCTCTGGCCTTGCAGGGCAAGATCGACCCCCTCATCGGCCGCGACAAGGAACTGGAGCGGGTGATCCAGATTCTCTGCCGCCGCCGGAAGAACAATCCCCTCCTCGTGGGCGAGGCGGGAGTCGGAAAGACCGCCATCGCCGAGGGGCTGGCGCGTCGGGTGGTCGAAGGGGACGTTCCGGAAATCCTGGGCAAAGCCAACGTCTACGCCCTGGATATGGGGGCGCTCTTGGCCGGCACCAAGTATCGCGGCGATTTCGAACAGCGACTCAAAGGGGTCCTGAAGGCTCTCCAGGACAACGTCAATGCCATCCTCTTCATCGACGAAATCCACACTCTGATCGGCGCCGGCGCCGCCTCGGGGGGGACCCTGGACGCCTCCAATCTCTTGAAACCCGCCCTTTCGGCCGGCACTTTGAAGTGCATCGGAGCGACGACCTATACCGAATTCCGGGGAATTTTCGAGAAGGACAGCGCGCTGTCCCGGCGTTTCCAGAAAATCGACGTGAGCGAGCCGTCGGTGGCCGAAACCGTCGAAATCCTCAAGGGGCTGAAGGCCCGCTTCGAAGCGCACCACGGTATCAAATACTCGGCGACGGCGCTGTCCTCGGCGGTGGAGCTCTCCGCCCGCTACATCACGGATCGCCATCTGCCGGACAAGGCCATCGACGTCATCGACGAGGCCGGTGCCGCCCAGCGCATCCTGCCCAAATCGAAGCAGAAGAAGGTCATCGGCAAGCAGGACATCGAGGAAATCGTCGCCAAGATCGCCCGTATCCCTTCCCAGCATGTGACGACCGACGACCGCGGCGCCTTGAAGAATCTGGACCGCGACTTGAAGGCCGTCGTCTTCGGCCAGGACAAAGCCATCGACGCGCTCACCAAGGCGATCAAGATGGCCCGTTCCGGGCTCGGCAATCCGGGCAAACCGATCGGCTCCTTCCTTTTCTCCGGCCCCACTGGCGTCGGCAAGACGGAGGTCGCCAAGCAGCTTGCTTACTGCATGGGGATCGAATTGCAGCGCTTCGACATGTCCGAGTACATGGAGCGCCACGCGGTCTCTCGCCTGATTGGGGCTCCTCCGGGCTACGTCGGTTTCGACCAGGGCGGTCTGCTGACCGAGGCGATCACCAAGAAGCCTTACTGCGTGCTCTTGCTCGACGAAATCGAAAAGGCCCATCCCGACATCTTCAACATCCTGCTCCAGGTGATGGATCACGGGACCCTGACCGACAACAACGGGCGCAAGGCCGATTTCCGCAACGTGGTCATCATCATGACCACCAATGCCGGGGCCGCCGACCTGCAGAAGACCTCAATAGGTTTCACGAGCAGCAAGCAGGCCGGCGACGAGATGGCGGAAATCAAGCGCCTGTTCACGCCGGAGTTCCGCAATCGGCTGGATGCCACCATTTCCTTCGCGGCCCTTGACCACGACGTCATCCTCCGTGTGGTCGACAAGTTCCTCATGCAGCTTGAGGAGCAACTCCACGAGAAGAAGGTGGAAGCCCACTTCACCGATGCCTTGAAGGAGATGCTGGCTGGCAAGGGCTTCGACCCCCTCATGGGAGCTCGCCCCATGGCCCGCCTGATCCAGGACACCATCCGCTCGGCCCTGGCGGACGAGCTGCTTTTCGGCCGGCTGTCCAATGGCGGTCGCGTCACCGTGGACCTGGACGCCGAAGGCAAGGTCAGACTGGTCTTCGAAGAAATCGCCGAAGCCTTGGCCTGACGACCCATCCCATCCCCCCAAGCCATGCGCCGCATGGCTTTTCTTTTTTCCCGTAGGGAGAACTTCCATGAGCTTTCAAACTGCCGACCTCTGCGACCAGTACGAGACCGAACTCGGCACCCAGGTCCGAGTCGTCGCTCCCATGTTTCGCGTCTTCGGCGGCCGCGCGACGTTTTCGGGACAGATCGTCACCCTCAAGCTGTTCGAGGACAATTCCCTGGTCCGCGAAGCCCTCGGCGGGGATGGCCGGGGCAAGGTCCTGGTCGTCGATGGCGGCGGCTCCCAGCGTTGCGCCCTGGTCGGTGACCAACTGGCGGTGCTCGCCCACAAGAACGGCTGGGAGGGGATCGTCGTCTATGGTTGCATCCGCGATTCCGCCGCCATCGGCGCAATCGACATCGGCGTGCGAGCCCTGGCCACCCATCCGCAGAAGAGCATCAAGAAGGGCGTCGGCGAGCGGGACCTCGCGGTGACCTTCGGCGGGACCACCTTCCGTCCCGGCGAATGGCTCTATGCCGATCCCGATGGCGTCCTGGTCGCCAACCACCCTTTGACCTGAACCCGGAGAACCTTTACGAGTCGAAACGAACTCCTAGCCCAGGCCCAAACCCCCTCGATTTCATAGGAGCGCACTGCATTTCACGATACAAAATTTTTGCCGCAACATGTTGTTTTTAAAAATAAATAAACCGTCTTATGTCTTATATAAGACTGTTGATCCCAGCAACGAAAGCCTCTATACTCATTTCCCAACGGTACCGGCCCGCTCGGCCGCCCCGTAGAACCTTCAACCTGTCATCTTCAAGGAATCCACATGAGCACTCGCGAACAGCAAATTGCCGCCCTGGAAAAGGATTGGGCCGAAAACCCCCGCTGGAAGAACATCAAGCGCGGTTATTCCGCCGCTGACGTCGTCCGGCTGCGCGGCTCCCTGCAGCCGGAACAAACCCTGGCCCAACGCGGTGCCAAGATCCTGTGGGAAAAAATCAACGGTACCGCCAAGAAGGGCTATGTGAATGCCTTCGGCGCCATCACCGCCGGTCAGGCCATGCAACAGGCCAAGGCCGGCCTGGAAGCCGTCTATCTGTCCGGCTGGCAAGTCGCTGCCGACGGCAACACCTCCGAAACCATGTACCCGGACCAGTCTCTGTACGCCTATGACTCCGTCCCCACCATGGTTCGCCGCATCAACAACACCTTCAAGCGCGCTGACGAAATTCAGTGGTCCCGTGGCGTCGGTCCCGGCGACGAAGGCTTCATCGACTACTTCCTGCCCATCGTCGCCGACGCGGAAGCCGGTTTCGGCGGTGTTCTGAACGCCTTCGAACTGATGAAGAACATGATCGCCGCCGGTGCCGCCGGCGTGCACT
>DAORDK010000153.1:0-6349 GCA_035345935.1 Rhodocyclaceae bacterium | reverse complement strand
GCCCTGGAGGTGCAGCGCTACGCCAACAAGATCGTCGCCATCCTCGGCTCCAAGTCGCCCCACATCCAGAACGTCGCCGTGGGCGGCGTGGCGAACCCGCTGTCGGTGGATTCCCAGTCGGTGCTCACCGTCGAGCGCCTGCTGGCGGTGAAGGAGTGGATCGACAAGCTCGACGACTTCATCAAGAACGTCTATCTCATCGACGTTGCCGCGATCGGCGCCTTCTACGCCGACTGGACCCGGTACGGTAGGGGCATCACCGACTACCTCAGCGTGCCGGACATCCCCCTGGACGGCAAGGGAACCCAGTTCGCCCTACCCGGCGGCTACATCGAGGGCGGCAAGCTGGAGAGCCACAAGCCGATCGTGACCTTCGGCGACAAGTACTTCGTCGACGGGGTGTCGGAAGCCATCAAGCATTCCTGGTACGACTACGCCGGCGGAAACGACGTCTCGTTGCACCCCTACAAGGGCGAGACCAAGCCCAACTACACCGACTTCCAGGACAACGGCAAATATTCCTGGCTGAAGTCGCCCACCTTCTACGGCAAGCCCATGCAGGTGGGGCCGCTTTCCCGCGTGCTCAACATGCTGGCCGCCGGCCACGAACCGACCAAGAAGTACGCCACTGCCGCCCTCGACCTGGTGTCCAGCCTGGCCGGCACCAAGGTCGGGCTCGATGCCATGCATTCCACCATCGGCCGTCATGCGGCGCGGGCCGTGGGCTGTGCCGTGCAGTCGGACGAGTTGAAGAACCAGTGGAATCTGCTGCTGGCCAACATGGGCAAGGGCGACCTCAAGACCTATAACAAACCGACCTTCCCCAAGGGAGAGCAAATGGGCGTCGGCTTCCACGAGGCGCCGCGGGGCGTGCTGTCCCACTGGGTAGTGATCGACTCCGGCAAGATCAAGAATTACCAATGCGTCGTCCCGACCACCTGGAATGCCGCACCGCGCAACGAAAAGGACCAGTCTGGAGCCTACGAGGCCTGCCTCCTCGACAACCCGGTGGCCGACCCCGAAAAGCCCCTGGAGGTCCTGCGGACGGTGCATTCCTTCGACCCCTGTCTGGCCTGCGCCGTCCATGTGGTCGATCAGGAGAACAACCCGGTGGTGACCGTCAAGGCCGCTTGATCCAGGACAACGAGTTCCGTCGTTTTGGGCGCGATACTACTCGCGCCCCTTTTTTTGGAGATTCCCGTGGCAGTGGTCGTTCTGGGTATCGGCAACATCCTGCTCACTGACGAAGGGGTCGGGGTACGCGCCATCGAGGCGCTGGAGCAGGACTACGTCCTACCCGCCGGGGTGAATGTCATCGACGGCGGCACCTGCGCCATGGAGATGCTCGAGCAACTGGAAAATCTCGATGCCCTGATCGTGGTCGATTGCGTCCGCCACGGCCAGCCACCGGGAACCCCGGTATTGCTCAAGGGAGAAGACGTTCCGGTATTTTTCAAGACCAAGCTCTCGCCCCATCAGGTGGGGCTCTGCGACGTCCTGGCCAGTCTTCGCTTCACCGAACGGGCGCCGAAGCACACGGCGATCATCGGCATCCAGCCCGAATCCCTGGCGCTGGGCATGGACCTGACCCCCACGGTGGCGGCTCGCCTGCCTGAGTTGTTGGCCATGACTGTCGCCGAGCTGCGCAGCCTGGGATTCGACGTGCGGAGGCGGTCCTGATGTGCCTCTCGATTCCCAAGCAGGTGGTGGCCTGGGAAGGAGAAGGAGACTTCGCCTGGGTCGAGCGCCATGGCGAGCGCGAGCGGATCAACATGATGCTGGTGGGACCTCAGGCCGTGGGAACCTGGGTACTGAGTTCCCTGGGATTTGCCAAGGAAGTGGTCGAGCCGGAACAACTCGCCCTCATCGAGGAGGCCCTCGAAGCCCTGGCGGCATCGCTGGACGGCGACTATGATCCCGAGCGCTACTTCGTTGATCTCAAGCGCCCGTGACCGAACGCATCCGCAAACCTGCCCTCGCCCCACCGCCCATCCGTCCGGCAACGCCTCTCGATGCCGACCCCACGGCCTTTCTGGAAAGCCACTATCGCCAGGTGTGGGAAACCCGCATGCAGGACCTCCCCTTCGTCAATCCGGCCCTGGGCGTCGCCGCGGTAGGTTTTCGGCGCCACCGGGGAGACTGGCTGGGGGTGATGGTAACCCCCTGGTTCCTCAATCTGTTTCTCATCTCCGGTGGCGGCGACCTGTGGGGCGACATCCCGGCCGGCGAACGCCGCTATGTGGAACTACCCTGCGGCACCCTGCAATTCATCGCCGACGATGACCCGGAGTTGGGACCCTACCAATACTGCCCCCTAATGGCGCCTGTCACCCACCTGGAGAACATGATCGCGGCGCTGACCGCAGCCCGGGATGCGTTGGCCGCTGCCTTCACGCCGCCTGCCGAACCGCAGAGCGCTGAAGAGACGGGCGCAGCTCTCCCTCAATCGGCTCCGGCGGAGGCGCCTCCCTCCCGCCGCGCCTTCCTGCGTCGGCTGGCCGGAAAGCGCTGACCGACACCCGTCACGCGGGTCCGGCGGATCCGTCCTTCAAGCGCTGCTGGTAGAGCAGGAGATATTGTTCGTCCACCTGCTTCAGGCGCTCGGCGGCCAAGCGGAAGAAGATTTTCAGAAGCTCGCTCTGCAATTCGGGCGAAGCGTGGTGCAGGGATTCGTAGGGCCACTTTCCGACCACCACGTCGGTATTGGCGACCACCGTCGCCGCGCGTTGGGAGGGGTTCTTTTCGGCAAAGGCCAATTCCCCGAAGAGGGTGCCGGGCGACATCCAGGCGATGAGCTTGTTCTGCTGGGTGACCTTGGCGTCGCCGTCGAGGAGCATGTAGCAGGACTTCGCCGGCGCGCCTTCCTTGATCAGCACCGTCTCCTTGGGCACCTGGTACCACTTGGAGAGGCGCAGAAGCTCCCACAGCTGGGCATCGTTCAAGTCCTCGAAGATCGGCAGCCGGCGCAAACGGTCGTAGGTCTCGGCCTGGGCCGGGCGCTTCGATTCGGCCGGACGCCCGACGGTGATCGCCGCCTCGCTTCGCAGCTTGGGCAGCAACTCGGTGAGGGTCTTGAGAACTTCGTTCCAGTTGGGGAAACGGTCCTCCAGGCTCCGGGCGAGCATGCGATCGACCAGGTTCTCCAGGTCCGCCGGCAGGTCGGGGCGCAGCGATCGCAAGGCGGGCCGCTCGCCGTTGATGATCTCGTACATCAGGCCGGCCGGATTATCGGCCTCGAAGGGCAGGCGGGCGGTGAGCAGCTTGAACAGCACGGCCCCCAGGGCGTAGACGTCCGCCTGCGGCGTCACCCAGGAACGGAACAGTTCCGGCGCCATGTAGGCGAGGGAGCCGATGTCCATGACCTGGGTCGATTCGTCCTTGTTCCAATAGGCGGCGCCGAAATCGCCGACCTTGACTTCACCCGGGCCCACGTACTGGAGGTTGGCCGGCTTGACGTCCCGATGGACGATGCCATTGCGGCACGCATAGTCCAGGGCACTGGCACACTTGTAGATGATTTCCAGGATTTCCTGGATCGACTTCAGGCGCTGGGGCTGGGTGAAGGGATCGAGGGTGCCTCCGGGCAGATATTCCATCACCAGCCAGGCGGTGTCAGGGTCGATTCCGGCATCGAAGACTTCGACGATGTAGGGGTGCTTTAGGCTACCCGCCAGATGCACCTCGTTCAGCCAGGCCTTGCGCGTGATGTCGTTGGCCGCGGTATCCCGGAAGATATGGGGGTGGGCGACCTTGATCGCCACGGCGCGCTGGTTGTAGACATCGTGCCCGAGATAGACGACACCGCTGGCCCCGCTTCCGATCTCCCGCTTGAATTCGTACCGGTGCTGCAGGCTGGAGGGAATCCGAAGGGCTTCGGCGGCGTCGGACATGGTCATTCTTCCTTTTCGTAGACGATGTCGGCCCGCCGATTCTCAGCCCACGACTCTTCGTCGTGGCCTTTAAGCTTGGGACGGGATTCTCCGTAGCTCACCACGCGCACCTGCTGCTCCTGGGCACCGCCGGCAACCAGGGATTGCCGCACGGCGTCGGCCCGCTTCAGTCCAAGACGCTTGTTGTGGTCCGATCCCCCGCGTTCGTCGGCATTGCCTTCAACCCGGACCCGGGCGGCGGGATGGGACTTGAGATGATTGCCGTGGGCCTGCAGGACCGGTTCGAACTCGGCTCTGATGTCGGCCTTGTCGTAGTCGAAATAGATGCTGCGCTGGGTCTGCAGCCCCGCCAGGTCGACCTTCATGCCCGTCCCGGACTGGACCTTGACGTCAGCTCCGTCGGCGGCCACGCGGGCGACCGCGGACGCATCCGCGGTCTGCAGTTCCGGTGGGACCGGTTGGCCGAGCAGGCCCGGGTGTACCTTGAGGTTGCCGCTCTGGGCAATCGGGCGGGTCGGCTCCGGGGTCGATGCGCAAGCTGCGAGCAGGAGGGTGGCGAGCAAGGCTACAAAGGCAGACGGAGAGAGGAAGGGCATGAAAGGTTTTCGGGCAACTCGGCAAGACGGGGATGATAGCCTCTCGGGCGTCGCGGGGCCAGTCCCGAGGCCAGCGACCCCGGCCCCTGACCCGGCGGGTTTCGCGGGCATTGCACAGCGCCGCCCGGGGCTTCCGAGGTGGCTGAGTTATAATCCGCGCGGACAATTTCTTGCCTCAGACTCGTGATTTTTACCCTCGGCATCAATCACCATTCGGCTCCCCTCGCGATTCGCGAGCGGGTCGCCTTTCACGCCGAAGGCCTGGCAAAAGCCTTGGCCCATCTGGTCGATGCCAAGCCGGTCAAGGAAGCTGCCATCTTGTCCACCTGCAACCGGATGGAGCTTTACTGCACGACCGACGTCCCGGGTGCCGCTGCCGATTGGCTGGCCGAGTACCACCGGGTCGAGCGCTCCCAGATCGAACCCTATCTCTACACCTATCCGCAGCCGGAAGCCGTGCGCCATGCCTTCCGCGTTGCCAGCGGCCTAGACTCCATGGTTCTCGGCGAACCCCAGATCCTCGGGCAGATGAAGGACGCAGTCCGCGTCGCCGAGGAAGCCGGAACCCTGGGCACCCAGTTGCACAAGCTCTTCCAGCGCTCGTTCGCGGTCGCCAAGGAAGTGCGCAGCACCACCGCGATCGGCGCCAATATCGTTTCCATGGCTGCCGCCGCCGTCCATCTGGCCGAGCGCATTTTCGAATCGGTGGCCGACCAGCGGATCCTGTTCATCGGCGCAGGCGAGATGATCGAACTCTGCGCCGCCCATTTCTGTGCCCAGAAGCCCCGCCAGGTCACCGTCGCCAACCGGACCGTAGAGCGGGGTCGGGCGCTGGCCGAACGCTTCGGCGGTGCGGCCGTGCGCCTCGACGAACTGGCCGAAATCCTCCCACAGCACGACATCGTGGTGTCCTGCACGGCGAGTCCGTTGCCCATCATCGGTCTCGGAATGGCCGAGCGCGCGGTGCGGGCCCGCCGCCATCGACCCATTTTCATGGTGGATCTCGCGGTACCCAGGGACATCGAGGTCGAAGTCGGTGAGCTCGACGACATCTTTCTCTACACGGTCGACGATCTCGCCCAGGTGGTCGAAAACGGGCTCGAATCGCGCCAGGCGGCGGTTGTCCAGGCCGAGGCCATCATCGCCAGCCGGGTCGAGAATTTTCTGTCCTGGCTCGAATCCCGCGATTCGGTTCCGGTCATTCGCTCCTTGCGCGACAGCGCGGAACGCATGCGTCGCCACGAAATCGAGCATGCGCTCAAGCTTCTGGCGAAGGGGGAAGCCCCGGAGAGCGTCATCGAGCACCTTTCCCACCGCCTGACCAACAAGTTCCTTCACACGCCGACCCAGGCCCTCAACCTTGCCGAGGGCGAGGAACGCCAGGAACTCCAGGCCGCCGCAACCCGCCTCTTCCACCTGCACCGCGAAGAATAAGGTTTAGGGGCTCGCCGTCGCGACGGGGCGGGACACCGCAGAAATCACCATGTTGCGCCCCGACCGCTTGGCGACCAGCAGGGCCTCATCGGCCGCGGCAATGAGGGCCTCCGGATCGCGGAATCCGGGGACGCTGGCCAGTCCGCAGCTGAAAGTCGCCCGCAGCGTCCCGGCACCATGGGCGTGGGGCAGATCGGCAAAGTCTTCGCGGATCCGATCCAGGAGCTCCTTGGCACGACCGCCGTCGGTCCCGGGAAGCGCGACGATGAACTCCTCGCCCCCGTAGCGGCCGATCAGATCGCTGCTCCGTAAGCGACCGCGCAGGAGCCACGCCAGGCTACGGATCACCTGGTCGCCGACCGGATGGCCATAGGTGTCGTTGATCGATTTGAATCGATTGACATCCAGCAGAATGCAGGAGAGCGGACG
>DAORDK010000152.1:0-6392 GCA_035345935.1 Rhodocyclaceae bacterium | reverse complement strand
AGTTGCAATACCCCCTCGGCGAGGGACATTTCATGCATGGTTCACGCTCACCTTCACCTCATAGGGCAGGCAGGGGTCCAAGGCCAGGATCGCCCGCTCCAGCCCCCGCCGCGCGCCGGTCAATTCCGCCCACCGATCATCCGCCACCAGGGCCGCCAGTTCCTTGCCATCGGCGAAGTGTCGGTCGGTGGGCGCCCACACGCTGTAGGCGGCCACCTTGCCGTCCTGCAGTCGCACGCCATGGGTGAGGATACCCCGGGCGGTGAGGGTCTGGCCGATGCCCGTGCCGTCCTCCCCGGCGCCGGCCACCGGGTAGGGCGCGCCGGTAGCCAGTCCCCTGGCCGCTTCCACGACTTCGTGCAGACGCTGGCGATAGGCGGTCGCAACGCTGGCGGGAGCGTTGACCGGCGGAGCGGTCGCGGCGTCGCCCTGCCAGTAGGGAAGCCAGGCGGCGGGGAGCAAAGTCGGAAGATCAAGATTTTCCTCGGCCTTGTCTTTGCCTAGAGCCGCAAGGCATCGCGCAGCGAGGGAGCCGGGAACGGGGCTTCCCTGCCAGTCCGCGGCCGATGTCCCAAGCAGGACTTCGGCCAGCAGGCTTGCCGTGGCGCCAACCAGGCCTTCCCGGCCTCGCGTATTGCGCCAAGCCGCCAGGGCGTCCTTGGCCTGCGGCAGCCCGAGGGCCTGGGGCCAGTCGAGGAGCAGGCGCCACAGATGTTCGTGCAGCATCTCGCTCCACAAGGGCAGGGGATCGGCGGGCGGCAAGGCTTCATCCCGCGCCGCAGCCAGAGCCGCTTCGGCGGCGACCCGCTGGGCCTGGGCACACAGGCTGTAGAGGTAGGGCACCGTCTTGACCACGGCTTCGGGCAGTTGGCCCAGGAACATGCGGGTCACTGCGGGACGCTGGAGAACCACCTCCGGCGGCGAAAGTTGCCCCCGGGCGTAACGGGCGCTGACGGTCAGCAGGCCGACCGAGTTCATCGGCCCAGACCCAGGAAGGCGCGGCGTGAGGGCGCCCGCTTGGGCGGCGGTGCGGTTTCGAGAGGTTCTTGCAGCAGGGCTTCAACGGCGGCGAGGGCGGTCAGGCGTGCCGCTTCGTGGGTTTCGAATTCCGCGGCGGGGGAGAACAGGGAGCAGAGATGGTATATGCCCAAGCGCTCCTCGCTGGCCACGGTAAATTCGTAGTTTCCGGAGGGGAAGCGCCAGTCGGTCTTGGCGCCGGGGGGTGTGGCGGGCCAGTCTGCGGGACCCCCCGGGAGACGCAGGAGATTGATCGCCCAGGGGGTGACCATCGCCCCGATCCAGTGACCGTCGGCGGCCCGGCGGAAACCCAGGGCCTCGACGCTCAACGCTCGATTGCAGAGTGGGACATCGGCCATAGGTCCCGCAGCGACGGCACCGAAGACGGCTTCCAGCCGCGGGGCGGGATTGTCTGTCCAGGGGCTCATTCTTTGATCAGCATGAACTTGTGCCGGGGGGCATCGCAGCCCGGGCAGCACCAGTCGTCCGGCAGTTCGGTGAAGGCAACGCCCGGCGGGATGCCGCGGACGTCGTCACCCGTGGCGGGATCGTACACCCACCAGCAGATGCCGCATTCGAGCCGGTCTTCCGGCCGAACGCCGAGAAACGAACCTTCGAAGCCCATAGTCGATCCTTCGCAACCTGTACTCGCCAAGCGCTCGCGGCGACCGGTTCAGGCAGGCTCCGCCATCATATCCAGATAGTCGGCGAGGCGCTCCAGGGTATCGGCAAAATCTTCCGGGGATGCCAGGGCGACTTCCGGCATGGCGGCGATCTCGATGGAGTTGAGGATCAGCGCGTCCATACTGTTGAAGTATTGCACCCACCAGACGTTCTTCAGCCGTGTGCTGGTGATGCGACAGTTGCCATAGCCCCGGGAGAGGATGGAGACCTCCCGATGACCCAGCCAGCCGTAGAGGGTGTCGAGGTCGGCGTCGCTCACCGGCAGCAGGGTGAGATTGACGATGTGGGGGCTGCTGCCAGGCTGCCAGCCGGCAGCTTGACGGCGGATTTCCTCCACCAGGGCCTCGGCATTCATGACGCCGGCGGGGTAGGCAGGGGGATCCAGGCTATCGGCGGCGCTGGCCAGCATCATCTCGCCCAATACGGCGGGAATGGGGCCGCATTCGAGCCGATCCACCAGCAGAGTCCCATCATCCGCCACGCGCAGCACACGCCACAGGCCGGCGAAAGCGCTTTCCTGCACGCGCCAGTGCTGCGGCGCCGTGGTGAAGGCGCTGACTTCGCCGAAGCCGAGGGACTGGGTGATGACTTCCCGCACCGAGGCGCGCAGGGGGAGGAGGTCGAACAGAGCGCCGCCGGCGAAACCGACCATGTCCATCCGCTCCCGGTAGGCGCCGAGCATTTCCGCGGCGGCCGCAATCTGCTCGGGGGACGCGTTTTCCGGCAGGCGGGGAGCGTGGAAGGTGTCCATCTGCGGCAGGGGCAGGTAATCCGGGGCTTCCTCGCCCTGAGAACCCGGACCCATGGCGACAACAGAAATCGGAAAGGGGCGCAGGGCGGCGGGGTTCATGCGCAGGCTCCCGAGGCGATCGCGCGGACCGGGATGCCGATGGGCCGGGGCTGGCTCGGGCCATCGAGCAGGCGGGTCACCTCGGCCTGGTATTCGCTCCAGTCGCGGATGCCGTTCAGGGCGCCGAGGTATTCGCTATTGCGGAGAAAGATCACGGCAGGCGCACGGGCTACCCCGAAACGCCGGAGGAGCGCAGGACTGGCTTCCGCCCCGGCGACCCAGGCGTTGATCCGGCCCGCCACCGGCTTGAGAGCCTCCGGCAGGATCACACAGGCATCGAGCACCTCCAGATTGCGCTGGGGGTCCTCGGTGAGCAGGACGGCGTTCAGGCCGCTGGGAGAAAAATCCTCGGCAGTGTCTTCTTGAATGACTCGAAAACCGTGGTGGACGACCATGCGGGCGATGGCGGCGTTCAAACGGTCGAGAGAGCTGGTCGGGGCGGCGAGGGTCTGGCTCATGCGGCTTCCTTTTTTAGAAAATCGGGCAACTGGGGCTCTCGGTCGAGATCGGCGAAAAATCCAGCGAGGTCGGTTTGGCCGTCCTGCAGCGCATCCAGGGCGTCAAGGGCAGCGTCGACGACCCGGGCGCGCTCGGCGTCGATGACTTCCCGAGCGGCGCCCAGGAAAGTGAGCAGCCAGGTTCCCGGAGGCTGGCCGCCCACGAGTGCCAGGTCAATGCGGCTCATCCCGCTGCGACCGGCGCAGTCGGCGATCAGGCCGGAACAGGAGAGGACTTTCATGGGGACGCCGAGGCACATCAGGCATGCTCCTGATTCAGGAAACGGGCGTCGCCCAGCCGGTAGGCCACGTCGGCTGGCGGCCTCTGGGATTCGTAGATGTCCATGGCAAGCGCCTGATCGTTGATCGGGTCGGCGTCGCCCATGCGGGCTTCGGGTGCGGCCCCCCACCTTTCCAGCCAGGCACCGCCGAGGGCCAGGGCTTCGGGAATGCGGGCCTTGACGACGTCGCGCAGGCTGCCGCCGAAATCCTCCAATTGTTCCGGCTGTACGCCGATCAGCACCATTTCCTCCGGCAGCTTGCCGGTGAGGTCGGCCGCGGCCAGCACTTCCTGGAAACCGGTCTGATGCAGGCTCATTTTCTTGGCGCCCATGAAGCGGGGCACTTCGGCGCCGACGACTTCGTGCAAGGTGCCCGGGGCGTCGCCGTAATCGACGGCATCGAAGACCAGGAGGCAATCGGCTTCCTGCACGTAGGGCAGTAGGTAGAGGCCCTGGGTGCCGCCGTCCATGACCGTCACCTGGGCGGGCAGTCGCCAGGCGGCGTTGAGGGCCTCGACGCAGCGGACGCCGAAACCCTCGTCGGCCCACAGGAGATTGCCGATACCGAGGACAAGAATGCGTTTCTGGGACTGGCTCATGATGTTCCATCGGAAAAAAATCCCCGGGGGCGCAGAGGTGCCCGCCGGGGAGCGTGCAAGGAAGTCGATGACCCTGATCGAGGGCGCCGGGACGAGTTCGGAGACTCTCCGCGGCATCCTCAATCCTTGAACATCCGCCAGCCGCTGATCATGGTGGAGATCAGGGATTGGCGGCTCATGATGTCTTCGCGGACGGCTGCGTAGATGTGGATGGCCACGAAGGTCATCATGATCCACATGCCCAGGCGGTGCAGGCTGTGCAACTGCATCGACCCGCCGACGGCCGGAATGACCCAGCCGAACAAGGTGTCGCTCCAGTGGCCATGGCCGGCGCCCTCGCTGTACAGGCCGAAGCCCGTGAACAACATGCCGAAGGCCAGCAGCGTGAAGAAAAAGAACATCATGAGCTGGGCCATGGGATTATGGCCCACGTACTTCTTCGGATATTTCTCCAGGAAGAGGTACCAGCGCAGTTCGAAGAAGACCTCCCCCCACCACTGGGCGTTGGTGATCGGCAGGCGGAAGATCTGCTTGGCGTGATGGTTGCCCACCAACGCCCAGTAGGCCCTTCCGACCAGGCCGACGGCAAAGATGTGGGCGGCGGCGAAGTGGGTAAACCGGATGTAGCCGAGAAGAAAATTCTCCGCCGCTTCGCCGGGCACCGTGGGTAGGGGCAAACCAATGAAGTATCCGGTCACCGCAAGCACCAGGATGCAGGCCGCATTCACCCAGTGCCAGAGCCGCACCGGAGCTTCATACACGTAGATCGAACGCACCTGTTTGCCGTGGCGTTCGGCCTCCAGCATGTCCTGTTGAGAGAGCATGATCGCTTCCTTTCCTGGACCGGGTTAGCGAACCTTGACCGAGGACATCTCCTGACCGTCGGGACTCATCACGTGGGTCGAGCAGGCCAGGCAGGGGTCGAAGGAGTGGAGGGTGCGCAGGATTTCCAGGGGCTCGTCGGCCTTGGCCACCGGGGTATCCATGAGCGAGGCCTCGAAGGCGCCGATCTGCCCCTTCGGGTCGCGGGGGCCGCCATTCCAGGTGGTCGGCACGACGCACTGGTAATTGTCGATCTTGGTGTCCTTGATCTTGATCCAGTGGCCGAGAGCGCCGCGGGGCGCCTCGGTGAAACCGGCTCCCTTGGCTTCCTTCGGCCAGGTGCTGGGTTCCCATTTGTCGATGTTGGCGGTGTTGAGATCGCCGGCCTTGAGGTTGGCCATCAGCTTGTCGAAGAAATGGGACATCTTGTGGGCGGCCCATTGGCACTCCAGACCCCGGGCTGCCGTGCGACCGAGAGTCGAGAACAGGGCGGTGACCGGCGCGCCGAGTTCCTTGAGCAGGGCATCCACCGGTTCCTTGAACTCGGGATTGTTCTGGGCGTAGCCAATGATGTAGCGGGCGAGGGGCCCCACTTCCATGGCGTTGCCGCGCCACCGCGGCGCCTTGATCCAGGAGTACTTGCCGCCTTCGTCCAGTTCCTTGATGTTGGTTTTTGTCCCCTTGGTGTTGGGGCCGAGAACGAAGTTGGGTTCGGTGACGCCGTCGAAGGGATGCAGGCCCTTGGTCTCGTCCGGGTACTTGTACCAGGAGTGGGCGACGTATTCCTGGATCTGCTCGGGATCCTTGAGGTCCACTTCATGGATCTTGGACAGGTCGCCGTTGATGATGGCGCCCCGGGGCAAAAGCAGATTGGAAGCGGAATAATCGTTGGCCTTCTCGGGAATGTCGCCGTAGGACAGCACGCTCTTGCCGGACAGCCCGCCCCCGTAAAGCCAGCCCTTGTAGAACTTGGCAATGGCGACGAGGTCGGGGATGTAGACCTGCTCGATGAACTCGACGGAGCGGTCGATGATGCTCTTGACCATGTTGAGGCGCTCCATGTTCACCGCGCCGACGGCGCCCGTCCCTTCCAGATTGATGGCGCAGGGGACGCCGCCCACCAACCAGTTCGGGTGCGGATTCTTGCCGCCGAAGATGGTGTGGATCTTGACGATGTCCTTTTGGAAATCGAGGGCCTCCAGGTAATGGGCGACGGCCATCAGGTTGGCTTCCGGCGGCAGCTTGTAGGCCGGGTTGCCCCAGTAGGCATTCATGAAGGGTCCGAGCTGGCCGGATTCGACGAACTTCTTCACCCGGTTCTGGATGTCGCGGAAGTAGCCGGGCGAAGAAAGCGGCCAGGACGAGATGCTCTGGGCCAGCGCCGAGGTGGCCTTGGGGTCGGCCTTGAGGGCGGAAACGACATCCACCCAGTCGAGGGCATGCAGGTGGTAGAAGTGCACCAGGTGGTCATGGACCTGGAGGTTCAACTGCATGATGTTGCGGATGCTGTTGGCGTTCTCGGGAATCTTGATGGCCAGCGCGTCTTCCACGGCCCGCACCGACGTCAGGGCATGGGTACCGGTGCACACGCCGCAGATGCGCTCGGTGAAGGCCCAGGCGTCGCGGGGGTCGCGGCCCTTGA
>DAORDK010000151.1:0-6401 GCA_035345935.1 Rhodocyclaceae bacterium | reverse complement strand
CCTGATGCCCTTCAAGATCGTCAAGGCCGACAACGGCGACGCCTGGGTCGAAGCCCGCGACAAGAAGATCGCCCCGCCCCAGGTTTCCGCCGAAGTGCTGCGCAAGATGAAGAAGACCGCCGAAGACTACCTGGGCGAGGAAGTCACCGAGGCCGTCATCACCGTGCCGGCCTATTTCAACGACAGCCAGCGCCAGGCGACCAAGGACGCCGGCCGCATCGCCGGCCTGGAAGTCAAGCGCATCATCAACGAACCGACTGCCGCGGCGCTCGCCTTCGGCATGGACAAGCAGTCGTCCAAGGACAAGAAGATCGCCGTCTATGACCTGGGCGGCGGCACCTTCGACATTTCCATCATCGAAATCGCCGACGTCGATGGCGAAAAGCAGTTCGAAGTGCTGGCCACCAATGGCGACACCTTCCTCGGCGGCGAAGACTTCGACCAGCGCCTGATCGACTACATCATCGACGAATTCAAGAAGGAATCCGGCGTCAATCTGAAGGCCGACGTGCTGGCCCTGCAGCGCCTCAAGGAAGCCGCGGAAAAGGCCAAGATCGAGCTGTCCTCCGGCCAGCAGACCGAAGTCAATCTGCCCTACATCACCGCCGACGCGTCCGGGCCCAAGCATCTGGCGCTGAAGATCACCCGCGCCAAGTTCGAGTCCCTGGTCGACGAGTTGATCGAGCGCACCGTCGCCCCCTGCCTGACGGCGCTGAAGGACGCCGGCTGCAAGATCGGCGACATCGACGACGTCATCCTGGTCGGCGGCCAGACCCGCATGCCCAAGGTCCAGGACAAGGTGAAGGAAGTCTTCGGCCGCGAGCCGCGCAAGGACGTCAATCCGGATGAAGCCGTCGCCGTCGGCGCCGCCATCCAGGGCGGCGTGCTGCAAGGCGAGGTCAAGGACGTGCTGCTCCTCGACGTGACCCCGCTGTCGCTGGGCATCGAGACCCTGGGCGGCGTGATGACCAAGCTGATCCAGAAGAACACCACCATCCCGACCAAGGCCAGCCAAGTCTTCTCCACCGCCGACGACAACCAGTCCGCCGTGACCATCCACGTGCTGCAGGGCGAGCGCGAGATGTCCGCCGGCAACAAGAGCCTGGGCCAGTTCAACCTGGAAGGCATCCCCCCGGCTCCCCGCGGCATGCCGCAAATCGAGGTCATCTTCGACATCGACGCCAACGGCATCATGCACGTCACCGCCAAGGACAAGGCCACCGGCAAGGAAAACAAGATCACCATCAAGGCCAACTCCGGCTTGAGCGAGGAAGAAATCCAGCGCATGGTGAAGGACGCCGAACTGCACGCGGAAGAGGACAAGAAGGCCCACGAACTGGCCGACACTCGCAACCAGGCCGATGGCATGGTGCACATGGTCAAGAAATCCCTCACCGAGTACGGCGACAAACTCGATGCCGGCGAGAAGGAGAAGATCGAAGCCGCCATCAAGGAGGTCGAGGAAGTTCTCCGCGACGGCGACAAGGACAAGATCACCGCCAAGACCGAGGCCCTGGCCGCAGCGGCGCAAAAGCTGGGCGAGAAGATGTACGCCCAGCAACAGGCCGACACCGGTGCCGCCGGTGCCGCAGGTGCTCAGCCCCAGGGCGAGAAGACCGTCGAGGGCGATGTGGTCGATGCCGAATTTACGGAAGTGAACAAGGGCAAGAAAGCTTAAAACGGACGCTGGAGCGCCGCTTTAAGTGGCCGGATCGAAGCGGACGCTCACGCGCCGCTCGATCCGGCCTTTGTGCAGCACCAGTCGGGAAACGTCATGTCAAAGCGCGATTTTTACGAAATCCTTGGCGTCAATCGAGATGCCTCCGAGGATGAAATCAAGAAGGCCTACCGCAAGCTGGCCATGAAGCATCATCCGGACCGCAATCCGGACAACCCGGCGGCGGAGGAGAAATTCAAGGAGGCCAAGGAGGCCTACGAGATCCTCTCCGACGGACAGAAACGGGCTGCCTACGACCAGTTCGGCCACGCCGGGGTCGATCCCCAGGCCGGCATGGGCGGCGGTTTCGGCGGCGCCGGGATGGGGGGCTTTGCCGATGCCTTCGGCGGCATCTTCGACGAGATCTTCGGCGGTCGTGGCGGCGGCCACGGACGCAGCAACATCTATCGCGGCGCCGACCTGCGCTACAACCTGGAGGTCTCGCTGGAGCAGGCAGCCCACGGGACCGAAACCAAGATTCGCATCCCAACCATGGAGGCGTGCGAAGTCTGCCATGGGAGCGGCGCCAAGCCGGGCACCCAGCCCAAGACTTGTCCCACCTGCCAGGGCAGCGGCCAGGTCCGTCTGCAGCAGGGTTTCTTCTCCATCCAGCAAACCTGCCCGAAGTGCCACGGCACCGGCCGCTACATCCCCGACCCCTGCGGGGCCTGCGGCGGCGCCGGGCGCATCAAGCAGCACAAGACCCTGGCGGTGAAGATTCCGGCGGGCGTCGACGAGGGCGATCGCATCCGTTTGGCGGGCGAAGGCGAGCATGGCGTCAACGGGGGCCCGGCGGGGGACCTCTACGTCCAGATCCACCTCAAGCAGCACGCCGTATTCCAGCGGGATCACAACGACCTGCACTGCGAGATGCCCATCTCCTTCACCGTCGCCGCCCTCGGCGGGGAAATCGAAATCCCCACCCTGGACGGGGCGGCCGGCATACGTATTCCCGCGGAAACCCAAAGCGGCAGGGTTTTCCGCCTGCGCGGCAAGGGCATCAAGGGCGTGCGTAGCCACGCCCATGGCGACCTCCTTTGCCACGTGGTGGTCGAGACCCCGGTCAATCTGACCGAACGTCAGAAGGAGCTGCTGCGGGAACTCGAGGAAATCAGCAACGAGCACGCCGGCAAGCACAATCCCCGCGCCAAGTCCTGGATGGACAAGGTCAAGGACTTCTTCAGCAGCTGATCCGGAGCTTGGTCCTGTCGAGCTGACGCTGCAGGTTTCGGCTTGCGGGCGGAGGCGGGGTGTTGTCCAATAGGCGGAAAATCACAACGCTATTGGAGGAGTCACCATGATGCGGGTTCTCGTCGCTCTCGCCAGCCTCTGTTTCGCCCTCCCCTGGGGACTCGCCCGCGCCGAACCCGGGGTCAGCGAAACCGCCATCACCCTCGGCATGTCTTCGCCTTTCTCCGGCCCCAACGGTATCTACGGCACGGAAATGCGCGAGGTGATCACCGCCTATTTCGATCAGATCAACAAATCCGGCGGTATCAACGGCCGCAAGCTCGAACTGATCGCTCTCGACGACGGTTACGAGACCGAGAAGACCCTGGCCAACACCAAGGTCCTCATTCAGGACAAGCAGGTTTTCGCCCTGCTGGGATACTACGGTTCCTCGCCGACCACCGAGGCCATGAACAACGCCTTCGGCCCGGCCAAAGTCCCCCTGGTCGGGACGATCTCGGGAGCTGGAAGCCTGCGCCAGTCCCCGTCCGCCAACCCCAACAACCGCTATATGTTCAACCTGCGGGCCAGCTATGCCGACGAGACGGAATCCATCGTCAACCAGATCACCGCCCTGGGGCTGAAGAATATCGCCGTGTTCTACCAGAACGATGGCTTCGGCAAGAGCGGCCTGGAAGGGGTCACGGCGGCCCTCAAGAAACACAATCTGGCCCCGGTGGCGGTTGGAACCGTCGAGCGCAATTCCCTGGACGTTGCCCAGGCCGTCGAAGCGATTTCCAAAGTCAGCCCGCAGGCGGTGGTCATGGTGACGCTCTACAAACCGACCGCAGCCTTCGTCAAGGCCATGAAGAAAGCCAACCAGTTTCCGATGTTCATGACCCTTTCGCCGGTCGGAGCCGAAGTCCTCGCCCAGGAGCTCGGCAACGACGCCCGTGGGATCGGCATCTCCCAGGTCATGCCCTATCCCTGGAACGATACCATCGCCGTCGTGCGCGACTATCAGAAAATCCTTCCCAAACAGAAGGACAGGATTTCCTACTACGGCCTGGAAGGCTACGTCACGGCGCGGGTGATGGCCGACGCCCTGCGCAAACTCGGCCGCGACGTCACCCGGGAGCGCCTGATCGCCGCCCTGGAGGGCATGAACAATTACGACCTGGGCGGTTACCGGGTCACCTATGGCCCGGATAACCGGCTGGGCTCCCGCTACGTCGAACTGACCGTAGTCGGCGCGGGCGGCAAGGTCATGAAGTAACCGTTCGCGGCGCGACAAAAAAACCCGCCATCCGGCGGGTTTTTGCTTGCTCGGCTCGTCTCAGCCTCGCCTCCAGGTCGTCCCTTGAGGACTGTCGTCCAGAAGGATTCCCGCTGCCTTGAGTTCGTTGCGCAGTCGATCGGCTTCGGCGAAGTCCTTCGCCTTCTTGGCGGCGGCACGGGCGGCGATCATGGCCTCGATGGCGGGCTCGTCCAGACCACCCGCCAATCCCGGAGTGCCGCGCAGGTAATCGGTAGGATCCCGTTGCAGCAGACCGAGTATGCCCGCCAGTGCCTTCAGCAATCCAGACAGCGACCCGTCGCGGCTACGGTTGACCTCACCCGCCAGATCGAAAAGCGCGGCGATCGCCCCATGGGAATCGAAATCCTCATTCAGGGCTTCGCGGAAGCGGGCGGCAAAGGCGTCGGACCAGTCGATGGCCACCTCGACCGGAGGCACGTCGCGCAGGGTGAAGTACAGGCCGTCCAGGCTGCGCTTGGCGTCGTCCAGATGAGCGTCGGAGTAATTCAGCGGGCTGCGGTAATGGGCGCGCAGGATGAAGAAGCGCACCACCTCCGCGTCGTAGGCCTTGAGCACTTCGCGGATGGTGAAGAAATTGCCCAGGGACTTGGACATCTTTTCGTTGTCCACCCGGACGAAACCGTTGTGCATCCAGTAATTGACGAAGCGGCAGTCGTGAGCCCCCTCGGATTGGGCGATTTCGTTCTCGTGATGGGGAAACTGCAGGTCCTGCCCGCCGCCGTGGATGTCGAAATGCTCGCCCAGCAAGTGCGAACTCATGGCCGAGCACTCGATGTGCCAACCGGGACGGCCGGCTCCCCAGGGCGATTCCCAGGCCGGCTCTCCCGGCTTGGCATGCTTCCACAGCACGAAATCGAGGGGGTCCTGCTTGGCCGTATCGACCTCGACCCGCTCGCCGGCCCGCAGGTCGTCGAGGGATTTTCCGGAAAGCTTGCCGTAGCCGACGAACTTGCGCACGGCGTAGTTCATGTCGCCATCGGCAGCCTGGTAGGCGAGTCCCCTGGCTTCCAGCTGCTGGATCAGGGCCAGCATCTGGGGCAGATACTCGGTGGCCCGGGGCTCGTGGTCGGGACGCAAGACCCCGAGGGCATCGGCATCCTCATGCATGGCATCGATGAAGCGGTCGGTGAGGGTGCCTATGGTTTCCCCGTTCTCCGCCGCGCGCTTGATGATCTTGTCGTCAATGTCGGTGATGTTGCGGACATAGGTCAATTGGTAACCGCTGGCCCGCAGCCAGCGCGCCACCATGTCGAACACCACCATGACTCGCGCATGACCCAGATGGCAGTAGTCATAGACCGTCATGCCGCAGACGTACATGCGGACTTTACCGGGTTCGATGGGGACGAATGTCTGCTTTTCCCGGGCGAGGGAATTGTGGATCTTGAGCATGGGTGGGTGAAAAGCGAGAGTGCCGGCGGGGCAAGACTTTGGAATGGCCAGTCTTCTTGGTAGAATCAGCAGATTGTCGAACTTGTCCGAGTATAGCATAGCGATGACTGCGCCCTTCCCGCTCCAGACCTGCTTCCGGCTCCGGTCCCGCATCCGTGCGGCGCTCGTTGGCGTCGCCCTGATGGTGTCCCTGCCGGCGTTGGCGGACAACCTGCCCGAGGTTCAGAAGCTCATCAAGCAGGGACAATATCCCCAGGCGCTCGAAAAGGTCGATGTCTACCTGGCCGGCAAGCCCCGCGACGCCCAGGGACGCTTTCTCAAGGGCCTCATCCTCACCGAAATGAACAAGCCGGCCGAAGCCGTCGCAGTATTTACCAAGCTGACCGAGGATTACCCCGAACTGCCGGAACCCTACAACAATCTGGCGGTGCTCTACGCCCAGCAAAAGCAGTACGACAAGGCGCGCACGGCCCTGGAAATGGCCATAAGGACTCATCCCTCCTACGCCATCGCCTACGAGAACCTGGGCGACGTCTACGCCAAGCTGGCCAGCCAGGCCTACGACAAGGCACTCCAGCTCGATTCGTCGAATTCGGCTGCCCAGAACAAGATGGCTTTGATCCGGGATCTGATCAGCACTTCGGCACGCCCCAACGTCAAGCCCCAAGCGGCCGCGCCTGCACCGGCACCCGCTCCGGCCGCGGCTCCCGCGCCGGCGCCGACACCCGCTCCCGCTGCCCAGGCGCCCGCCCCGGTACCCAAGGCCGCATCCCCTGCGCCGGCCCCGGCACCCACCGCCAGCGT
>DAORDK010000150.1:0-6515 GCA_035345935.1 Rhodocyclaceae bacterium | reverse complement strand
CTGCTGGCAGGGCTTTTGTCCCGAACCAAAGGGTCACCGCCAGGGCAAAACCAGCCGCCGGAAAGACCGGGCTGGCATAGCCGGGGGGAATGGCCAAAGACAAGCCCAAGCCACCCAGAATCGCGTAGGTGACCGCAATCAGCAGCAGATGCTGAAAAGGGAGCCTACTGGGTGGCGAGGTTGGCAAGGCTTAACTCTCTTCCGGAATCCACCGTGACAGTCGCCTGTGCTGGCCATCAATGACCTCAATACCTGTGGCGAAATTGTCGTTCCAGGGAAATATTTCAACTTGACGGGGCATGGACTTTCCTTTGAGTTGCCAACTCCTCTTCTGTAATGAGGTGCGCCAACATAGCTGGGTAAGAATCTTACTCTTTTGCCGGGTGCCGGCTCCTGCCAAAAGTAGTATTCTGAAAACCTTCAGATTCATCGTCCGAGCCGGTCATTGTCAAGCGATAAATTGTCCCGTTGGTCGAGTATCAATGCCACCACATCGATGGTGGTGTGGACGTTGTTGATCATAGCTTCGCTGGTCTACAACCTAAAACGGGACGAAGCGGACACTTTGGCGACCGCCCAGGTGGCGGCTCGCGCCAACATCAACAAGGACATCGCCTTCCGCAAATGGGCCACTTCCCACGGTGGCGTTTATGTTCCGCCGACAGCGCGTACGCCGCCCAACCCTTACATGAGCGTGCCTGATCAGAATGTCACGACCACCAACAACAAAGCACTGACGTTGATGAACCCGGCCTACATGCTGCGTCAGATGCAGAATGAATTCAGCAAGGAATATGGCATCCGCAGTCGCATCACCAGCCTCAAACCGCTCAATCCCGCCAATGCCCCAGACGCCTGGGAAAAGCAAGCACTTGAATCCTTTGAGCATGGCAACAAGGAAGTCATGACCATCCAGCCGATGGATGGCGAACCGTTCCTGCGTTTGATGCTGCCATTTCCTGTCGAACAAGGCTGTCTCAAGTGCCATGGCCATCAGGGTTACAAGATCGGCGATATACGTGGCGGCATTGGTACAGCCATCTCGATGCTGCCGCACTATGCGCGCCAGCAGGAGAGCGCTAACGATCTGAAACTCCCCCATGGAGCCATCTGGCTGATCGGTTTGTTCAGCCTGTTCATGTTTTTCAGGAGGACTGGGAAAGCGGAGAGGAAACTGCGCGAATACGCCACCGTTTTCGAGAATGCCGGCTGGGGTATGGTTATCGCCGAAGCCCAGACGAACCGAATCACCCATGTCAATGCGGCCTATGCGCACATGCATGGCCAGACGATCGATGAATTGCTGGGCTGCAACCTGATCGAATCCTATGCACCCGAGGTGCGCGCCAGCGTCCCTGAGCATGCCCGGCAGACCCACGAAAAAGGCCACCATATTTTTGAATCGGTGCATGTCCGTAAGGACGGCAGTACCTTCCCCTGCCAGATTGACGTGACAGCCTACAAGGATGCGAAAGGCACGGTGTTGTTTCGTGCCGCGACAGTGGAAGATATTACGGAGCGCAAGGCACTCGAGAACCGTCTGCATCTGTGGGCGACGACTTTCGATAATGCCGAGTTCGGCCTGGCCATTGGCGATCCAAAGAACAACAAGATCATTGCGGTTAACCCGGCTTTCGCTCGCCGTCGCGGATTCACACCCGAAGAACTCGCAGGCGCGCCTGTCGCCAGCTTATTTCCGGGTGAACGGGTGGCCGATGCCATGGACCATGTTCGCGACATTGATGCCAACGGCCATGGCGTATTCGAATCTGAGCATGTCTGCAAGGATGGTTCGCATTTCCCGGTGTTGATCGATCTGACTGTTATCCGAGGACAAGATGGCACGACCCAGGTCCGCATGGCCTACGTCCTGGATATCAGCGATCGCAGAGCTGCCGAGATGGAGCTTGCACGCTATCGTAATCATCTTGAGGAACTCGTCGATCAACGCACGAGTGAGTTGGTTGACGCCAAACAAGCTGCTGAGGCCGCCAACATCGCCAAGAGTTCCTTCCTGGCCAATATGAGCCATGAAATCCGGACGCCGCTCAATGCCATCACCGGTATGGCCCACCTCCTGCGCCGGTCTGGCCTCAATACCCAGCAGACCGACAAACTCGACAAGATCGAGACCGCCGGCAACCATCTGCTGGAAATCATCAATGCCATTCTCGACCTGTCCAAGATTGAGGCGGGCAAGTTCCAATTGGAGGAGTCCCCCATCTTCCTTGGCGAGATTGTCGAGAACGTTGTCAGCATGACCGGCAACAACGTCAGGGCGAAGGGATTACAGATTCTCACGAGCGTGTCCGACATGCCCGATGGACTGCTCGGGGACCGGACTCGACTTCAGCAGGCCTTGCTCAACTTCGTGTCCAATGCAGTCAAATTTACGGAAGCGGGTAGCATCACAATCCGTGTTCAGTTAGCCGAAGACCAGCCGGAAAATGCGTTGATTCGTTTCGAGGTGATCGATACGGGCATCGGGATTGCACCAGAAGCATTGCAGCGACTGTTTTCCGCCTTCGAGCAAGCAGACAATTCGATGACGAGAAAATACGGCGGTACTGGTTTGGGGCTGGCCATTACCCGAAAGATTGCCGAAATCATGGGAGGGAGTGCAGGGTGCAGTAGCGAACCCAATAAAGGCAGCACTTTTTGGTTTACCGTGCGATTGCGGAAAAATCCGGAACTCTGCGGGGCGCCTAGCGGAAGGGCCATCATCACCGAAGCAGAGAACACATTGAAACAAGACTATCCAGGCATGCGCATCCTGCTGGCCGAGGATGAGCCCGTCAATCGTGAAGTGTCCCTGTCGCTGCTGGAAGATGTAGGCATGATGGTCGACGTGGCCGAGGACGGTCAGGAAGCGCTCAATCTGGCGACACAAAACGACTATGCGCTGATCCTGATGGATATGCAGATGCCGAACATGGATGGACTGGAGGCAACTCGTCGGATCCGGCGGATTGCTGGCAGACAGCGCACGCCCATTCTGGCGATGACGGCAAACGCGTTCGCCGACGACAAGACGAAATGCTTCGATGTCGGAATGGATGACTTTATTCCCAAGCCGGTAACCCCCGGGCTTCTTTATCAAACGCTGTTGAAGTGGCTTACGACAGAGCGTTAGCCGACTTTGTTCTCCGGCGTGTTTCCCACTTAAGATTTCGCATCCAGCATCAGGGGCCGCCAACGGCAGAAAACTGGCCGACACCGGCTGTACATCTGAGCTACCCGCTATGACCGCAGAGGCCGAACTCTTGCCGGTGACCAGTCGTCGGGAGCGACAGTTGTGCGCTGTGACTTGCCATTGACCCTTGGCGGTGCGACAGGCAACAGGGGGACGCGTCCGCTGCCTGACCGCCAATGACGCCCGCCGGGCTGAGCCGAATGGATCGGACTGGCTGATCACGGCGGATTGGATTTAGGCCGTGGGTGTTTCCGGATTCCACAGACGTCTTCTCTTATGCATAAAATGACGTCCGCCGGTTCTTCCCGTGGGCCGGAATTCCCAATTCGATGAGGCCTGCCATGAAATCGTCGCCGTTGTTCGCCGCCCTTTCCCTTATGACCCTGATCGCCCTGCCCGGAGCTGCCATGGCCGCAACCGCCTGTTCCCTGCTTTCTTCCCAGGACGCCGCCACCCTCGCCGGCGTTGCCCTGCCGGAAAATTTCAAGGCCGAAACGCCGCCCACCCGGGAGAACGGCAACGACCACACGACGGTCTGCGGCTGGTTTCCCAAGGGTTACAACCTGGCGACCGCGGCGGGCGCGCCGGAGGCGGGCGTCCAGCTCACCGTCCATGACATGAAGACGCCGGCCGAGGCCAAGACCTTCCATACCCATTCGGCCGAGATGACCCGGGAGATCGCCAAATCCGGCCCCCTGGCGGGCAAGATCAGCGCCCCCGCCGGCCTGGGCGACAATGCCGTCCTCGACGTGAAGACCCTGCAAGGCAATGCCCAGGTCGCCACCCTGCAGTTCTTCAAGGGCAGCGCGGCGCTGCAAATCCAGGCCTGGTCCAAGGGGCCCGGCGCGGGCGAGGTGGCGACCAAGGCCGCCAAACAGGTTGCCGGCAAGCTCTGACCCGACCGGCTGCTATCCGAAAATCCCCTGCAGGGACCACCCGGCCCCGTCGCGGAACACCCAGAGCCATTGTCCGCGGGGGTTGCGGGCGACGAAGTAGTCGCGGCGGGTGTCCCCCATGGCGCCGGCCTCGCCGGCATCCCACCAGCCGCTTTCCAGCCGCTCCGGCTGCCCGAGGAGGATGAGCGGCCCGTGCCAGCGGGGACGGCCCTCTCCCTCCTCCAGGGACAGGGGGCGCGGCAGTAGCCACAGGGGCCGCGCGCCCGCCAGCCCTTCGACCGGCGCGGACCGCGTCCCGGGCGGCAGCTCCCGGCCGGCACACTCGGGACGGTAATCGGGATTGAGGCCCAGGCTGCGCACCGCCGTGTCTCCCAGACGCCCCTGGAGCCGTTCCAGGCAGGCGAAAACCCCCTCCCCGGCCGGCGGCCGGGCAAAGAGATCGCCGCTGACACCGGGACGGGAAATCCAGTCGTCGGCTTCCAGCGCCAGGGCTTCCACCGGCGCCGCCAGTTCCAGGCGGGCAAGGCGCTCCCGCAGGAGGCGGTCGAGGCGGCCCTCGTCAGCACTGGGTTCGGCGAGGCGCAGGGCGAGGGAAGTCGCTCCCCCGTGATCGTGGAAAAGGCCGAGCCGGCAACTGCGCAGGAGCCGCTGGCGGCTTTCCAGCCAGCCGGCCAGGGCGGCGAAGAGGCGGCGGGCGGCAAAGGCCAGGGCTTCGGCCCGCTCGACCCGGGCCGGCAGTTCCAGACGGCGGGCGAAGTGTTCGGGGAAGACGAAGGCCGGGCGGGGATCGGGCACTTCGCCCCAGGCCCGCAGGATTTCGTCCACCGGGGCACTGCCGATGCGGCGGCGCAGGCCGGCCCCGGGGAGGCGGCGCAAATCGCCCAGGGTAGCGATCCCGTAGGCGGCGAGCCGCTCCCGCACTTCCGCCGGCCAGGCGGGAACGGAAACGGGCAAGGCGGCCAGGGCGGCCCGGCAGGATTCCGGATCGGCCCGCGCGGCGTCCAGGCCCCCCCAGGCCAGCCAGCTGGCGCCCAGGGGAGTCGGCGCCGCCGCCCAGGCGACCGCATAGCCCTGCTCCCGACTGCCGGCGAGGGCGGTGGCGGCCAGGGGCTCCAGGCCGCCGAACAGGCGCAGGCAGCCGCCGACTTCCAGCAACAAAGTCGCCGGCGGTGCCAGACTGACCTGGGGCGTGAAGCGGCCGGCCCAGCAGGCCAGGGCTTCCAGGGCTGTTCCCTCGCGGTCTTCCTCCCGTTCCCGGACGGCAAGGCCGGGGGCCAGTCCAAGGGCGGTGGACAAGCGCTGGCCGGGCCGGACTCCGGCCGCCTGGGCGGCCGGGTCTACCCCCAGGATGCGGCCGCGGACGGCAACGGCGCTAGGCGACGACCCGAGGGCCAGGGCTTCGAGGGGCAGCCGGGGGAAATGGAGGGCGAGCCAGAGCACGGGACCGCCTTTCCGGGCGGGGCAGATCCAGGGTCAGGCAGCGGCCGGCCGCGCGGCCGCGGCGCTTGAGGAGGCGCACCGAAAGGCCGGCCGGCGAAGGCGCCAGGATCAGACGCAAGGGTGCCGGCGAAGGCGCCGCCGCTGCGGCGGCACCACGCCACAGGACGGCGAAGGCGGGGCGCCCCTGGGCCGCCACCTGGAGGCGGCGCAGCGTCCGGGGATCGGGGTCCCGGCCGGTCCAGGCGAGAACGCCGGCAAAGCCGCCGCACAGGAGCAGTTGCTCGCAGCACCAGGCCGCCTCCCGGCCGGCCCGCACGACGACGAGCCGCTCCAGGGCGACCCCGGCAGCGGCCCAGGCCGGAGCGTAGGGCTGCCAGGGCGGTTCCACCAGGGCGATCCAGCCGCCGGCGGCGGACAGGGAGGCCAGTGCCGGCAGCAACAGGGTGATTTCGCCACCGCCGGGAAAGTCGCAGAGCAGTTCGGTCAGGCTGCCCCGGGGCCAACCGCCGCCGGGCAGTTCGGCGTCGAGGCCGGGATGGCCGGTGGCGATGCCGGGCTGTTCCAGGCGGGCCAGGGCGTCGCCCCGCCAGACGTCGCCCCGTTCGAGGACGGCCCCCAGCCCCGCCGTGGCGGCTTGGGGGACCGGGTTCATGACAGACTGATGAGATTGCCGCGGATGAGCCCGACGGCAATGCCCTCGATGGCGAAATCGACCCGGCCGGGGTCCACGACGATGGGCTCGAAATCCGGATTTTCGGCGATCAGTTCGACGAAGCCGTTGCGGCGCTTCAGGCGCTTGACGGTGACGTCGTCGGCCACCCGGGCGACGACGATCTGGCCGTCCCGGGCTTCCCGGGTGCGGTGGACGGCGAGCAGGTCGCCATCCAGGATGCCGGCGTCGATCATCGACAGGCCCCGCACCTTGAGCAGAAAGTCGGCCCGGGGCGAGAAGAGATGGGCATCGAGGGCGTAGCGGCTCTGGATGT
>DAORDK010000149.1:0-6798 GCA_035345935.1 Rhodocyclaceae bacterium | reverse complement strand
CATCTGGCGGCCATGGCTTCCGAGGAAATGGACCTACCGCACACGATTCCCCATCGCTACCCGCAAGGCGAGTATCTCCTGCTCTTCGATCCCCTGGACGGATCCTCCAATATCGACGTAAACGTTTCGGTGGGAACGATTTTCTCGGTCCTGAAATGTCCGGAGGGCGCCGATCTCTCCACGCCCCAGGGCGCCGAACAGGCCTTTCTGCAACCGGGCACCGAACAGGTCGCCGCAGGCTACACGGTCTATGGTCCGACGACTCTTCTGGTGCTGACCGTCGGTGATGGCGTGGTCGTCTTCACCCTCGACCGCGAGGTTGGGGCCTTCGTGCTGACCCAGGAAAACGCGCGTATTCCTGCAGAGACCAAGGAGTTCGCCATCAACATGTCGAACCGGCGTCACTGGGAAGTCCCTGTCCAGCGCTATATCGATGAACTCGTCCTGGGTAAGGAAGGCCCTCGCGGCAAGGATTTCAACATGCGCTGGGTAGCCTCCATGGTCGCCGACGTCCACCGCATCATGACCCGGGGGGGCATTTTCCTGTACCCCATCGACGCCAAGACCCGAGACAAGGGAGGAAAGCTGCGACTGATGTACGAAGCCAACCCCATGGCATTCCTGGTCGAGCAGGCCGGCGGGGCGGCCACGACGGGTAAACAGCGTATCCTGGAACTCAAGCCGGAGAAGCTGCATCAAAGAGTTCCCGTCATTCTGGGATCGAAGCAAGAAGTCGAACGGGTGACCGCCTACCACGGCGCTGCAACCTAATACCTGGGCGGTCAGCCGCCCAACCGCAATGGGGCCGTAGAACCCCACGGAGAACAGCCATGGGCATCTTGAATCAGATTCGTGCAGCTTTTGCCAGGGCTGCGGAAGCAAAGACACCGGAACCCGTCGAGCAGGCGGTTCCGCCGTGCCCGCCTGTGGCGCCAGAGCCTGCCGCCACAACGAATTCGGAGCGGCGGTCGCGTCAGCGCGTGAACGCCCGCAAGGGGACCCGGGCGCTGATCGTCGACGACTCGCCAACGGTCGTGGCGGTCTTGCGCAAGAATCTTCGTTCGGTTGGGTTCGTCACCCACGAAGCGCTCAATGGCGAGACAGCGCTGGAAATCGCCCGCCGCGATCGTCCGGAACTGGTCTTCCTCGACATCGTCCTACCCGGCATGAGCGGCTTCGCCGTCTTGCGCACCCTGCGGCGCGACCCGCTGACCCGGGACATTCCGGTGATTATGATGAGCGGCAATGAGCAGGCGACGGAACAGTTCTACGCCGATCGCATCGGCGCCGACGATTTCATGAAGAAACCCTTTTCCCGATTCGAAATCTTCAGCCGGATAGAGCATCTTCTCGATCCCGATCTGGCCCCTGCGCGCAAGCGAACCGCCGATTCCGCCCCCGAAACCGTCCGTCCCTAGACAGGAACCGGCAGCGACTCCCAGGCTCTAACGTTCAGCCCGCCCTCGCCGACGCCGATGGGGCGTCGGCGCGCTTCCGGCGGAAACTCTGGAGGCCACCATGTCGTTCGCACACTTTCCCGCCATGCTCGTTTCCGAAACCGAGGGCTGGCGCGACATCGCCCGCGATCACCCGACGGTCAGGAAGCTGAGGACCACCCTTGTCCTTCCGATGTCGGTCCTGCCGCCGGCCATGTACATCTATGCCGAAACCGTCAATCCCGGGGCCGTTTTCCCACTCTCGGTTCCCGCCCTTAGCACTGCGCAGCTCATGGCGACCGGTTTCGTTCTCTTTTTCGTCCAGATCGCCATGGTTTCCTTCATGGCCATGCTGATACAGCGCATGGCCATGGCGCAGGACCACGACCCGGGCTACGAAAACGCCTATGCGCTCGCTGCCATCGCACCGGTTCCCCTGTGGCTATCCGCTCTGGCCCTGTTCGTGCCCAGCCTGGCATTCAATGGAGTCATCGTCGCGCTGGCTTGGTTGGGGTCGGCTGCCTTGATTCGCCATGGCGTACGGCCACTGCTCAAGGTCGATGATGCCCTCAAGTGCCACTACATCGCGAACATGGTGACTTTCGCGGGTGTATGCGCCTGGATCGGGCTGATGATCGTCTGCGCCGCCCTGCTGAGCATTCTGCTCAGCTGGTGGGCCATTTGACGGTCACGGGCGCGGGCCCAGCACACCTTCCAGGAGCAATTCCTGGCCATCTTGTAGTACGAACTGGCGAAAGGCCAGGGCCGCTGGAGAGAGCAAGCGGTCCTGGCGTGCGCAGAGGTTCCAGCGGCGGCGGACTGGCAAGCCCGCCACGTCGAGAACCCGGAGTCGATTGCTCGCCAACTCCAGCCCGATGGTATGAAGCGATAGAAAGCCCAGACCCAGGCCGGCCATCACCGCTTGCTTGATGGTTTCGTTGCTTGCTAGTTCCATGCCGGCCCGCAGAGCGACCCCGTGATCGGTGAAATATCGCTCCATGGTTCGCCGGGTTCCGGAACCGCTCTCCCGCAAGACGAACACCTCTCCGGCCAGATCGGCAGCCTGCAGACCTGGGCGAGAAACCAGCGGATGGTCCGGTGCGGCGACGACCCCGAGGGGGTGATCGGCGAAATACTCGGCGTCAAGACCGCTCCCGTCGGGCGGTTGCCCCATGATGGCCAGTTGCACTTCATTTTCGAAGAGCAGTTTCAACACCTGCTCGCGATTGGCCTCCAGCAGGCGAACCTGGATGCCGGGGTGGCGGGTGCTGAAACTCGCCAGAAAATGGGGAGCGAAATAGATCGCCGTCGATACCACGGCGATGGCCAGACTCCCGGTCGCCAATCCCTGCAGGGCGGCGACGGCGTCGCCGGCGAGCCTCAATTCGCCAGCGATACGGCGGGCGACCTGGGCCATGAGCACGCCCGCTTCGGTCAGCTGGACCCGTTTTCCTGACTGGGCCACCAGGGGCAGACCGACGCTAGCTTCCAGCTGTTTGACTTGCATGGATACGGCCGGCTGGGTCAGGAAAAGCTCTTCTGCTGCCCGAGAAAAGGAAAGGTGGCGCGCCACCGCCTCAAAGACACGAAGCTGGCGAAAGGTTGGGTTTCTCACAGCCAAATAATAAGCTTTTATTTATACAAAATATAAAAACTACTGACTGTTATTTATGGCTATCCCTTTCTAGGATGGCACCCATCAGGATTTTATTTTGTGTGAGGAGAAGCTCCATGGATCAGAGCAACCGCTACGTCAATCTCGACTTGCAGGAAGAACAGCTCATCGCCGACGGCCGCCATGTCCTGTGTGCGTACCACTTCAACCCGAAAACCGGTTACGAGCCACTGGCGACCGCCGCCCATTTCGCGGCTGAATCCTCCACAGGCACCAACGTCGAGGTGTGCACCACGGACGATTTCACCCGCTCGGTGGATGCCCTGGTCTATCACCTCTCCCCACTCCCCGAAGGGGATTGGCTGATGAAGATCGCTTTCCCGAACGAGCTGTTCGACCGCAACATCATTGACGGCCGGGCGATGATCGTCTCCTTCCTCACCCTGACCATAGGCAACAATCAGGGCATGGGCGACGTGGAATACGGCAAGATGCAAGACTTCTGGGTGCCACCGGCTCTGCTAGCACTTTTCGACGGCCCGGCCATGAACATCGTGGACCTCTGGCGCCTTCTTGGCCGCCCCCTGGTCGACGGCGGCCTGGTAGTGGGCACCATCATCAAACCCAAGCTGGGCCTGCGCCCACAGCCCTTCGCCGACGCCTGTTACCAATTTTGGCTTGGCGGGGAGTTCATCAAGAACGATGAGCCCCAGGGCAACCAGGTTTTCGCTCCCCTGAAGGAAACCATTCCCCTGGTGGCCGATGCCCTGCGGCGAGCGCAGGACAGCACGGGCAAACCCAAGATTTTTTCCGCCAACATCACCGCCGACGACCCCTTCGAGATGATCGCCCGAGGCGAGTACATCCTTGAGACCTTCGGCGAAAACGCCAACCGCGTCGCCTTCCTGGTCGATGGCTACGTGGGGGGCCCCACCGCCGTCACCCTCGCCCGCCGTTATTTCCCGCGCCAGTTCCTGCATTACCATCGGGCGGGCCACGGCGCCGTCACCAGCCCCCAGTCCAAGCGCGGCTACTCCGGTTTCGTGCACTGCAAGATGAGCCGGCTGCAAGGCGCCTCCGGCATGCACACCGGCACCATGGGCTACGGCAAGATGGAGGGCGAAGCCTCGGACCGCGCCATCGCCTACATGATGGAGCGCGAAGTTGCCGACGGCCCCTATTTTCGGCAGGAATGGCGCGGAATGAAGGGCAATACGCCCATCATCTCCGGCGGCATGAACGCCGTACGCCTGCCCGGCTTCTTCAAGAACCTGGGCCATGCCAATGTGATCAACACCTGTGGCGGAGGCTCCTTCGGACATCTGGACGGCCCCGTGGCCGGCGCCACCTCCCTCTTCCAGGCCTACGAGGCCTGGAAGAGCGGCAGCGACGTACTCGAGTACGCCTCTGCCCACCGGGAACTCGCCCGCGCCTTCGAATCCTTCCCCGCCGATGCCGACAGCTTCTACCCCGGCTGGCGGCAACGCCTGTGCCGCTAAAGGAGAATGCGATGCCCCACCGTCCGACCTTGAGCCAATTCATCAGCGAAGAGCAAACGCGTCACCCGGGCGCCAGTGGCGATTTCACCGGTCTGCTGAGCGACATCGCCACGGCCTGCAAAGCCATTTCCGGCATTGTCGCCAACGGTGCGCTCGCCGACATACTGGGTTCCGCCGGCAGCGGAAACATCCAGGGCGAAGAACAGAAGAAGCTCGATCTCATCGCCAACGGCGCCATGATCAGAGCGAACGCCTGGCGCGGCCACCTGGCGGCCATGGCTTCCGAGGAGATGGAGCACATCCTGCCCACCCACCGGCGGGGCCGCTACCTGCTGGTCTTCGACCCTCTGGACGGCTCTTCGAACACCGACATTGCGATGACCGTCGGGACCATATTTTCCATCCTCAAGCACCCCGACCCCGACCGAGACCCCGCCCCGGAAGATTTCCTCCAGCCGGGCACCCAACAAATCTGTGCCGGCTATGCCATCTACGGGCCGAACACCATGCTGGTGCTGACGACCGGCAATGGCGTCCACGGCTTCACTCTGGACCGGGCCATTGGAGAGTTCATTCTCACCCACTCGACGTTGCGGATTCCGGAGGAAACATCCGAATTCGCCATCAATATGTCCAACGAGCGCTTCTGGCATCCGCCGGTCCAGCGCTACGTGGCAGAATGCCGTGCCGGCCGAAGCGGCCCGCGGGACAAGGACTTCAACATGCGCTGGATCGCCTCCCTGGTGGCCGAAGTCCATCGCATCCTCAATCGGGGCGGAGTCTTTCTCTATCCGCAGGACCTCAGGGATCCGGGCAGACCGGGGCGTCTTCGACTGCTCTACGAGGCCAATCCCATGGCCATGATCGTCGAACAGGCCGGCGGCGCAGCCACCACGGGCATGGAACGCATCCTGGATGCTCGGCCGGAGGCGTTGCACCAGCGGATCGCCGTCATCCTGGGTTCGCGATCCGAGGTCGAACGCATCGCCCGCTACCACCATGAAAACCTGCCCATTGCGGCCTGAATTCGCGTCATATCAGGGAGAAGCATCGTGTCCATCAAGCATCCGGTCATCGCCGTGACGGGCTCCTCGGGAGCCGGGACCAGCACGGTCAAGAATGTGTTCGAAAACATCTTCCGCCGCGAGGGAGTCAAGGCGGCCATAGTCGAAGGCGACAGTTTCCACCGTTACGAACGGGAAGAGTTCGTGCGCATCAATACCGAACGCGCAATTCTCGGCGAATCCCGCCTCTCCCACTTCGGACCCGAAGCCAACCTGCTCAAGGAACTGGAGAATCTCTTCCGGACCTATGGAGAATGCGGGAGCGGCAAACGGCGCTACTACGTCCATAGCGAGGGCGAAAGCGCCCGACTCGGCTCTCCGCCGGGAACCTTCACCCCCTGGAGCGATCTCCCCGCCGGGACCGACATGCTCTTCTACGAGGGTCTCCATGGGGCCGTGCATACCGGTGACGTCAATGTCGCTCACTACACCGACCTGATGATCGGCGTCGTCCCGGTGATCAACCTGGAATGGATCCAGAAGATCAACCGGGACACCAATCTGCGGGGCTATTCGCGCGAGGCGGTCACCGACGTCATCCTGTCGCGCATGCCCGACTACGTCCATTACATCGTGCCCCAATTCGAGCATACCCATATCAATTTCCAGCGCGTACCGGTGGTGGATACGTCCAATCCCTTCATCGCCCGGGATATCCCGAACGCCGGCGAGTCCATGGTGGTCATCCGCTTCCGCAATCCGCGCGGCGTGGATTTTCCCTACCTCCTGGCGATGATCAAGGACTCCTTCATGTCCCGCGCGAACACCCTCGTCGTTCCCGGAGACAAGCTGGACATTGCGATGCAATTGATCCTGACGCCCTTGATCTGGAAGTTGATGGAGAAGAAGAAACTCGCCTGACGGCATTTCTTGTCGAAATGGTGCGCGCCGAGTCGATTCGCGCCCGGCCGCCCCGTTTTCCCCACCTTTCGGTAACGATCGCCCTACCCAAAGCGCCCGGTTTGCCGGATAATTTCGTCTTTTCTCCGGGCGAGAAATTACGCCAAACGGATAGAGTCTCATGAGCGCAACCACGGTCAAGCCCCCTGTTTTCACCCCTGTCACTGGCGCCATCCGCGCCCTCGCCATGGACGCCGTCCAGAAGGCCAATTCCGGTCACCCCGGCGCCCCCATGGGCATGGCGGAAATCGCCGAAGTCCTCTGGCGCCGCCATCTGAAGCACA
>DAORDK010000148.1:0-6840 GCA_035345935.1 Rhodocyclaceae bacterium | reverse complement strand
GCATGTCGCAAGCTGCGGGAGTTTGCCAGACCATGATGAGTCTCCTGTTGGGTTTGAACACCGGAGCCGGCGGCTCCAGGACTTGTTGCACCGGGACGAATGCCCCGACACGGTTGCTAGGATGCCCTCTCCCGTCTTGATCCGCGTCAATGAAACCTGGGAAGTGGTCTCATGATTTTCATGAGGGGTAGAGGAGGAAGGGGTGGCGCTCGCCGATCCAAGCCTTTTCGTCGGTTGAAGCCAGGCGATCGAGGTCGCCGGGTTCGGCGGCGGGGTCGTCCACCCAGTTGCGGAGGATGGGGGATCCGTTGATGAGATCGATGGCCAGGCGATCGCGCTCGTACTCGTAGGGGAAGTCGCGCCACAGGGGGTAGTCGGGCCGCAGGCGCCGTAGGGCCTTGAAAGCCAGTGCCTGCAGGCGCCAAGGCCGAAAAGCGGCATGGTCGTAGGCACGGTCCTCGACGTGGATCTGCAGCCCGTTGCAGAGCTTGCCGGCATGCTTATGAAAAGTGGGCTCGAACCAGCACTCCCTCAGGCGGCAACCCGCCAGCCAGTCCGGTGCGAGGCGTGACATCTCGCAGGCCAGCGCCCGGGCATCCACGTCCGGAGCTCCGAAGAGTTCCAAGGGGCGAGTGGTACCGCGACCCTCGGAAAGCGTGGTTCCTTCCAGCATCACCGTTCCGGCGTAGGCACGGGCCATGAAGAGATTGGCGGCATTGGGGCTGGGGTTGATCCAGGTCCGCTCCCCCAGGGGCCAGCCCCAGCCCGGTGCCGCTTGAGGCTCCCAGCCGAGCATCGGGACGACGCGGTAGTCGAGATCGAGCCTGCCGCGGGCGATGAACCAGCGACCCAGCTCGCCCAGGGTGAGCCCGTGACGCATGGGCAAGGGTCCGGCGCCCACGAAGCTCTCCCAGCCCGGGCGCAGGCTTAGGCCCTCGACGGGGCGCCCTGCGGGGTTGGGGCGATCAAGAACCCAGACCGTCTTGCCGCGGGCTGCGGCTTCCTCAAGGATGTACAGCAAGGTGGTGATGAAGGTGTAGATGCGGCAGCCCAAGTCCTGCAGATCGACCAGAACGACGTCGAAGCTGTCCATCATCGCCGGCGTCGGCCGACGAACCTCCCCGTAGAGGCTGAAAACCGGGATGCCCAGCAGCGGATCGAGGTAATCCGCCGATTCCACCATGTTGTCCTGTTTGTCGCCGCGCAGGCCATGCTGGGGGCCGAAGGCGGCGCTGAGGCGCAAGTCGGGCAGGGCCGCCAGGGCGTCGAGGGCATGGGTGAGGTCGGCGGTGACCGAGGCGGGATGGGCAAGGAGAGCGACGCGCCGCCCACGCAGCGGACGGCGCAGATCGGAGTCGGCAAGGATGCGGTCAAGGCCGAAAGCGAGGCGGGGGGTCATGGAGAGCTTCTGGCGAATTCGGGATAAGCGAGGATGAAACCCCGGGGGTCGTGGAAGTCGGGCCGCGGCCCGGGATGGGTCAGCGCCCAGTACGAGAGACGGCCGTCCCGGGCTTCAAGGACGGCGGTGAGACCGAGGCGGAGGGGAGTGCGCGAGGGAAGCCAGGCGCCGGGCACGACTGCCGTCAGCTCCAGGCAGTCGCCGAAGATTTGGCAGGTGGGAGGGGCGAGAGATACGGATGGCCCGTCGGTCGATCGCTCGCGGTAGCTTCCGAAGGCGTAGGCTGCCCAGCGGCCGTCTGGGGAAAAGTTGAACTCCCGGTAGGCTACGCCGTCAATGCTTTTGGCAAACAGCTCGAAGCAGGTATGTTGCCAGAGGTCGTCCGCGGGAGCGGATGGCCGGGGTGCAGGGATGATCAGATGGCCTAGATTGCCGGCCATCAGGAAGCGACAGCTGATTCCGTCTTGGCCGTCGGCGCAAACCGATGCCTTAAGCTCGACTCCGGGTGGGGCCGGAGCAGCCGGGTGGCAGACAAGGGCGAGCTGATCGGACATGATGTGAGGGTGCGGTGGCAAGACAGGCGGTACTTTACCTGCTCGCCGCCGTTTGGGATCATCGGAAGGCGTCAGATGATCCACTGGAGCAGGGATAAGAACGAACGGGACATGAGCCAGAACAACAAGCCTGTGGTGTTGGTGGTCGAGCCCTCGGCAGCCAATCAGGCCCTCATTTGCGAGTGCCTGGGGCAACTCCACGACGTTCAGCCGGAGGCTGTGGGGGGTGGAGAGGCGGCCCTGCGCTGTTATCGGGCCCTGGCTCCCGCACTGGTGCTTCTCGACACGACCCTGCCCGACCTGGACGGCCTTGAGGTGGCGCGCCGCATCCGTGCCCTGGAAAAGTCGAGCGAGCGTGCCGATCTTCTGGCTTGGACGCCGATCGTCTTCCTGTCCTCGGCGACCGACGACGAGGCCTTGGCGCGGGGCATCATGGCGGGCGGCGACGATTACCTCACCAAGCCCATCTCGGAAATCGTTCTCCTGGCCAAGGTGAGGGCCATGCTGCGCATTACCACCATGCGTGAGGCGTTGCGCGACGCGCACCGCTTGCTGACCGAAATGTCCTATGTCGATGGCTTGACCCACATTCCCAATCGGCGGCGATTCGACGACGTCATGGCCTCGGAATGGCGGCGGGCCATCCGTCAGCGGACCCCCTTGGGCGTGATCGTCTGCGACGTCGATCGCTTCAAGCAGTACAACGACCATTACGGTCACCAGGCGGGGGATCGATGCCTCGAGGCAGTGGCGGGCGCCCTGCACGATTCGCTCTTTCGAATCGAGGATATGGTCGCCCGTTACGGTGGGGAGGAGTTCGCTGCGGTGCTTCCCGGCGACGATGTACAAGGAGCGGCCGCAGTCGCCGAGCGCATGCGCCTTTCGGTGGAATCCTTGCGTATCCCCCACGATGAGGGGGTCGCGGGATTCGTGACCTGCAGTTTCGGCGTGGCGACCGGGATTCCGGGCTCCGAGGGGGCCGCCGCCGACCTCCTGCGCGCGGCCGATGAAGCGCTCTATGCGGCCAAGAAAGCAGGCCGAAATCGGGTAGCGGTCTCCGGGTCGCGCCATTCGACGGGAATCGCCGTCTGATTCTTGGACGCTGCCGTCATTTCGGTTAAGTTATCGGCTTCCCGATTTTCGGGCACTTCGCCCGGTCGGAAAGCACTTCCCAACTTCCTTCGCCGATGAGAATCCTCGTCTTCCTCCTCGTTCTGGCCAATCTGCTCTTCTTTGCCCACACCGAGGGCTTTCTCGGTCCCCCCGACAATCCGGACGCCCTGCGGGTTGAACAGCAGGTGTATCCGGAACGCGTCAAGGTTGTCGCTCGCGGAGAAGCGCCCGCAGCCCAAGGCGCTGCATCGTCTTCCCCGGGGCCGGCGACGAACCCGCCGCCCGCGCAGTCCGCCGAAACCGAAGTGGAATCGGCGACGGCTTGCCTGGCCTGGAGCGGCATGACTCCGGCCGAAGCGGATCGCCTTTCGGCTTTGCTGGCCGGCAGATTCGACGCCTTCCGTCAGACCAGACGGCAACTGGTCCCCGATGGGGGCACCTGGTGGGTCTTCATTCCGCCTCTGGCGACCAAGGCTGATGCAGATCGCAAGGCGGGCGAATTGAAACGATTGGGCGTGACGGATTACTTCATCATGCAGGAGCCGGGGCCGAACCATCTGGCGATTTCCCTGGGGGTGTTTTCGGCCGAGGCGGGTGCCCAGGAGCGGCTCGCCGAATTGCGGACACAGGGGGTCAAGACGGCCCGGCTGGGCCCCCGTTCCGGCAAGGAACCTCAGCAAAGCCTGGAGGTCCTTGGCCCCGCCGCCAGCCAGGGTGCGGTTCTCGAGGCCGTGGCGGCGGAACTTCCCGCGCTGAAATCCCAGGCCTGCAAGTGAGCGGCTTCATCGTCGGGCTCACGGGGGGTATCGGCAGTGGAAAAACGGCTGTGGCTGAGCGTTTTGCCGAACTCGGCGTCGCGGTGGTCGATACCGACGCCATCGCCCACGAACTCACGGGCTCGGATGGCGCGGCGATGCCCGCTGTGGTGGCCGCCTTCGGCTCCCGATTCCAACGCCCCGAAGGCGGTCTGGACCGAGCCGCCATGCGGCTTCTGGTTTTTTCCGATCCCCCGGCCAGAGAGCGCTTGGAAGCCATCCTCCACCCCTTGATCCGGGTTCGCGCTGCTGAACGCTGCCGGTCCGCGGGGTCGATCTACGCGATTCTCGCCGTGCCCTTGCTGGTCGAGACCGGCGCCTACCTGAATTTCTGCGACCGCATTCTGGTGGTCGATTGCGACGATGAGGTCCGCCTCGCGCGGGTGCGTGCCCGCAATGGCCTGGCCGAACCCGAGGTGCGGGCGATGATGGCTGCCCAGGCAAGCCGGGAGGCGCGCCTTGCCGTGGCGTCCGAAGTGCTGCTCAACGATGGCGCATTGTCGGATCTGGTTCCGAAGGTCGCCGAACTGCATCTGAAATATCTGGAAATGTCCGCCGCAAAACTTCAAGCGACCTGTTGAGATTTTGCTGCAAATGGCTCAGAATCCAGGCATTTTAGCGAATTTGTCGGACGGCTCCAGCCCGTGATCACCTACGAGTACCCCTTCAACGAGCGCATACGGACTCTGCTGCGCTTGGAAGACTTGTTCGACAAGACCCTTTATTTTGCGCAGTCGGAAGGCTTGCAGGAGCACCACGTCGCGCTCGTGACCCTGTTCGAGATTCTTGAAGTGGCCGGTCGCGCCGACCTCAAGATGGACCTCATCCAGGAGCTCGAACGTCAACGCCAGACTCTTCTCGCCTATCGCAACAATCCCGATATTTCCGAAGAAGCCCTGTCTGGCGCCCTCTACGAGATCGAACAATCGTCAGCGGCACTGCTCGCCATGACCGGCAAGATCGGCCAGTACCTGCGGGAAAACGAGTGGCTCATGGGCATCAAGAGCCGCGCCGCGATTCCCGGCGGAGTCTGCGAATTCGACCTGCCTTCCTATCACTGGTGGTTGCACCGCTCTCCGGACCAGCGTCGGGATGCCATCGGCACCTGGACCAATCCTCTTCTTCCCCTGCGGGATGCGCTGGTCATCGTTCTACGGCTGCTGCGGTCGAGCGGGCGTCCCAAACACTACGTCGCGAGTGCCGGTCAGTTTCAGCTCAACCTGGGCGGCAGCGCCGCCCAGATGGTGCGCATCACGGTTCCCTCGACGGACACTGCCGTTCCTGAAGTGAGCGCCAACAAATACGCACTCAACGTCCGCTTCACCAATCCCCCCAGCGTCGAATTCAAGACCAAGATTTGCGATCGCGACGTCGAGTTCGAACTGACCTTCTGCAATCTGTGACAGCGCGTAAAGTCCGCTGCCCCCAGTGCGGCGAGCCAGTGGTCTGGGGGGCGGAGAGCCCCTGGCGGCCTTTCTGTAGCGAACGCTGCAAGCTGATCGACCTCGGTTGTTGGGCGGCAGAGGCCTACCGAGTCCCGGCGGTGGGCGGCGATTCGGAGGACGGGGATACGCGGCCGGAAGTGCCCCGAGATCACTGATCGTCCCGTTCCCCTTTCCGGGCGCTTGTTCCGGGTGACAGTCCTGCAACCGAGCTGCTCTACCACCCCCGCATGAGGGCGATTCCGTGGCCGCCACGGGCCTGCGCTTCCGACAGGTGCTCCAGGGTCAATCCCCCTAAGGCGAAGACGGGGATGGGGGAGCCCGCGACCAGGGAGCCGAACCGCTCCCAGCCCAGACCCGGATTTCCGGGATGGGTAGGCGTAGGCAAGACGGGTCCGAGAACCGCGTAGTCGAGGCCCAGGGCTATGCTACGGCGTAACTCCCCGGCATCGTGGCAGGACGCGCCGACCAAGGCGAAGGGCGGCCGTTCGGCGGTGCGGGCCAGGGCCGCCGCCGGCAGATGCAGTCCGGCTCGCAGGCGATGCGCGAGGTCGACGTCTTCGTTGATCACGACAGGGATGTTCTGCGCGTTCGCCATTTCGACGACGCTCTGCGCGAACCAGGCCCGTTCGGCGGGCGGCAGATCCTTCTCGCGCACCTGAATCAACCCGACGCCTCGTCGGCCGGCGGTTTCGAGCCGGGTGAGTTCGCCATCCTCGCCCCCTTCGGCGGAATGCGTGATGCCCATCACGACGGGCAGGGCGAGGGCCTTGAGGATGGGGCCATTGGCGGGCAGGATGGGGGTGACCCGGGGCGGGGCGCCGATTCTTAGCCAGGCCACCGCGCTGTGCTCGAGGGGGGCCGTGACGCCGATTTCTCCCTCCCAGGCCATGACCCGCCAGAAATGGATGCGCACTGTGGCGTGGGGGTAGGTGAACTCCCGGGTCAACCAAGGCATGGCTTCGGAGACGCCGATCCCCAGTTCCTCGCGCAACTCGCGCACCAGGGCCTGGCGGACGGTTTCCCCCGCCTCGACCTTGCCGCCGGGAAACTCCCAGTACCCGTCATAAACCTTGCCGGGTGGGCGCTGGGCGAGCAGGAACTCCCGGGCGCCATCGCGCAAGATGACCGCGGCGGCGACCTCGACCGGCTTGCTCATCGGCGGGTCCGGTGGGTGCCGGCCCAATCCTTGGCGAACTGCCAGGCTACGCGGCCGCTGCGCGAGCCCCTTCCCAGAGCCCAGTTCAGGGCCTCGCGCTCGGCGGCGGCGATGCGTGCTTCGGGAACGCCGAAGGTGCGCAGCCAGTGGGCGACGATGGCCAGGTAGTGGTCTTGGTCGCAGGGATAGAACGAGACCCAGAGACCGAATCGTTCCGAGAGGGAAACCTTTTCCTCGGTGGTTTCGCCGGGATGGATTTCGTCGCCGACGCGGTGGGTTTCCAGATTTTCGGAGAAGTACTCCGGCATCAGGTGCCGGCGGTTGGAGGGGGCGTAGATCAGCACGTTCTCGGGGGGGG
>DAORDK010000147.1:0-6925 GCA_035345935.1 Rhodocyclaceae bacterium | reverse complement strand
TGTCCTGCACGCCGGGCAACTGGACGACGATGCGGTCGCTGCCCTGCTGCTGGATGACCGGTTCGGCGACGCCGAGTTCGTTGATCCGGTTGTGCAGGGTGGTGATGTTCTGCTTGAGGGCGAATTCGCCCAGACGCTTGATCGCCTCCGGCTTCAAGGTGGCCAACAGGCGCGGTTCGCTCTCGTCTCCCTGGTCGGCCAGGGCCAGGTCGGCCTGGGCGTCGGAAACGGCAATCCGGGCCTTGTCCCGGGTCTCGGCGTCGCGGAAGCGGATCACCAGGCGCTCGCCTTCCCGGTTGATGCCGGAGTGGCGGAGGTTCTTGTCCCGCATGAGGGTGCGCAGATCGGCGCCGACCGAGTCGAGGCGCTTGGTCAGCGCGCCCTTCATGTCCACCTGGAGCAGGAAATGGACGCCGCCCCGCAGGTCCAGGCCGAGGTACATGGGCAGCGCGTGCAGGCTGGTGAGCCAGGCCGGCGACGCGCTGAGCAGATTGAGGGCGATGACGTACTGGGGATCGGTCGGGTCGGGATTGAAGGCCTTCTCGAGGGCATCCTTGGCCTTCAACTGGGTGTCGGTGTCCTTGAAGCGGGCTTTGACCCCGTTGAAGTCCAGCTGTATCCCGTCGTGGGCGACCCCGGCGGCCTTGAGGGTTTCCTCGGCCCGGGCCAGGGTCTTGTCGTCGGTCTTCAAGGTCGCCTTGCCGCTGGAAACCTGGACCGCCGGGGATTCGCCGAAGAAGTTGGGCAGGGTGTAGATGAAGCCCAGCACCAGCGCGACGGCGACAATGATGTATTTCCAGAGGGGGTAGCGATTCATGGTGCTTTGAGGGGTGAGGAGTGAGGAGTGAGGGGTGGAGGCGGAGCAGGGAGGAGGGGGGGACCCCTCACTCCTCTCTCCTCACTCCTCACAGTCCTTTCAGGGTGCCCTTGGGCAACAGGTTGGCTATCGCCGATTTCTGAACGATGACCTCGACGGCGCCGTCCTTGCCTTCGGAGACATCGACGTGCAGGAAATTCTCGCCCACCTTGGTGATGCGGCCGGCGAGGCCGCCCTGGGTGACGATTTCGTCGCCCTTCTGCAGGGCCTCGACCATGGTCTTGTGCTCCTTGGCCTTCTTCATCTGGGGGCGGATCATCATCAGCCAGACGATGGCGAACATGGCCACCATCATGATGAGGCCGGTATAGTCTCCGGCGGGGCCGGCGGGGGCCGCGGCCTGGGCGTGGGCAAGGCTAATCATGGAAAAAGTTCCTCGATGCGGTTGATGCAAAACTCAATATTCTACCACTGGTCCCTAAATGCCGCTTTGCCGGTCCCGGCGGAATGTGGCTGCCCAGTCGACGAAATTGCCGCTCTCGATCACCCCCCGCATCTCGGCCATCAGGGTCTGGTAGTAGTGCAGGTTGTGGATGGTGTTGAGCATGGAACCGAGGATTTCCCCGGCGCGGAACAGGTGGTGCAGGTAGGCCCGGGTGAATTGGGTACAGGTGGTGCAGGTGCAGGAGGGGTCCAGCGGCCCGGTGTCGGTCTTGAAGCGGGCGTTCTTGATCTTGACGTCGCCGTAGCGGGTGAACAGGTGGCCGTTCCTCGCATTGCGGGTGGGCATCACGCAATCGAACATGTCGATGCCGGCGGCGACCGCCTCGACCAGATCTTCCGGGGTGCCGACGCCCATCAGGTAGCGCGGCTTGTGGGTGGGCAGGCGGGGCGCGGTGTGGGCCAGGATGCGGGACATGTCCTCCTTGGGTTCGCCCACCGAGAGGCCGCCGATGGCCATGCCGTCGAAGCCGGTTGCGTCCAGTCCGGCCAGGGATTCGTCGCGCAGGTCCTCGTACATGCCGCCCTGGACGATGCCGAAGAGGGCGTTCCCGTTGGCCTGGCGATCATGTTCGTCGCGGGAGCGCTTCGCCCAGCGCAGCGAGAGGCGCATGGACTGGGCGGCTTCGTCGTGGCTGGCCGGATACGGCGTGCATTCGTCGAAGATCATGACGATGTCGGAATTGAGGACGTGCTGGATGCGCATCGATTCCTCAGGCGTCAGGAAGAGCCGGGTGCCGTCGATGGGCGACGCGAATTTGACCCCCTCTTCGCTGATCTTCCGCAGGGCGCCCAGGGAGAAGACCTGGAAGCCCCCGGAATCGGTGAGGATGGGTTTGTCCCAGTTCATGAAGCGATGCAGTCCGCCGTGGGCGCGCACCACCTCCAGTCCCGGCCGCAGCCACAGGTGGAAGGTGTTGCCCAGGCAGATCTGGGCGCCGATGTCGGCGAGGGATTGGGGCGTCATCGCCTTCACTGTCCCGTAGGTGCCGACGGGCATGAAGACCGGGGTTTCCACGGCGCCGTGGGCGAGGGTGAGGCGGCCGCGGCGCGCGGCGCCGTCGGTGGTCAGGAGGTCAAACTGCATCGCTGCGCTCCAGGAGCATGGCGTCGCCGTAGCTGAAGAAGCGGTAGCCCTGGGCGACGGCGTGGGCGTAGGCGGCGCGGATGGTGTCGTAACCCGCGAAAGCCGACACCAGCATGAGCAGGGTCGATTTCGGCAGGTGGAAATTGGTGACGAGGCGGTCCACCACGCGGAAGCGGTAGCCCGGCGTGATGAAGATCTGGGTTTCCGCAGGCCCGGGGCGCACGCCGCCATCGGCATGGGCGGCGGATTCCAGGGCGCGCAGACTGGTGGTGCCGACGGCGATCACGCGGCCGCCGGCTGCCCGGGTGGCCGCGATGGCTTGCGCGGTGGCGGCGGGGATATCGAAGCGTTCGCTGTGCATGCGGTGGTCGGCGATGCGCTCGACCCGCACGGGCTGGAAAGTGCCGGCGCCGACGTGCAGCGTGAGAAAGGCGGTGCCCACCCCGAGTTCGCGCAGGCGCGCGAACAGGTCGTCGTCGAAGTGCAGTCCGGCCGTGGGGGCGGCGACGGCGCCGGGCTCCCGGGCATAGACCGTCTGGTAACGGGCTTCGTCCACCGCCTCGGCGGCGTGGGTGATGTAGGGCGGCAGGGGCAGGCGGCCGTAGGTTTCGGCCAGTTGCCAGAGATCGCCGTCGCCGACGAGTTCGATGGCGAAGAATTCGTCATTGGCGCCGGTGCGGCCGGTGACCACCACGTCGAAGGCGTCTTCCAGCCGAAGCTGCGCTCCCGGCCGCGGCGACTTGCTGGCCCGAATCTGAGCCCAACCCCGGCGGCGGTCGGCTATGCGTTCGAGCAGCATCTGCACCGCGCCGCCGCTGGCCTTGCGTCCGCTGAAGCGGGCCTTGATGACCCGGGTGTCGTTGAATACCAGCAGATCGCCTGCCTGCAGTAACCCAGGCAAGTCGGCGAAGCTCAGGTCCGCGAGCCCCGCTCCGGCGACGTGCAGAAGGCGGCTGCCGGTGCGCTCGGGCGCCGGATGCTGGGCGATCAGTTCGGGGGGAAGAGGAAAATCGAAGTCCTCGACGGTCAAGGACATGGGGGAGGAAGGGAGCGATGAGGGCAGGCGGCTGCGTTCGCCCGGTCGGGCGGCGGCGCATTGTAGCAGAGGACGGTGGGCGGCCCGTCCGCTCAGGCTTTGTTCGGGGATGGGGGGATCTGACCGGCGACGAAGGATTTGTAGCGCATGTCGAACAGGAGGATGTGGTCTTCCCACCAGTGCATCAGATAGGCGGACAGCGCGGGCAGATCCACGGAACCGCAACTGGCGTCGTAACAGGCGTTGGCGACGGTTTCGCAGAACTCCGTATGCTCCTGCCACTGGGCATTGAGTTCGGGATAGCCCAGCCGTTGCAGGAGGGCTTCCTCGGCTTCGAAATGGGTGCTCGCGTACTCGGAGAGGGCGCTGAGAACGTCGGCCACGGCCTCGCTTCCGGCGGATTGCCCGATGCAATCGCCCAACTGGTTGATGAGTTCGGCCAGCCGCCGGTGTTGGTCGTCGAACTCGGCGACACCGACGCTGAAGCGATCATCCCAGAGAATTTTGTCCATGGCGGTCAGGAGGGTTGACTGAAGTGCAGTCTGGGCTCGATTTTAGATCACTTCGTCGCGAAAATTCCGTGACGGCACAAAACTGGTGCATCAGGGTTATTACGGGGAAGAGGGCAGTCGAACCGGGGCGGATCAGCGGACGAGGGTGACCGGAACCGAAGCCCGGGCCGCGACGTCGCTGGCCACTGAACCCAGAAGCCGGTGGCGCAGGGATGCGCCACCGTTCGAACCGAGGACGATCTGATCGGCGCGCAATTTTTCCGCGTAGTGGAGGATGGTTTCGGTGACGTGACCGACGGCGAGATGCCGGCTGGGGGCGAGCCCCGCCCCGGCCAGGACGGCACAGGCCGGATCTAGGGCGGCGAGTCCTTCTTCGCGATAGTAGCCCTCGATCCGTTCCGCTTCGATGAACATGCGGACATGGCCGGATTCCACCGGGATCTGGACGTTGAGGACATGGACCGCCACGGGCAGTCCCGCTGCGGCCAGGCGGACGACGTGATCCACGGCACGACGGCTGCCCTCGGAACCGTCGACGGCAATCAGGAGAGTGTACATGGCTGGACCTCGGTCAGGGTTTGTGGCCGGACGAAGGGCCGGCGTCGAGGGGGATTTCGACCGGTTCGCGGGTGGCGAGCTGGCGGCTGGCGAGCCACTTGCCGACCAGGACCACGAGCAGGGCGCCGGTGGCTGCAGCGGCATACTTGACGACACCCGGTACCGCGTCGGCGAAGAAGGATTCGCGCATGACACGGTCGGTGATGGCCATCTCGCCAGCGATCCAACCCAGGAGCGCGCCGCCGAGGGTGATGACCACGGGGAAGCGGTCCATCAGGCGCAGGACGAAGCGGCTTCCCCAGACGATGATGGGCACGCTGATCAGGATGCCGAAGACCACCAGGGCGATGTCGCCCTTGGCCGCCCCCGCAACGGCAATCACATTGTCGAGGCTCATGACGACATCGGCGAGGACGACCGTCCGGATGGCGCCAAGGAGACTGTCGCTGGCTGCCAGGTTGGCGTGACCGTCGTCATCTTCAGGGAGCAGAAGCTTGACGCCTATCCAGATCAGGAGCGCGGCGCCGACCAGCTTGAGATAGGGCAGCGCGAGGAGCTGCAGGGCAAAGAAGATGAGCGCGATCCGCACGCCGATGGCCCCCGCCACTCCCCAGAAAATCGCTTGGCGGCGCTGCGCCTCGGGCAGGCGACGGCAGGCCAGGGCGATGACCACCGCGTTGTCGCCGCCGAGCAGGATGTCGATCATGATGATCTGGCCGACGGCGAGCAGGAAACTGGAGTCGATCCCGAGGAAGTCCATGGAATGATCTTGGAGGGTTGGGGTCAGCTGGCCGGGTTTCGCCGTCGACTCCTCCGACGCTATCAACAAGCGCTGGAGGAGCAGCCTCTGGTGCCGAGGAAGGGACTCGAACCCTTACACCTTGCGGCGGCGGATTTTGAATCCGCTGCGTCTACCGATTCCGCCACCTCGGCCGAGGAGGGCGAATTATCGCTGAATCGGTGCGCCCTCACAAGTTTGGCCGGCGCGTATGCGGCCTCATTGAGGGCAGGGGAAGGCCTTGGACAGGGCGCCGGCAACCAGGGTGCGGGGGTCGGCGTCGGTAGCCGGCGGCTGCTTCTCGAGGTGGGCGATGACCGCCCGCAAGAGACGGTACTGGACATCGCCGTCGGTGGGCAGGCACAACGCGTTCAACTGGACGCCCACCTTGCCCGCGAGAAAGTCGGCGACTCCGTAGCCATCGGCAAAACCGGCCACATAGGCCAGGCAGCGGGCGCCGCGGACCGATTGGTAGGGATCGCTGCTCTTCTTGTCGGCGAAAAAGCTTTCGGCGGCTTGGCAATCGGCGAGCAGTTCCGGGCCCGAATAGGCCAGAGCTGGGCTGGCGGCCAGTACCAGCAGGAAGGGAGCGAATTTCACCGGCGCTCGAACCAGCTCAGCTGTCGATGGAGGTCGACCACGCTGCCGACCACGATGAGTGCCGGGGGTCGGGTGCGCGATTCGGCGATGCGATCGGCCAGGGTCCCCAGGGTGGCGACCAGAGTCTGCTGGTTCGGCAAGGTGCCGCAGCGGATCACTGCGGCCGGAGTGGTATCCGGCAAGCCATGGACGATCATTTGCCGGCAGATTTCCCGGGCGGCGCCGATGCCCATGTAGAAAACGACGGTCTGCCGCGGCCGGGCCAGGGCCGGCCAATCCAGATTGACCGTCCCGTCCTTGAGGTGGCCAGTGACGAAAACCAGCGCCTGGGCATGATCCCTATGGGTGAGCGGAAATCCGGAATAGGCGGCACACCCCGCCGCCGCCGTGACGCCGGGAACGACTTCGAAAGGAATCCCGGAAGCGACCAGGGTTTGAAGCTCCTCGCCGCCGCGACCGAAGATGAACGGGTCGCCGCCCTTCAGCCGGACGACCGCGAGACCTTCCCGGGCCAGACGGACCAGCAACTCGTTGATGGCGTCCTGGGGCAGGGTGTGGTTGGACGCTTCCTTGCCGGCGTAGATGCGCCGGGCGTCCGGGCGGGCAAGGTCGATGATGCCTTCGCCCACCAGGTGGTCGTAGACCAGGGCATCCGCCCCGGCGATCAAGCGCGCGGCCTTGACCGTGAGCAAGTCCGGATCTCCCGGCCCCGACCCCACCAGCCAAACCTTTCCTCCCTCCATCGTGCTTACGCTCATCGTCGTTTGCGGACCATTTTCTTGGCCGGCCATCCTAATGCGCCCGCCTCGTCCTGCCAATAGGCGGCACCTTCCCCGGGAGCGGAATACTACCTAAGAACTAGTCCAAGTAGTTCGAAAGTCTTGATAAGGCCATGATTTACCTTCTGAATCCGTTTGCGGGGGGATTGATGAAAATCAAGGAACGGGGAGCGGCAGTGGTTCAACCTACCGGCCATCGCGTGGTAGTGTGCTGACTTGTGTGCAAAAGCGTCAGCAGTAGGAAACGGTGGGGAGGT
>DAORDK010000146.1:0-7032 GCA_035345935.1 Rhodocyclaceae bacterium | reverse complement strand
CTTACATGGCGATCAAGGACCGGGACCTGGAAAGCGGCAAGAAAGCCTACGACTACCTTTCCGCCGAGGTGACCGACCTCTACCCCTTCGTCGCCTTCGACGCCATCGGCCGCGACTTGTTGGCGCGCGTCACCCAAGGGGGTGCCAAGGGGGGATTCGAGCAGTGGTTGGCGGAGGACGTCGAGGCGGTGATCTTCGTCCGCATCCCGCAGTTTCCCTCGTCCCGGGCCTTCGGCCAGGCGCCTGTGGCGTCCTTCGACGAGTACATGAGCCGGGTTCCGGAGGATAGGGAAGAGTGGGAAGTCGTTCCGGTTCCGCCGCGGCCTTTTCCGTCGGAATTGAAGGATGCCGCAACGCCGCCGGAGGAATGGGAGCCGTCGTCCTACGCGCTGGCCGCCTACGGTGGGTTGTTCGGCCTCGCCTCGATCACCGTCGTGCGCCGCCGCAAGGGTAGGGCAGACATGAAGCAAGGGGGCGCCAAATGAGCAGCCAATTCCAGTTGCTGGGCGAGCGCCGCTTCCAGCCCTTCTTTTTCACCCAGTTTCTCGGCGCATTCAACGACAACGTTTTCAAGACCGCCTTGATCACCCTGGTCACTTTTCGGGCCGGGCAACTGACCGACATCGACGGCAAGACTCTGGCGACGCTTCTTCCCGGCCTTTTCATCCTGCCTTTCTTTCTTTTTTCCGCGACCAGCGGCCAGATCGCCGACAAGTTCGAGAAATCCGCCGTCGCCCGGGCAGTCAAGGTCTTCGAAATCGGCATCATGCTGCTGGCGGCCTGGGGCTTCCTCACCAGCAGCCTGGGGCCTCTGGTGGGGGCGCTCTTTCTCATGGGCGTGCACTCGACCCTCTTCGGCCCGGTGAAATATTCCTACCTGCCGCAACACCTCAAACCGGAAGAACTGGTCGGCGGTAACGGGATGATCGAGATGGGCACCTTCGTCGCCATCCTGGTGGGGGAGATCCTCGGCGCCTGGCTGGCCACATCTTCGTTCGGACCGGGCCTCACTTCGGCCGTGGTGCTGGGGGTCGCGGTGGCGGGCTATTGGGTCAGCCGCAGCATTCCGCTCTCGCCCGCTGCCGACCCAGGGCTGAAGATCAACTGGAATCCGCTCATGGAAACCTGGAACAACCTGAGCTTCGCCCACGGAAATCGGACTGTCTGGCTCTCTCTTCTGGGCATCTCCTGGTTCTGGTTCTACGGCGCCACCGTTTTGGCCCAGTTTCCCTCCTACGCCAAGGAGGTGCTCCACGGTGACGAGAGCGTCTTCATTCTGCTGCTCGCGGTGTTCTCCTTCGGGATTGGCCTGGGATCGCTGCTGTGCGAAAAACTATCGGGTCACAAGGTGGAAATCGGTCTGGTCCCCTTTGGTGCCATCGGACTGACCGTGTTTGGGGTGGATCTCTACTTTGCGACGCCGAGCGCCCCGGTCGCTGCCGGAGTCTGGACCTGGGCGGGGTTTCTCGGCCAGTCGGCCCACTGGCGCCTTGTGGCGGACGTGGTGTTGCTGGGGCTGTTCGGCGGCTTCTACATCGTTCCCCTCTACGCCCTGATCCAGACTCGCAGCGAGAAGAGCCACCAGTCCCGGATCATTGCCGCCAACAACATTCTGAACGCGCTGTTCATGGTGGTCTCGGCCCTGGTGTCCATGGTGCTGTTCCAGCTGGGCCTCAGCATTCCCCAACTCTTCCTGGCTACCGCCCTGTTCAATGCCGTGGTCGCGATCTACATCTATTCCCTGGTGCCGGAATTCCTGCTGCGTTTCATCGTCTGGATTCTGGTTCACTCGATCTACCGCCTCGACTGCAAGGGTGTGGACGCACAGGTGCCGGAAAGCGGCGGCGTCCTCATCGTCTGCAATCACGTGAGCTTCGTCGATGCCCTGGTCATCGCTGCGGCCTGCCGGAGGCCGATCCGCTTCGTCATGGACCACAACGTGTTCCGCAAGCCGATTCTCAGCTTCGTTTTCCGGGAATCGCGGGCAATCCCCATCGCCTCCGCCAAGGAAGATCCGGAAATGATGGAGCGCGCTCTCGACGAGGCCGCTCGCGCTCTGGCGGCGGGGGAGGTGGTGGGAATCTTCCCGGAGGGACGGGTGAGCCCGGACGGCGAAATCCACGAATTCCGTCCCGGTGTCAGTCGCATCCTGGAGCGCTGCCAGGCGCCGGTGGTGCCTCTTGCCTTGCGGGGTTTGTGGGGGAGTTTCTTTTCCCGGGTCGAGGGGAGTGCGATGAAACGGCCTTTCCGCCGCGGGATGTTCTCACGCATCGCCCTGGTGGCGGGGATGCCGATTCCGGCGGGAGAGGCTACGCCGGCGCGTCTCCAGGCCGCTGTGGTCGCATTGCGGGGCGAGCAGCGCTAAGGCGATCGAGGTGAAATTCCTGGAGACCGTCCTGAAAGTGCTGGTGCTGGTGGTTGGACTCGGATTGCTGTTCGGCGGCGGAGCCTGCTTGGCCATTCTGGTTCCGGAAGCGTTGATCACCGGTAACGGCGCCAACATCGCTCCCTTTCTGCTGGTCTCCCTGGGTTGCGCTGTGGTGGGGTTGTTGCTTGCATGGGCGATGATCGCCAACTTGCGCCGAGGTAAACAGGCGCCAGCGGAGGGCGCAGCAGCGGGCGACCCCTGGCCGGATGGTCGTTGAGGGCGGAAAGGAGATCGCCATGTGGTTCATCGGAATGATCGTCGGACTTCTGCTCGGGGCACCCTTCGGAGGAGAGACCGCCGTGGGCGGTGCCGTCCTCGGACTGGTGGTCGGCGCGCTGGCCGGCGTGCTGCGGCGCCCGGCGGAAAAAGATGTCCCGGTGGCCACCGAGAAGCGGCTGCAGTTGCTGGAGCAGCAGGTGGCTTGGCTGCATCGGGAAACCGAGCGCCTGCAGGGCGAACTGGCGATGGTCCGCAAGGATGAGGTACCCGCCGAGGGGAATCGGCATCCGGCGGCAGCGCCTCCGGATGCGGTGCCCGAGATGCCGACGGAGGCCAATGCACCTGGAGTCTTCATCGACGAGACTCCCACTCTGCCGGGGATCGATTTGTCGGTTCCCGAACCGGCAGCGGCGTTGGCGTCCTCCGACGCGCCGGTTCTGCCGGGACCTTCCCTCTGGCAACGGCTGCTGGCCGGCAATCCCCTCGCCAAGATCGGCGTCGTGCTGCTTTTCTTCGGCGTCGCGTCGGCGCTTCGCCTGGCGGCAGACTACGGCTTCCTGCCGGTTCCCCTGCGCCTCCTGCTGGGGGCGGTGGCGGGAACCGCGATGATCGCCTTCGGCTGGCACAAGGTCCGCCAGGGGGGGCACTTCGCCTTCGGCGTCGCCATTCAGGGTGGCGGTTTCGCCATCCTCTATCTGATCGTCTACTTCATGCTGGCCCGCTACTCCCTGCTGGGGCCGACGCCATCGTTCGCGTTGTTCGCAATCCTGGGAATTGCCTGCGTCCTACTCGCTGCCGCCCAGGATGGCGTGGTACTGGCGGTGTTCGGTCTGGCCGGCGCCTTCGCCGCGCCGGTGCTGGCATCCACGGGCAGCGGCGACCCCATGGGGCTCTTCGGCTATTTCGCCCTGCTCAACGCCTTCATCGTCGGCGTTTCCTGGTTCAAGGCCTGGCGGCCCCTCAATGTCACCGGTTTTCTCTTCACCCTCGGTGTCGGCGTAGCCTGGGCCCTCGATCATTACCACGCAGGGCATCACGACGTCTGCCAGGGTTTCCTGGTCTTTTTCTGGGGGCTTTACGCCGCGACGCCGGTCTTCATGACCCTCTTCCGGGCGCCCGGCTGGGCAGGCTGGAGCGATGGCACGCTGGTCTTCGGGACGCCGCTGGTGGGATTCGCCTTGCAGTCGCAATTGTCGGCGGACCGCTATGAACTCGCCTGGGTGGCCTTCGCCGCGGCCCTGGCCTATGGCGCTTTGTGGAGCCTGCTATTCCGCCGGGGTGACGAAGACAGTCGGCTGCTCGAACGCTGTCAGCTGGGTTTGGCCATCGCCTTCGCCACCCTGGCCGTGCCGCTCGCTTTCGGCGTCCAGGTGACGGCGGCTTTTTGGGCGCTGGAGGGGGTAGCCGTGCTGTGGTTTGGGGTCGTCCATGGGCGACGCCTCGCGGTTGCCACCGGCACGCTGTTGCAGGCTGCCGCCGGTGCCTATTTCTGCTACGGCCTGGAACGTATGGCCACGACATTGCCGGTGATCAACGACGTCTGCCTGGGTGCCGTGCTCCTGGCGGGGGCCGGGTTCGTCAGCGCCCGCCTGCTGCGTCGATCTGGCGAAGGGATTGCGGCGGTCGCCCTGGTGTGGGCGTTTTCCTGGTGGTGCTTCGCCGCAGCCTTCGAACTCGATCGCCTGACCTCCCCATCCTTGGGCGTGCCTCTGCTGTTGGCCTACGTGGCCGGCACCCTGGCCGCCCTGGAAATCCTCGGTCGGATGCAGTCCTGGCGGGCGGCGCGGCATCTGTCCTTGCTTCTCGTCCCCGCACTTTGGCTGGCGGCGGCGTATGCCCTCGATCGCGACCGCCATGTCCTGGCTGGCCTGATGGTCGTCGTCCTGCCCCTGGCCCTAGGCTTGCACTACTGGATCTTGGTTCGCCAGGAAGAGGATGACGCTGCCCTGTGGCCGACCCTGCGCCATGTGGGGGGGTTCTGGCTGCTGATGGCCGCGGTGACGGTGGAACTGGCCTGGATCGGGAAGCGGCTCGCACCGGGCGTCGATCTGTGGCAGCTCCTTGCACTGGCCATGGGACCCCTGGTCGGACTTGGGTTTGCCATGGCGGGTCGTCGGCGCCAGCTGGCACCCGTCGTCGGCCACGATTTCGCCTATCTCGGATTCGGTGCCTTGCTGCCGGCGGCTTTCCTGGCCGGTTGGTCCGTCTGGGCCAATTTCGCCCATGCCGGCGGCGGCTCGGGCTTGCCCTATGTGCCTATCCTCAACCCCTTCGATCTGGTCCAGATCGCGTCCATGGGGGTGCTCTTCGCCTGGCTGCGCATGCTCGAAGAAGCTCCTCTGGCCGGCATGCCCGTGCCGCGACCCGCCTGGGTGGGGGGCGCGGCCTTCGTCTGGGTGAGTTGCCTTGCCGCCCGCATCGCCCATCATTGGGGCGGTGTCGCCTTCACTGGCCCTGCCCTCTGGCACTCCAACCTGCTACAGGCGCTGCTGACGCTGTTGTGGACCGGGCTCGCCATCGGCGCCATGATCGTCGCCACCCGGGTTGGCGTAAGGCGACTCTGGCAAGGCGGCTTTGCGCTGCTGGCGGTGGTGGGCGCGAAGCTGATGTTCGTCGATCTGGCCAATGCGGGGACTGCGGTGTGGACGGGGTCCCTCATCGGCGTCGCTTTGCTGGTGCTGGCGGCCGGCTACTTCGCCCCGGCGCCGCCGGCGGCTGACTCGGAGAATGCGTCATGAACGAAGCGGGGAGGATCCTTTGGATCGTGGCCAAGGTCATGTTCTTGTTGGTCGGCATTGGTGCCATCCTGGCGGGAGGAATTTGCGGGGCGATCATGGTCCCCAGCGCCCTGGATCACGACGCCATGGCCCGCGATTTTCTCGGCGTCGCCGCTGCCGTCCTGGTTGTCGGCCTGGTCGTCGCCATCCCCACCTGGCGTAGCCTGCGCCGCGACCGCCAGGCGGCCAAGGCAAAACTGGAAGCGGATCTGGAAGCCATTCGCCGCAAGGCGGGTCCGTCCGCAGCCATCGCTCCGTCGGAAGATCCTGACGGAGGGCCGCCGTGGCGGCATTGAAGTGGCTTGCCATCCTGGTGGGTCTCCTGCTGATTCTGGGCGGCGGACTCCTCGGCTTGTGCGGGATAAGCGCCAGCGGGCGCGGCGATCCGACGGTAGCCGTTGGCGGTGTCTTGGTCCTTCTCGGCTTCCTCCTGGTGGTCGCGCTGGCTTCGTGCGGCAAGCGCGAGCCCCCTGCCGATGGCCGGTCCCTAGAAAAGGAAGAGGAGCCGTCTTGATTCCCGAAACCTGGGCGGCACCGGTGCATGGAATACTGGAGGCGATCGCGCTGACGGTGGGGTTCGCCTACTATCGACTGCTCCGCTCTCGATCGGGAGCGCCCAGCGTGGTCAGCGGTAGCGAATTTGCCGTTGCCGCCGGCTGCATCTTCGGCGCCGCCCTAGGCAACAAGCTGGTCTTCTGGATCGAAGTGCCGCACCTGCTACCGGCCCACTGGTACCAGCTGTCGGCCTGGCTAGGCGGCCAATCCATGGTTGGCGGCTTGCTCGGCGGACTGATCGGGGTCGAGATCGCCAAAACGGTTTCGGGAGTGACCCGTTCCACCGGCGACGCCTTCGTTTATCCCATACTCCTCGGCTTGATGATAGGCAGGGTGGGGTGCTTCCTCACCGGCCTGGCGGACGGCACCTACGGACTGCCCACCGACCTGCCCTGGGGGGTCGATTTTGGCGACGGAATTCCCCGTCACCCCACCCAGCTCTACGAGATCGCCTTCGCCGGGGCGCTGTGGCTGATCCTGCATCGGCTGCAAGCCGATCTTGCTCCCCAATCGGGCCTGTTGTTCAAGGCCATGCTCTGTGCCTATCTGGCTTGGAGGCTGGCCATCGATGCCCTGAAGCCGGTGCCCTTCGCCTACCCTCTGGGATTCTCTGGAATCCAGTGGGTATGCCTCATGAGCCTCGTCATCTATGCGCCTCGTGCCGCGCGCCAGTTCCGGAGCCTGCCGTGAGCCGCAAGAATCGCCCCTGGCTCTTCTACGATACTACCGCCTCGGTGTGCACCACCTGCCTGCGCCAGGTAGAGGCCAAGGTGGTGATCAAGGGCGACGAGGTCTTTCTCGACAAGTGGTGCCCGGCCCACGGCAGCGAGCGGGTGCTGATCGCCGACGATGCCGACTACTACCGCCTGTGCCGGGAGGTATACGTCAAGGCGCCCGAGATGCCGGAACGCTTCAACACCGCCATGCGCCATGGCTGTCCTTACGATTGCGGACTGTGTCCGGACCACATGCAGCATTCCTGCCTCACGGTGGTGGAAATCACCGAGCACTGCAACCTGCGCTGCCCGGTGTGCTACGCGGAATCCGGGCCGG
>DAORDK010000145.1:0-7053 GCA_035345935.1 Rhodocyclaceae bacterium | reverse complement strand
CTCGTCGAAATACCAGTCCACCGGCAGTTGGGAAACTGCGGGGACCAACCGGGACAAATGGCCCAAATCGGTCATTCCACGCCTCCAACGGATTAAAAAGCCCGTCATTTTACCCCGCCCAAAATTTGACCAAAAGCCCCTCCATGGGGTATTTTTCGCGGTTTCCCGCAAAGCTCCGCCATGGATCAACCCCCCATCGCCGACATGAAATTCGAGGCGGCACTGGCTGAACTCGAATCCATCGTCCAGAGCATGGAAACCGGCGGCCTCGAACTTGAGGCGTCCATCGCCGCGTACCGCCGGGGCATGGAACTCATGAAACACTGCCAAGGCCAACTGGATGTCGCCGAAGCCCAACTGCGTATCGTCGAGGACGGTGCGGTGAGGGATTTCGACCCTTCCGGAGGCGGCTCTTGACCCGGCTGCCCTTCGCCGCCTGGATGGCCGCCACCCAGGAGTCCGTCGAAGCCAGCCTCGCCGCCAGCCTTCCCGCCGCCTCGGGGATTCCGGCCCGGCTCCACGGGGCCATGCGCTACGCCACCCTAGGGGGCGGCAAACGGGTCCGTCCCCTCCTCGTCCATGCCGCGGGCGAGGTGAGTGCCGCAGAAACCGCGACCCTCTCCGTCGTGGCCTGTGCGGTCGAGCTGATCCATGCCTACTCCCTGGTTCACGACGACCTGCCCTGCATGGACGACGACGTCCTACGCCGGGGCCGCCCGACCTGCCATGTGGAGTACGACGAAGCCACCGCGCTCCTGGTTGGCGACAGCCTGCAGACGCTGGCCTTCGAACTGCTTGCCCGACACGGACTGACCGACCCCGCCCGTCAATTGGAGATGATCGCTCTTCTCGCGCACGCCTCGGGATCCCGGGGCATGGCGGGTGGCCAGGCCATCGATCTGGAATCGGTCGGCCACGACCTCGACCAGCCCCAGCTTGAATTGATGCACGCCTTGAAAACGGGGGCGCTGATCCGCGCCGCCGTGATCCTTGGCGCGCTTTGCGGCCAAGCTCTGAATCCTGCCGAGCGGGACGGTCTGGACCGTTTTGCCAAGCGCATCGGCCTCCTCTTCCAGGTGGTGGACGACATTCTCGATTGCACCGCCAGCACGGCCACCCTCGGCAAAACCGCAGGCAAGGACGAGGCTGCCGACAAACCCACCTACGTCAGCCTCCTGGGCCTCGACGCCGCCCGTGACTATGCCCGCGAATTGCGCGAGGACGCGATGGCCGCCCTCGCTCCCTGCGGTGAACGGGCAGCCCGGTTGCGGGAAGTGGCCGACTTCATCTGCCACCGGCAGTTCTGACCATGTCCGCTTTTCCCCTTCTCGACACCATTGACCATCCCGCCGCCCTGCGCTGCCTCGAACGCCGCCAATTGCCGCAATTGGCCGATGAGTTGCGCCGCTTCCTGATCGAATCGGTCTCGCGGACCGGTGGCCATCTGTCCTCCAACCTGGGGACGGTGGAACTCACCATCGCCTTGCACGCCGTCTACGACACCCCTGAAGACCGCCTGGTCTGGGACGTGGGCCATCAGTGCTACGCGCACAAGGTCCTCACGGGCAGGCGGGCTGGCATGGACCGGCTGCGAATGGCCGGGGGCGTCTCCGGCTTTCCCAAACGCTCCGAAAGTCCTTACGACACCTTCGGCGTCGGCCACTCATCCACGTCGATCTCGGCCGCCCTGGGCATGGCCCTGGCTGCCAAGCACAAGGGCGAAACGCGCAAGACCGTGGCAGTCATCGGCGACGGCGCCATGTCCGCCGGCATGGCCTTCGAAGCCCTGAACAACGCCGGCGTCGCCGACGCCGACATGCTGGTCATCCTGAATGACAATGAGATGTCCATCTCGCCGCCGGTCGGGGCGCTCAACACTATCCTGACGCGTCTGATGTCCGGCCGCACCTACAATGCCGCCCGCCAAGGCGCCCGCCACATGCTGGGCTTCGCGCCTCCCTTGCTGGAACTCGCCCGCCGCGCCGAAGAGCACGTCAAGGGCATGATCACCCCGGGGACGCTGTTCGAAGAATTCGGCTTCCATTACTACGGCCCCATCGACGGCCACGATTTGGGCGCCCTCGTCCCCACCCTGGAAAACCTCCGGCAGATGAAGGGCCCCAAGTTTCTCCATGTGATCACCAAGAAAGGCCAGGGGTACAAGCTCGCCGAGGCCGACCCCATCCTCTACCATGGCGTTTCCAAGTTCTGCCCGGTAGAGGGCATTCCCGCCGGCAAGGGCGGCGGCAAGCTCACCTATACCCAGGTCTTCGGAGACTGGCTGTGCGACATGGCCGCCGCCGATTCCCGCTTGGTGGGGGTCACCCCGGCCATGCGCGAAGGGTCTGGACTGGTCCGTTTCGCCCAGGAATTCCCGGATCGTTACTACGACGTCGGCATCGCCGAGCAGCATGCGGTGACCTTCGCCGCCGGGCTCGCCTGCGAGGGTTTGAAGCCGGTGCTCGCGATCTACTCGACCTTCCTGCAGCGGGGCTACGACCAGCTCATCCACGACGTGGCGTTGCAGAACCTGCCAGTGGTCTTCGCCATCGACCGCGGCGGGCTGGTGGGCGCCGACGGCCCCACCCACCACGGCACCTTCGACTACTCCTACTTGGCGTGCATCCCCAATATGGTCGTCATGGCGCCCGCCGACGAAGCGGAATGCCGCCGCATGCTGTCGACCGCCTTTGCCCACGAAGGCCCCAGCGCGGTGCGTTACCCGCGGGGCGGAGGGACCGGAGCGCCTCCGGACCGCAACTTCGACACACTGCCGATCGGCAAGGCGGAAATTCGCCGGCGGGGACAGGCCGTTGCCCTGCTCGCCTTCGGCAGCCTGGTTCCCGCCGCGCTCGCCGCCGGCGAGGCGATCGACGCCACCGTGGTCAATATGCGCTTCGTCAAACCTCTGGACGCCGACCTGATCGCCGAACTGGCGGGGAACCATTCCCTCCTCGTGAGCATCGAAGAAAATGCCGCTATCGGCGGTGCCGGATCGGAAGTGGCGCGGGTCCTGAGCGAACGGGGGATTTCCACCCCGCTTTTGCGCTTGGGCCTCCCGGACCGCTTCATCGACCACGGCGAACAGGGCCAACTTCTCGCCGAACTCGGCCTCGACAAGGACGGCATCGTCCGGGCCATTACGGCGCGGCAGGCCAGAGGAAACTGAACCGCATGAACGCTCCCCACGCCCCTGCCCCCATGGCCGATGTCCAGGGATCGGCAGACACCCGCCAGATTGCCATCGACAAGGTCGGCATCAAGGCCATCCGCCACCCGGTCCGGGTCAAGGACAAATCCGCCGGCACTCAGCACACCATTGCCGTGTTCAACATGACCGTCGGGTTGCCCCACAATTTCAAGGGCACCCACATGTCCCGCTTCGTCGAGATTCTCAATAGCCACGAGCGGGAAATCTCGGTGGAAAACTTTCCGGCAATGCTGCGGGAAATGGTGGAAAAGCTCGAAGCCCAGACCGGCCAGATCGAGATGAACTTTCCCTACTTCATCAACAAGCTGGCCCCGGTTTCCGGAGTGCCCAGCCTGATGGATTACGACGTCTCCCTGATCGGCGAGATCCGCCACGGCGAAATCTCGACCAGCGTCAAGGTCGTGGTGCCCGTCACCAGCCTGTGCCCCTGTTCCAAGAAGATTTCCGAGTACGGCGCCCACAACCAGCGTTCCCACGTCACCGTCACCGCCCGAACCAGCGATTTCGTGTGGATCGAGGACATCGTCCAGTTGGTCGAGGCCGAAGCTTCCTGCGAACTATTCGGCCTCTTGAAGCGCCCCGACGAGAAATACGTCACCGAGCGGGCCTACGACAACCCGAAATTTGTCGAAGACATGGTCCGCGACGTTGCTGCCCGCCTCAACGCCGACCCCCGCATCGAAGCCTATGTGGTGGAGTCGGAGAATTTCGAGTCCATCCACAATCACTCCGCCTACGCCCTGATCGAACGGGACAAGACGCGCACGGCCTGAGCCCCTCGTTGGAATCAGAGCACTAGCCGCAGCGCATACGGCATATTCGAGTACAATGGCATCCTCTCTCGTCGCGGGGATGCCATGGACCTCGATCGCTACGACTCTCTCATCACCCGCCTCGAAAACAGTGCCCGCAGCGCGCCGTCTCGCTACCTCGCAGCGGTCGTCGGCATCGCCTTGCTCGGATTCCTCATCCTCGGTCTGGCCATTGGCCTGACTGCCCTCGCCTTGCTTGGGATTGCCGCCCTTACGCTGGCTGTCATCGCGTCCGGCGGCAAAGCGCTGATTTTATTTGCCAAGCTGGGCAAGCTTGTGATCCTGCTGGCACTACCCGCGTGGGCGATGGTCCGTGCTGCCTTCACGCTCCTCTTTGCCCGCTTCCCGCGACCAGCAGGCCGCGAGCTCGCCCAGGCCGAAGCACCGGTCCTGTTCGAGCGACTGGCCGAGCTGCGCGCCCAGGTGGGCGGGCCCCGGGTCCATGTCGTCCTGCTGACCGACGAATTGAACGCCGCCATCGTCCAGCATCCCCGTTTGGGCATCTTCGGCTGGGAGCAGAACTACCTCATCCTTGGCCTTCCGCTGCTACATGCCCTTGACGAACCTGAGGCCTTGGCCGTAGTCGCCCACGAGTACGGCCATCTCGCCAGTTGCCATGGGCGGCTTGGGGGATTCATCTACCGACTTCGCTCAGCCTGGGCTCGCCTTCAGGCCCTTTCGGAACAGTGGAACGACTGGGGTTCGCGCCTCATCGCCCGCCTGTTTCGCTGGTATGCACCTTATTTCAACGCCTACACCTTCGTTCTCGCCCGCGAGCACGAATACGCGGCCGACCGTTTTTCCGGGGAAGTTGCCGGCCCCGCTGCGGCCGCCCAAGCGCTCATGCGGGTCAATGTTGCCGCCCGCTTGGAACACGATCGGTTCTGGCCGGAAATCGACCGGCAGGTGACAGACCATCCCGACCCCATTGCCGATCGCAGCCGCCTGTGGGCTCGCCTGGTGCGCGATGCCCGTGCGGCGCAAACTACGCCAGCCTATTTGGAACAAGCCTTGCAGAGGACGACCGACCACCACGATACCCATCCCTGCCTGCGCGACCGCCTGGCTGCGTTGACGTCGGAGGCCGCCCTGCCCGTGCTCCCGCCGGTCCGCACCAGTGCGGCGACCCGCTGGCTAGGCGACACCTTGCCGATGATCGAGGCCGATCTGGATCGCCAGTGGCGGGAGGCGGTATTCGAGCGCTGGCAGACCCGGCACAAGCGACTCGCAGAATGCCACGCCCGTCTTACCGTGCTTGGCGAGCCGGAGTGTTGCACCCAGGAGGAGCAGTGGGAGCGCATCCAGCTCCGGCAGGAAATCGATCCCCAGGCAGACGTCCTCGCGGATACAGAACTGCTGCTCGCCCATTACCCTGGACATCTGTCCGCCCGCTTCCTGCGCGGCCGACTGCGCATCGAGGCAGGAGACCCAGCGGGTGCCGACGACCTCGAAGCCGTCATGGCTGCCGACGCAGACGCGACTTTGGCCGCTTGCGAGATCCTCTGGCGCTTCTTTCGGGAATCAGACCCGGATCGGGCCAGTTCCTATCGGCAACGCTGGCAGCAACGCTCAGACTTTGAAGAGGGAGTCCGCCGAGAACTCGCCACGCTGCCAGGGGACGCCGAACTCGCGCCGGCCGATCTCGCGCCGGAAGTCCTCGCGGAAGTCGTCCAATTGATCGCTCGCGACGGCAAGCATGTCCGCCAAGCCTTCATTTTGCGCCGAGTGCTGAGAAGCGACCCTGGAATAAGGGACTATGTACTGGCCTTCGAAACCCGGCGCTTCACCTTGGGCGACAAGGGCGCGACCACCGCGCGGTCGCTCGCCCGAGGCCCCTACCCGATCCGAGTTTTCATCGTTCATCTGGGCAGCAGGGCCTACCGGGGCTACCGGCGGAAGATAAGCCGCCTTGGTATTCCACCGGTCTATTCGAGTTAAATCGTTGTCGGCAAAAAAAAAGGCGCCCTCGGGCGCCTTTCTCTTCGGCCAAGTGCAGCTTAGCCGGCCTTCTTGGCTTCCAGCTTCTCCTTGATGCGGGCAGACTTGCCGGAGCGGTCGCGCAGGAAGTAGAGCTTGGCGCGACGCACATCGCCGCGGCGCTTCACTTCGATGGAAGCGACCAGCGGAGAATAGGTCTGAAAAGTACGCTCGACACCTTCGCCGGAAGAAATCTTGCGCACGGTAAAGGCGGAGTTGAGACCGCGATTGCGCTTGCCGATGACGACGCCTTCGTAGGCCTGCAGACGCTCGCGGTTGCCTTCCTTGACTTTCACCTGGACGACGACGGTGTCGCCGGGGGCGAATGCGGGAATGGTCTTGCCCAGGCGGGCGATTTCTTCTTGTTCCAGTTGTTGAATCAGGTTCATGTGAGATCCTTCAAGTTATAAACGTCTACTCACCGCATTGCTCCTCTCCGGAAAGCTCCGTGAGGAGTTGCGTTTCTTCCGCGCTCAATGCACGGTGCGCCAACAGATCCGGGCGGCGCTCCCGGGTCCGCGCCAGCGACTGCTTCAGTCGCCAGCGACGAATTCGCTTGTGGTCACCGGAGAGCAACACCTCCGGCACCCCTTGTCCTTCATACACCTCGGGCCTCGTGTAGTGCGGGCAGTCCAGGAGGCCCGTCACGAACGAATCTTCCACCGCCGAAGCGGCATCGCCCAGCACCCCCGGCAACTGGCGGACGACGGCGTCGATCAACGCCATCGCCGGCAACTCGCCACCGGAAAGTACAAAATCTCCGATCGAAATTTCTTCATCGACGCAGCGCTCGATCAGACGCTCGTCCACCCCTTCGTAGCGGCCGCACAGCAAAATCAGGCCTTCTTCCCCAGCCGCCAGCGCCATCACCCGTTCATGGGTCAGGGGCGCGCCCTGGGGCGAGAGGTAGATGACCCGGCTCCTCGCCAGCCCTGCCTCCCGCTGTGCTGCCTTGGCGGCCACGATCGCCTTCTCCAGCGGCCCGGCCTGCATCACCATGCCCGGCCCGCCACCGAAGGGGCGATCATCCACCCGACGCCAGGCGTTTTCGGC
>DAORDK010000144.1:0-7135 GCA_035345935.1 Rhodocyclaceae bacterium | reverse complement strand
CCAGCATCAGCATGGAGAAGGTGAACAACGAGATGTAGCTGAAGAAGCGGTTGTAGCCCGGGTCGTCGTGCATGTAGCCGATGGTGTAGATGTGCACCATCAGGGAGACGAAAGTCACCACCAACATCATCGTGGTGGTCAGGGTGTCGATGAGGAAGCCGACCTCGAATTTGTAGTCGCCACTGGTCAGCCAGGTATAGACGGGCCCGTTGTAGGTATGGCCGGCCAAGACGTCCTTGAAGATGACAACCGAGGCGAAGAAGGCCACGGCCACACCGGCGATGGTCACGGTATGAGCGACCCAGCGGGGGATGACCCGGCAGAAGAGGCCGGCGATCATCGCGCCGATTAGCGGCGCCAGGGGAACGAGCAAGTAGAGTTTGTGCATTTCCATGATTAGCCCTTCAGGCTGTCCAGGTCATCCACGTGGATGCTCTTCAGGTTGCGGAACAGGACGATCAGGATGGCGAGGCCGATGGCGGATTCGGCCGCGGCGACGGTCAGGATGAAGAAGACGAAGACTTGGCCGGAGAGATCCTGCAGGTAGTGTGAGAAGGCAACGAAATTCATATTCACCGCCAGCAGCATCAATTCGATGGCCATCAGCAGCACCAACAGGTTCTTCCGATTCAGGAAGATGCCGACGACGCTGATCGCGAAGAGGATCGCGCCCAGAATCAGGAAATGCGAGAGTGACAGAGTAAGCATGGTCTTCCCGGGGTTCAGTCTTTTTCAACCGGCATCTGCAAGACACGGACGCGATCCTTGGCCTTGACGAAGACCTGGTCGCTCGGGCTGGTGTATTTGCTGTGTTTCGGTCCACGATAGGTCAGGACGATGGCCGCGATCATGCCGACGAGCAACACGATGGACGCCAACTCGAAGGGATAGACGTAATCGGTGAACATCAGGGTTCCGATACCCTTGGTATTCGAGATGCCGGCCGGAGTAACCGCCTCCGAAGCCGGTACCTGGAAGTACTTGCTGCCCAGAACCAGACCCATTTCAGCCACCATCAGCATGCCGAGCAAGGCGCCGAGGGGCAGGTATTGCCAGAAGCCTTGCCGAATGCGGTCCATGTTGATGTCGAGCATCATCACCACGAAGAGGAAAAGCACCATGACCGCGCCCACGTAGACCAGGATGATGGCAATGGCAAGGAACTCGGCCTGCAGGAGCGCCCAGATTCCACCACAGGTGAAGAAGGCAAGGATCAGGTGCAATGCGGCGTGGACCGGGTTGCGGGCGGTGATGACCCGCAGGCTGGCGAAAATCAGGATCGCCGACAGGAAGAAGAAGACGAAAGTCTGGAATTCCATCGTGGGGCCCGTTAGCGGTAGGGAGCGTCCATCTCGCGGTCGGCGGCGATCTGCGCTTCATAGCGGTCGCCGTTGGCCAGGAGCATGGGCTTGGTGTAGTACAGGTCGCCGCGCTTTTCGCCGTGATACTCGAATATGCGCGTCTCGACGACAGCATCCACCGGACAGGCTTCTTCGCAGAAGCCGCAGAAGATGCACTTGGTCAGATCGATGTCGTAGCGCGTCGTGCGCCGCGAACCGTCTTCGCGGGGTTCGGCCTCGATGGTGATGGCCAAGGCCGGACAAATGGCCTCGCACAGCTTGCAGGCGATGCAGCGCTCCTCTCCGTTCGGGTAGCGGCGCAACGCGTGGAGGCCGCGGAAACGGAAGCTCTGCGGAGTTTTCTCCTCGGGGTACTGGACGGTGATCTTGCGGGCGAAGAAATATTTCCCCGTCACCGACATGCCCTTCAACAGCTCCTTGAGGAGCAGGCTGTTGAAGATTTCCTTCATCGAACCCATGACTCTCTCCTCACTTCCAGATGCTGAGCGGGGACATCATCCACACACCCACGACGACAAGCCAAACGAGACAGACCGGCACGAAGACCTTCCAGCCCAGGCGCATCAACTGGTCGTAGCGATAGCGCGGGAAGGTGGCACGGAACCAGAGGAAGAGCAGCAACACGAAGGACATCTTGGCGAAGAGCCACAAGATGCCATCAGGGAGGAAGCCCACCGGGGACAGCCAGCCGCCGAGGAACATGATGGCGGTGAGCGCGGCCACCAGGATCATGTTGGCGTACTCGGCCAGGAAGAACACGGCGAAGGCCATGCCGGAATATTCGACGTGGAAGCCGGCGACGATTTCCGATTCGCCCTCTGCCACGTCGAAGGGTGCCCGGTTGGTTTCGGCGACGCCCGAGATCAGATACACCAGGAACATGGGGAACAGCGGCAGCCAGTTCCAGGAGAGGAAGCTGAGGCCGTGGCTGGCAAAAGCGCCTTTATCCTGGGCATAGACGATATCCACAAGATTCAGGCTGTTGGATACCATCAACACACAGATGAGCGAGAAACCCATGGAGATTTCATAGGACACCATCTGGGCGGCGGAGCGCATGGCGCCGAGGAAGGCGTACTTGGAATTGGACGCCCAGCCGGACAGGATGATGCCGTACACCCCCATGGACGTGATGGCCATGATGTAGAGCAGGCTGGCGTCGATGTTGGCCAGGACCAGGCTGTCGGTGAAGGGGACCACTGCCCAGGCGGCCAGGGCCGGTGCGATGGCCAGCATGGGGGCAATGATGAAGATCGCCTTGTTGGCACCGCTGGGAACGACGATTTCCTTCATCAGCAGCTTCAGGCCGTCGGCGATGGGCTGGATCAAGCCCCAGGGACCGACCCGGTTGGGACCGATCCGGACCTGCATGTAACCGATCACCTTGCGCTCGGCCCAGGTGAGGTAGGCCACGCCGAGCATGAGCGGGGCGACGATGATCACAATCTTGATCAGGGTCCACACGGCGGGCCAGGCACCGCCGAAGATGCCCGTTCCGAAATTCATCAGTGCGTCCATTTATGCACGCTCCACGGTAAGGGCGCCGAACATGTCGCCGAGGGCCGCCGTGCTCGCATGGCCGGCAGCCACCCGCACACAGCCTGCGGGCACGCCGTTATCGGCCTCCGCCACCAGGGTCGCGACGCCTTCGCCTTGCTTGACCCTGACGGGTGCGCCGGCAGCGATGCCCAACTGGCCGAGGGTGGCTTCGCACATGCGCGCGGTCGGCGCCTTGGCATCGGCCGTCTGCTGCAGCGACGGAGCCCGGCGAACCAGGGCGTCGGTAAAGTTGATGGGCACGTCGGCAATCCGCTGCAGGCCGGCCGGAGCCTGACCGTTCAGGCTGATGGCGACGCCATTGAGGGCATTGTCCAGTCCGGAAACGAACTCGGCGCACTTGCCCAGGGCGTCGTCGCGCACCGCCTCGCTCGACTCGTAGTCGAATCCTTTCAGATTGAGGACGTTGCCGAGCACGCGGAGCACTTTCCAGGCCGGGCGGCAATCGCCCTTCGCTTTGACCACGCCGTTGAAACTCTGGACGCGGCCTTCGGTATTGACGAAGGTCCCCGAGGTTTCGGTAAAGGGCGCTATGGGTAGCATCACGTCGGCGTACTCGAGGGCCGGTCTATGCTTGAAGGCGGACATGAAGACCACCAGGCTGGCTTGCCCGAGGGCAGCCAGGGCGAGTTGAGGATTGCCGCAATCGAATTCGGGCTCCAGCCCCATGAGGACGTAGCCCTTCCGCGGCTGCTCGAACATGGTCCGCGCATTGGCGCCCGTAGGCAGCGCCCACCCGGCGTGACCGCCGACCGTGTTGGCGGCTTCACCCAGGAAGCCCACGGAAGCTTTGGTCAGTTTGCCCAACTCGAGGGCCAGGGCATGCAATTGAGTGGCATCGGCGCACTGGGTGGCGACATTGCCGAGGAAGATGGCGCGCTTGTCACCCTCCAACAGGCTCTGGGCTATGGCCTTGGAGGTTTCACAGGGACCGATGGATTCCAAGCCGGCCGGCGCGGCGATTCCTTTGAGTTCGGCGGCAGCCTTGACCACCGCCGCCAAGCTCTGGGCCAGCGCAGAAGGCGCTACCGTGAGACGAGCATGCAGCCTGATCAGGTTGTCTTCGCCGCCGACGGAGAGCAGGCTGACCTTGGTGTACTTCTTAGCGGCCTGGCGCAGGCGCTGGGCGATCAGCGGGTGATCCTTGCGCAGGAAGGAGCCCACGACGAGGGCGGCGTCGAGATCCTTGATCTCGGCAAGCTTGAGCCCTAGCCACGGGGTACCGGCGCGCTTGAAATCGGTCCCGAAATCCGTTTGACGGGGACGGAAATCGACGTTACCGGATCCCAGGCCCTTCATGACCTTGCCCAGCAGGAACAATTCCTCGACGGTGGAGTTCGGGGCCGCCAGCGCGGCCAGTGCATCCCCGCCCTGCTCCCGGGAGATGTCCTTCAAGCCATGGGCGACATAGTCCAGGGCGACGTTCCAGTCCACCTCGCGCCATTCGCCGCCCTGCTTGACCATAGGCTTGGTCAGCCGCTCGTCGGAATTGAGCGCGGGATACGCGAAGCGTTCCTTGTCCGAAATCCAGCATTCATTGACCGCCTCGTTTTCCCGGGGCAGGACGCGCACAACCGCATCGTGCTTGACCTGGACGACCAGATTGGCACCGACGGAATCGTGCGGGCTCACCGACTTGCGACGCTGGAGTTCCCAGGCGCGAGCGGTATAGCGGAACGGCTTCGAGGTCAGGGCGCCCACGGGGCACAGATCGATCATATTGCCCGAGAGCTCGGAATCGACCGTGCGCCCGAGGAAGGTCTGGATTTCGGAATGCATGTTGCGGCTGGCCATGCCGAGTTCCATGATGCCGGCGATCTCCTGCCCGAAGCGGACGCAACGGGTGCAGTGGATACAGCGGCTCATCTCTTCCATTCCCACCAGGGGACCGACGTCCTTGTGGAAGACGACGCGCTTCTCCTCGGTGTAGCGGCTCTTCATCGGGCCGTAGCCGACGGACATGTCCTGCAGCTGGCACTCGCCGCCCTGGTCGCAAATGGGGCAGTCCAGGGGGTGGTTGATGAGGAGGAATTCCATCACCCCTTTCTGGGCCTTCACCGCCAATTCGGAATGGGTGAATACCTTCATCCCGTTGGTGACCGGAGTGGCACAGGCCGGCAAGGGCTTGGGCGCCTTTTCCACCTGCACGAGACACATACGGCAGTTGGCGGCGATGGAAAGTTTCTTGTGATAGCAGAAATGCGGAATGTAGACCCCAACCTGCTGCGCGGCGTCCATCACCGTGCTGCCGTCGGGCACTTGCGCCTTCTTGCCGTCGATCTCGATTTCTAGCATGTCGCTACCTTGTAGCCAGTTTTTCGTTAGCTGGGCCGTCAGGCCGGAATCTTGTGGAAGCCGCTGCCTGCCCACTGCACATCCTTGGGCACCAGACAGGTCTTGTTCTCGATGTGATACTCGAACTCGCTGCGGAAATGCTTGAGGAAACTCTGGACCGGCAAGGCCGCCGCATCGCCGAGGGCACAGATGGTGCGACCCATGATGTTGCCCAGCACGCTGTCCAGCAGGTCCAGGTCTTCCGGCTTGCCCAATCCGTTCTCGATGCGATGGACCACCTTGTACATCCAGGCGGTGCCTTCCCGGCAGGGTGTGCACTGGCCGCAGGATTCTTCGTAATAGAAGAACGACAGTCGTTCCAGAGCCTTCACCATACACACCGTTTCGTCCATGACGATGACCGCGCCGGAGCCGAGCATGGAACCGGCTTTGGCGATGGAGTCGTAATCCATGGTGGACTGCATCATCACATCGCCGGGAACGACCGGTGCTGAAGACCCCCCCGGAATGACCGCCTTGATCTTGCGCCCGCCGCGCATGCCACCGCACATTTCCAGCAAAGTGGCGAACGGCGTGCCAAGCGGGATTTCGTAATTGCCGGGGCGATTGACGTGACCGGAGACCGAGAACAGCTTGGTGCCGCCGTTGTTCGGCTTGCCGAGATTGAGGAACTCCTCGCCACCCATCTTCAGGATGAAGGGGATGGAAGCGAAGGTTTCCGTGTTGTTGATCGTGGTCGGCTTGCCGTAGAGGCCGAAAGAGGCCGGGAACGGCGGCTTGAAGCGCGGTTGCCCCTTCTTGCCTTCGATGGATTCGAGCAGTGCCGTTTCCTCGCCGCAGATGTAGGCCCCGTAGCCGTGATGTGCGAAGAGTTCGAAATTGAACCCGGAACCCAGGATATTCTGGCCCATGAAGCCGGCGGCGCGCGCTTCGTCCAAGGCTTCCTCGAAGCGCTTGTAGATTTCCCAGACTTCGCCGTGGACGTAGTTATATCCCCGGTTCGCGCCCATGGCGTAGGCGGCGATGGCCATCCCCTCGATCACGGAGTGGGGGTTGTAGCGCATGATGTCCCGGTCTTTGAAGGTACCGGGCTCGCCCTCGTCGGTATTGCACACGACGTACTTGTCGCCCGGGAATGAGCGGGGCATGAAGGACCACTTCAGGCCGGTCGGAAAGCCGGCGCCGCCGCGGCCGCGCAGGACGGACTTCTTGACCTCGCTGATGACGTCTTCCTGGGACATCTTGGATTCCAGGATGCGCTTCAGCTGCTGATAGCCGCCGCGGGCCACATAGTCCTTGAGGCGCCAGGTATTGTCGCCGTCGAGGCCGGCCATGAGGACCGGATTGATCGCACCGAGCATGGCCATTACTTGCACTCCTCGATGAGCTTGTCGATCTGCTCGGGCAGCATGTGGCTGCACATCGATCGATTATTGACGATCATGACCGGCGCATAACCACAGGACCCCATGCATTCGCCCTCCTTGAGGGTGAATTTGCCATCGGGCGTAGTCTCGCCGTACCCGATGCCCAGCTTCTGCTGCAGGTATTCCCCGGCGTGGTAGCCGCCGGACAAAGCGCAGGGCAGGTTGGTGCATACGGTGATCTTGTACTTGCCCACCGGCTTCAGGTCGTACATGTTGTAGAAGGAAGCCACCTCGTAGGCCGCGATGGGCGGCATGGCAAGGTAGTTGGCGACGGCCTCGATGGTCTCGGGAGCCAGCCAGCCCTTTTCTTCCTGGGCGTGGGCGAGGCAGGCCATGACGGCCGACTGCTTCTGCTCGGCCGGGTACTTGGTGACCTCGCGGGCAAATTTCTGGAGGGTTTCAGCGGAAAACATCAGCGGTCGATCTCGCCAAAAACGATATCCTGGGAGCCGATGATCGTAACGACGTCGGCAATCATGTGGCCGCGGGACATTT
>DAORDK010000143.1:0-7167 GCA_035345935.1 Rhodocyclaceae bacterium | reverse complement strand
GGTCCACGATCAGCTTGAGCTCGTGCAGGCACTCGAAGTAGGCCATTTCCGGCGCATAACCGGCTTCGACCAGCGTCTCGAACCCCATCTTGACCAGCTCTACAGCCCCACCGCAAAGAACCGTTTGCTCGCCGAAAAGATCGGTCTCGGTCTCTTCGCGGAAATTGGTTTCGATCACACCGCCCTTGGTGCCGCCGTTCGCCGCTGCGTAAGAGAGGGCAACGTCCTTGGCCTTGCCGGTCTTGTCCTGGAAGACAGCGATCAGGGACGGCACGCCGCCCCCCTTGAGATATTCGGAACGGACGGTATGACCGGGACCCTTGGGGGCCACCATGATCACATCCACGTCTTCCCGCGGAACGATCTGGTTGTAGTGGATATTGAAGCCGTGGGCGAAAGCGAGGGCGGCGCCCTTCTTGAGATTGGGCTCGACATGCTGGTAATAGACCGAGGGCTGCTGCTCGTCGGGGAGCAGAATCATGACCACGTCGGCGCCCTTCACTGCCTTGGCAATCTCTTCGACCTTATGGCCGGCCTTTTCCGCCTTGGCCCAGGATGCACCGTCCTTGCGCAGGCCCACGGTGACCTTGACCCCGGAATCCTTCAGGTTCTGGGCATGGGCGTGTCCCTGGGAGCCGTAACCGACGATGGTGACCTTTTTGCCCTTGATCAGGGAAAGGTCGGCGTCCTTGTCGTAATAAACTTTCATGGGTTTTCCTTTCGTCGAATGATGATGCGTCGGGGTGAGGCGCAGGAACGATCGAGGGGCATGCCCCTCAGCTCCCGCCTCGCCCGACTAAACCTTGAGGATGCGATCGCCGCGGCCGATACCGCAGACACCGGTACGGACGGTTTCCAGAATCAGGCCGCCATCGAGGGCGGCGATGAAGGAATCCAACTTGGAACTGGCCCCCGTGAGTTCGACCACATAGGTCGATTCTGTCACGTCGATGATGCGGCCGCGGAAGATGTCGGCCATGCGCTTCATCTCCTCGCGGTCCTTACCCGTCGCGCGGACCTTGATGAGCATGAGTTCACGCTCCACGTGGGCGGCTTCCGATAGATCGACGACCTTGACCACATCGACCAGTTTGTTCAACTGTTTGGTGATCTGCTCCAGCACCTCGTCGGATCCCCGGGTCAGGATGGTCATCCGCGAGAGGGAGGGATCTTCCGTGGGCGCCACGGTGAGGGATTCGATATTGTAGCCGCGGGCGGAGAACAGCCCGGCTACCCGGGACAGGGCGCCGGCTTCGTTTTCGATCAGAATGGAAATGATGTGTCGCATGGTGTCGTGCTCCCCGATCACAGGTCTTCTGCCAGAATCATTTCGGTCAGGCCCTTGCCGGCCGCCACCATGGGAAAGACGTTGGCGGCTGGATCGACGATGAAGTCCATGAAGACCAGGTCGTTCTTGTGCTCGGTGAAGGCCTTCTTCAGGGCTGGCTCGACATCCTCCGGCCGCTCGATCTTCATACCGACATGGCCGTAGGATTCGGCCAGCTTGACGAAGTCGGGCAGCGACGTGACGTAGGATTCGGAATAGCGGCTGGAATAGAACATCTCCTGCCACTGGCGCACCATGCCCAGATAGCCGTTATTGAGGTTGATGATCTTGATCGGCAACTCGAACTGTTTGCAAGTCGACAGTTCCTGGATGCACATCTGAATCGACGCTTCGCCGGTGACGCAAGCCACCTGTGCCCCCGGGTTGGCGAACAGAACCCCCATGGCATAGGGCAGCCCCACCCCCATGGTGCCCAGACCACCGGAATTGATCCAGCGACGGGGTTTGTTGAACTTGTAATACTGGGCGGCGAACATCTGATGCTGACCGACGTCGGAGGTGACGTAGGCATCGCCGCCAGTCACTTCGTAAAGCTTTTCGATCACGTAGTGGGGCATGATCAGCTTGTCCTGCTTGTAGCGCAGGCAATCCCGTCCGCGCCATTCCTCGATCTGCTTCCACCAGTCCGCCACTCCCGGATCGGCCTTGAAACCGCCATCCATCAGTTTGAGGATTTCGTCGATGACGTCGGGCACATTCCCGACGATGGGCACATCGACGCGGACGCGCTTGGAAATGGACGAAGGATCGATGTCGATGTGGATGATGCGGCGCGGCTCTTCGCCAAAATGCCCAGGATTGCCGATCACGCGATCATCGAAGCGGGCTCCCACGGCAAGGATCACGTCGGCGTAATGCATGGCCATATTGGCCTCGAAGGTACCGTGCATCCCCAGCATGCCGACGAATTGTCGGTCCGTAGCGGGATAGCCGCCCAAGCCCATGAGGGTGTTGGTCACCGGAAACTTCAGGCGGTGCGCCAGTTCCGTGAGTTTCTCGGCGGCATCCGACAGAATCACGCCCCCACCGGTATAGATGATCGGCCGCTTGGCTTCGGCCAGCAGTTGAACAGCCTTCTTGATCTGTCCCAGATGCCCCTTGACCACCGGGTTGTAGGACCGCATCTGGATGGTCTTGGGATAGTCGAATTCGCACATCTGGGCGGTGACGTCCTTGGGGATATCGACCACCACCGGGCCGGGTCTTCCCGTCGCCGCGATATGGAATGCCTTCTTGATGGTCACGGCCAGGTCCTTGACGTCCTTCACCAGGAAATTGTGCTTGACGCACGGCCGGGTGATCCCAACGGTGTCGCACTCCTGGAAGGCGTCCTGGCCGATGTAGGCGGTCGGCACCTGTCCGGTGATGACCACCAGGGGGACCGAATCCATATACGCAGTGGCAATGCCGGTGACGGTATTGGTGACTCCAGGCCCGGAGGTCACCAGGGCGACCCCGATCTTTTGAGATGAGCGGGAATAAGCATCCGCTGCATGGACCGCAGCCTGTTCGTGGCGAACAAGGATATGCTTCACCTGCTCCTGCTTGAAGAGGGCATCGTAGATATGAAGCACGGAACCGCCGGGATAGCCGAAGACATAATCGACCTTTTCTTCCTGGAGGCACCTGATTACAATTTCCGCACCACTGATCATCATTATTTGCCCAATAAAGCTGTTGCCCGAAAAACATATAACCTTAATCGAGCAGCCATTTCCGGTCAAGGTACTCGCACAATAACCATAAGGTTTTCAAGGCTTTCCGCCGAGGAGAGACCACCTGGCCTCACCCAACCAACTTTCCCATTTTCTCGAATCCGTAGAGCGCCGTGCTTTCAAGCAGGCCATGTTCGCCGTGCGCGACGAAGAAGTTGCCCTTGACGTCGTCCAGGACAGCATGCTCAAGCTTGCCGAAAAATATGGCGACCGTCCTGAAAACGAGTTTCCGATGTTGTTCCAGCGCATCCTGCAGAACACCATCCGTGATTACTTCCGCCGCAGCAAGGTCCGATCGCTGTGGACCACCGTGCTCTCCGCCTTCAATTCGGATGACGACGAGGATCATGACCCCCTGGAATCCATCGCTGCAGAGGATGGGTCCGGCCTTGCTGTATCACCTGAAGCGCAACTGCTGCAATCCAGAACGGTAGCGGCAATCGAGGAAGAAGTGGCAAAATTACCTACGCGTCAACGGGAAGCGTTTCTCATGCGTTACTGGGAAGACATGGATGTGGCCGAAACGGCTGCGGCCATGGGTTGCTCGGAAGGAAGCGTGAAGACGCATTGCTCCCGGGCCACCCATGCGCTCGCCGCAGCACTCTCGGCGAGAGGGATAAAACTATGAAATCAGAGCAATTTGCCAGGCGTGTCGGACTGGCACTCAACCAGGGATTGCAGGAAATCCCGCCAGCCGCCAGCCGCCGACTCGAGGCTGCGAGGCATCAGGCCTTGGAGCGCCAAAAACTCTCGCAAGCACAACTTGCGTTGAGTACCGGTGCGGGCTCGGGTTGGACGCTGCGTTTCGGGAGCAGCCACCGCTATCTACGGAATATTCTTTCGATTTCGGCGCTTCTTTTGGGTATGTGGATTGCGTTTTATTGGCACAGCCACCAATACGTCACCGAAATCGGCGACGTGGACAGCGCGCTGCTGGCTGACGAATTGCCGCCCGAGGCCTTCCTGGACAATGATTTCTTCGAATGGTTAAAAGACTCGCCGGAGGAATAGCGCTTACCGCCTTTCTTCTGGCAGCTCAGGCGCACGCCGATCTTCCAACCACAGCGGTCATCGGCACCCCTCCCCAGCCCACCTGGTCCAAACTCACACTGGACCAGCGTGTCGTATTGGCACCCCTGGCAACGGAGTGGGACAACCTGGAAAATGTCCGACGGAAAAAATGGCTGGTCATAGCCGAGCGCTATCCCTCGCTGAACCCGGATGAGCAGCGCAGGGTACACGACCGCATGCGGGAATGGGCGCTCCTGACGCCCGAGCAGCGCGGCAAGGTCCGCGACAGCTACAAAGAGTTCAACCAGCTTCCCGCTGAACAGAAGAAGGCCGTGAAGCAGAAGTGGGAAACTTATAGCAGCCTCACTGAAGAGGAAAGAGCGCAGGTTCGCAAGGAGCGGGAACGCCCGAAATCCCAGGCACCCGAGAGCCCCGCTTCGAGCGAACCCGCCGCCCCCGCTCCAGCAAAACCCTGATGGCGGTCCTAGAGCGTCCGGGTTTCGCCCGGCTTTTCTCCAGTCTTCTTTACGAAGGCCTTGTCGTCTTCGGCATTTTGCTGGTGGGCTTCCTGATTCCGCAAATCGTTCTGGCGGCTTTTGCCCAAGCCGCGCTAGCCAAACTGCTCTGGGTCCACCTTTTCCTGCTGCTTCTGCTCTATTTCGTCTGGTTCTGGGTGAATGGCGGCCAGACGCTTGCGATGAAAACCTGGAGATTGCGCATCGTCGGCGCAGATGGAGCTCCTCTGCGCCCTTTGCAGGCAATCCTGCGCTATATGGCCGCCTGGCTCAGCACCGCGCTGCTTGGCGCCGGATTCCTCTGGGCTCTCGTCGACTCGGAGCGCCAGTTTCTCCACGACCGAATTGCCGGGACGAGAATCGTTTTAGAGCCCCGACGCTGACCACGCGTCAGCGTCGCTCCACCCACCAAAGCATGCCCATGGCGGCAACCAGGAAGATGGCCGAGGGCGTCGCGGCGCTGGCGAAAGCCGGCCATGCATTGATGACCCCCAGGCTGGAAAACAGGCCATTGAGCATGTGGAACAGTATGCCGATCATCACTCCGGCGAAGATCTTGAGGCTCACCCCGCCCACGCGATTGTGGGAATAGGCAAAGGGCAGCGCCAGGGCGACCATGACCAGTGAGGCGAGCGGGTAGATCAGCTTCTTCCAGAAGGCGATGTCGTAGCGTTCGGTCTTCTGACGATTTTCGGCCAAGTGGCGCGTGTAGTGCTGCAAGCCATAAAGGGACATTCTTTCCGGCGCTACCATGAGGACCGACAGCAAGTCCGGCGTAATCGCCGACTGCCACAGCAGACTGTCCTGTCGCTCGACCGTGGCTTTGTCGCCGACCAGGCGGGTCGCGACAACTTCGCTCAGAACCCAGCGGTCCGGATCTTGAAAGTTCCCCTCGCGCGCCTCGGTAACCGATTGCAGGGCCGAATCTTCGCCAAAGCTGTAAATGCGCACGCCGAGAAGCCGGGCATCCGGAGTTGCCGTGGCTATATTGATGAAGTTTCTCCCATCCTTGACCCAGAGCCCAGTCCGGAACCCCTGGTTCGCAATGACGTTCTTGATGGCCCGCGCCCGTAATTCCTGGGCCGATTTCTCCGAGAAGGGCATGACCCCCTCGCCCACGACCAGAGAAATTGCGGCGAGTATCCCGGCAATCCGGAAGAGCGTCAGCAAGAGATCGCGGGTCGCCAGGCCTGAGGCCCGCAATACCGTTATCTCCGAGTGGCGGGCCAGGGTCGAGAGGGCGTAGAGCGTCCCGATCAACGCGGCGATGGGGATCAATTCATAGATGCGCCCTGGCAGGCTCAGAGTGATGAAAATCAGGGCATGGCCAAATTGATACCCGCCTTTTCCCACGCTCTGCAATTCGTTCATCAAGTCGAAAAAGCTGAAAAGTACGAGAAAGGCCATCAGGACCAGCAGGATCGCCGCGAAGGTTTCCCGCATTAGGTACCGCTGATAAAGCTTGAGGCCCATGGCTATCGCCTTCCCAGCCGGGGAAGACGCAGGTTGATCCGCCGATAGAACATAAAGGCGACCGGCAGGAGCATCAGCCCATGGACGGCCCAGACGCCGAGCCAAAAAGACAATTTGCCGTGGGCGACCCAGGTCTGGCTGGCCGAGAGAAGGTTGCTATAGATGGCGTAGATCAGGATCGCGATCAGCATGTTGGCCGATCTTCCTGCGCGCGGATTGACATAGGACAGAGGAACCGCCATCAGCGCCAGAATGAGCGCGGAGAGCGGTACCCCAATGCGCCACACCAGTTCTCCCCGGGCCGATCTACGGTCGTCGAACAACAGGTCCCAGAGCGGCTGACGGCTTGGAAGGAGATCCGCCGGCTTGGTCGCGGAATCTTCAGTCCGGAATCCATAACGCTCGAAATCCATGATCTTGAATTCCGGGGTTCCCGGTTCGACTTCATAGCGGCGCCCGTTTTCAAGCACCATGAATCGATCGCCATTCTCCATGAATTCCTGGTGGCCGGTGGCCGCCATGACCACTCCGAGCTTGCCGTTCTCCACCGCGGCGACGAATACATTTCTGACGCGGCTCACATCGTCGGCCATGGCCTCGACGAACACCACGCGTTGCCCCTGCCCGGTTTCACGGAAAGCCCCGGGGGTCACCCGGCTCGTGGCATCGTTGCGACTGGCAAGCTTGTTCTTGTACTCGGCGCTCATCAGGCTAGCCCAGGGCGAAAGCACGGCCGAGAGCAGCGCGATCACCAGGATTATCGGGAAGCCGAATTTCAGCACCGGTCGCAACCAGGCGGTTAACGGGAGCCCGCAGGACTGCCACACCGCCATTTCAGAATCCCGGTAAGCCCGGGACAAACTGAGCAAAACTGCGACAAAAAGCGTCAGCGACAGAAGAATGGGAAGAAAATTGAGCGCAGAAAAGCCGAGAAGCGCCAATACCGCCTCCGGAGCAATACGCCCTCCAGCCGCATCGTTGAGCAGACGGATCAGCTGGGTAGACGTCAGGATGGCCAGCAGCACAACACTGATGCCAGCCGCCGCCTGGGCGAATTCGCGCCGGGCGGCGCGCTCGAATATCATGCTTTGACGAAACTGAAAAA
>DAORDK010000142.1:0-7189 GCA_035345935.1 Rhodocyclaceae bacterium | reverse complement strand
TCCGGTTGCAGGGCGATCCAGCCCTCGTTGCCGCGTACCCGGATGAAATCCAGCGCGAACACCGAGGCCTGCAGAGGGGTATTGAGCGGATCGGTCATGGCGCGGGATTACCGAGGTGTGCCGCTGCCCTTGGCCGGATGGACCAGCCGTATCGCTTTTTCGATACTTCTTCGCATACGGTTGAAACTGGCTTCCAACTGACGGATTTCTTCTGCGCCGCGCTCTTCGAATTCGGCAATTTCGAGATTGCCTTTGCTGATTTCGTCGCTGACGTGCGCGATTCGGCGCAGAGGTCCGATAACCAGGCGGGCGAGCATGACATTGACCAGGATGAAGATCAGGACGAACACAGCTCCCAGGACGCCGGCAAAGGCCCAAAATGCGCGCATGGCATTGCGCTCTGCCAGGTCCATGGGGATGGTCACGATCTGGGCGCCGATCACCTCGTCATGCTGCCAGCCGAATCCGTTCTTGTCGCCGTAGCGGGCGCGTAGCGACGCCGGTGCTGCTTCCGGCGTGCTGTGGCACGCCAGGCATGCCGGATTGGTGATCCGGATCGGTCGTGCAATGTACAGGCTGGAGCCGGTCAGGCTCTGACGTTGGCCGACGAGTTCCTTTGCCTTGCCCTGGCGAAATTCGCGGATGATGTCGGATTCCCATCCGTTGCTGAGATCCCGGGGATTGGTGGGATTGAGCGCGGCCTCGCGATAGCTGTATTCAGGGTACTTCTTTTGCAGCCGATTGAAGGTTTCCACCGCGGAATAGGCGGGGACCGTCTGGGGAAGGAATTCCTTCTCGAGCATCGGTTCGAGGTGAGGTTTGATTTCTTCGACGGTATAGCTGCGGACGGCGAGCGCTGTTTCCATCATCAAGGCGGCATTGCGGAGCACCTCGTCCTTGGCGTTGTGGAGCAGGACCCGATAGGTCACCAATACGCTGAGGCCGAAGGCCGCAACGGAAATTGCGGCCAGGGCGAGATTGAAGCGAGTCTGAAGGCGCATAGGCATGCATTCAAAATAATTGAAGGAGCATTATCGATCAATGGGCGCGATTCGGTCACGTCGTCGCAGGGGGTCGAACTACGGGCATTTACCCATGCCGCCTACCCGAGTACGAAGACCTGCATGACCTTGTACGAGTCGAAAGCCCGTCCCAGATGCGCTGCCGTGGCCGAGAACGACTCGACGAAATCACAGTCTGTACTGGATAGGGCGGTTCCAGAAGGCAGACATCATGGGTGCGGGATTCGTTCCTCGGTCCGGCGGATTTAGATAGGGATCGAAGTCACCGCGCCTCGCCTGCGCTGCATTTCGTCTCTGGTGGGCAAGACGGGGCGGCTGGATCGGGGTCTGGGTCCTGGCAATCGCTGTCGCAACCTTTTCCGGCGGCGATCCAGCGTGCGAAGAGGCGCCGGGCCACCGCCGCCGGGAGCCAGGCGAGGTATCGCTGCGGCGCCACGACCAGATCGCAGCGGTAACGATGGTCGCCCTCAAGCCACCGTAGCGCGGGGCAGGAACCCCCTTTGTGGCGGAACACGATGCGGGCAACCGGGCAGGGCTCCGCCGCGCAGCAGACTCCACATCCGTTGCAGGGTGCGCCCCGGGGAGGTTTCTTGGGGGCGGCGGCGACGATCCGAATGGTTTGATAAGCCACGAACTTGTGCAATGAACTTCGGCCAACTAGAGTAATCGAACGTCGGTCGTGTTCACAAGGAGCTCGCTTATGATGCAAAAAATCCTCGCCGGCCTGGTCGCCGTCCTCTTTGCCCTTTCCAGCCTGTCCGCGGTTGCGTGCCCCGGTGACAAGGCCAAGGACGAAAAGCAGATGAGCACTCCGTCCAAGCCCAAGGCTTGACGGCAGTTGATCCAGGACCCACGGGGCGCCAAAGGGGGCGCCCCGTTCTCGTTTACGTTGCGCGCAGGCCGCCGGCGGGTTGCGAGGCTTCGAGCCACCGCAGGACCGTGGTGAAGAGAATATCTGGGTCCACCGGCTTGGCGATGAAATCGTCCATTCCGGCAGCTAGGCAGCGACTGCGGTCCTCGGCGAAGGCATTGGCTGTCAGGGCGATGATAGGGAACCAGCGGCCAGCCACACTGCGTATGCGGCGGGTTGCGGCGAGGCCATCGAGCACCGGCATTTGCACGTCCATCAGGATCAAGGCATAGGGATTGCGCGCGGCGAAATCCACGGCCTGCTCGCCATCGTGGGCCAGATCCACCTCAAATCCGACAATCTCGCCGAGCAGTTCGCATATGACTTCGCGATTCATCCAGTCATCCTCGACGACCAGAATGCGCGTCCGGAAGTAATCCTCACGCAGTCGGGATTCGCTGTCGGAAGCTTCCGGAAGCGAATTTTCAGTCACCACGGACTTGCGGAATTCAAGGTCGAATCCGAATCGGCTCCCCGCACCGGGAGAACTGGTGGCGGTAATCTCCCCGCCCATCAGACGCACCAGGCGCTGACAGATGGTCAGCCCGAGCCCGGTGCCTCCGTATTTTCTGGTTGTCGAACCGTCGGCCTGTTCGAAAGGATCGAAGATGCGATCCAGCACCTCGGGCGGCATGCCGATTCCCGTATCCGCGACGCAGAACCTGAGCTTCAACCCGAGCGGGGTTTGCTCTGCCACGGCGACGACGAGGTCGACTTGGCCTGCTTCGGTGAACTTGATTGCATTGTTGATCAGATTGATCAGGATCTGCTGCAGACGCAAGGGGTCGCCCAGGAGAGATACGCTTTCCTGGCCGTCGGGAATCGCTAGGGTGAGTTTCAAGCCTTTGGCGCTGGCCTTGTGGCCCAGCAAAGTCTGGAGATTGGCGACCAGGGATTCCAGGGAAAACGGGATCTCTTCCAGAATGAAGCGGTCGGCATCGATTTTGGAGAGGTCCAGAATGTCGTTCAGGAGTTGGAGAAGGTGATTGGCGGATGCGCTGATCGACGACAGCCGGTTCAATTGGCCGGGGTTGGAGCTGGAGCGCGAGAGCAGATGGGTGAGTCCGATGATCGCGTTCATCGGCGTCCGCAATTCGTGGCTCATGTTGGCGAGGAAAGTGCTCTTGGCCCGATTGGCCGTCTCCGCCGCATCCTTGGCGATGGTCAGATCGGCCGTCCTTTCCCTCACCAGCGATTCCAGGTGGTGGCGATGCTTCTCGAGCTCCTCATCGATCCGCTTGCGCTCGGTGATGTCGCGAGCCGACCCGACGGTACCGATCACCGCTCCAGTGGCGTCGATGAACGGGGCCTTGTGGACGTCGAGAGTCTTCGGCTTCCCCCGGACGGTGCCGAATTCCTCGAAAACAGATGGCGTTCCGCGTGCGAGCGTCACGCGGTCGGAATCCTGGCAGATCTCCCCGAAGGTGTGCCAGTCGGGATTCTCCGGGTAGAGGTCGCGCTGGCGCTGGGCGAAGAACAGGTCAGTCCTGCCCACGGGTTCGTCGGTATCCTCGGCGCAGAGCAATTGTTCGCACATCGCCTTGTTGGCGAACAAGTACCGTTGTTCGGTGTCTTTGGCCCAGATCATGTCCGGGACGTTGTCGCAGGTCAGGCGCAGCAGGGTTGCCAGGTCGCGGGATTGCGCCTCGGCGATTCGTAGGGCTTCCTCATTGCGGCGCAAGGCGGTGATGTCGATCGAAATGCCGCACAAGGCATAGATCTGCCCATCCGGGCGGCGAAGAGGAAGCTTGGTCGACTGATAGACCGCAGTCAGGCCGGTGGCCGGCACCGTATTGACTTCCTCGATTCTCAGCGTCTCGCCTTCGTCCAAGACTCGCCGGTCATTGCGGCGGATCGCCTCGGTGGTGGGGGCATCGAAGAATTTCTCGTCGCCGTGGCCGACGATATCCGCCATCTCCACCCCCCAAAGATCGCGCACCGGGCGGTTGGCGAACAGGTAGCGACCCTCCGTGTCCTTGAGATAGATGTATCCGTCGACATTGTCGAGGATGGTCAGCAGTTTTTGTTCGCTGACGCGCAGGGCCTCCTCACCGTGTTTACGCGCGGTCATGTCGGTCCAGGTGGCGACGACGCACGGCAGCCCCTGGAGATTGATCGTGCGCAGACTGAGCGCAGCGTCGCGCCATGAGCCATCGCGGTGACGCAACTGGATTTCTTGCTGGCGCAAGGCCTCGCCGACTTTCCGGGGGATTTTGCCGACCAGGGGGGCATCCCCAGGCAAGAGGTCGGTCAGGCTCAGCACTGCGAAGGCGTCCCGGCTGAAGCCCAGCCCGTCGCTGGCCGCATCGTTGAATTCGATGAAATCCAGGGTTCGAGCATCCAGGAGCGCGATGGCGTCATTGGCCTGGGTGACGATGGCCCGGAAGATCGCCTCCTGCTCCGCGAGAGCGGCCTGGGTCCGTTCCTGCGCGGTGATGTCTCGAAAGCACCAGATCCGGCCGCGCTCGCCCGCAACGGATAGCGCCTGGGTATAGCGTTCGAAAACACGGCCATCCTTGAAGTGGAGGGTATCCCGTGATTCCTCGTCGCTCTCGTAGAGTAGGCGCACGTTGGCGAGGAAGGCTTCGGGGTCGGAGAGTTGATCGAGCACGTGACTGAGCAGTTGATCGTCCTTGCCGCGAACCGCGAGTTGCGGCGGAACCCGCCAGAGTTCGCGAAACTGTTTGTTCATGGCGAGGACCGAACCGTCGGCGCCGACCATGAGGACCCCTTCGCTCGCAGCTTCGAGAGCGATGGCGAGGCGGCTTTCGGCCTGCTCGGCGCGGAGCTGGATCTGCGCCTGGCTGCGCTCGGCAGTGCTCCGTAGCACGCTGATCAGCAGCCCGACCCAGGTCGGCGCAACGATGGCGCAAGTGATCAGGCACAGCAGGAGGTAGTCCGCCGCCAGTTTCCCCCGCAGGGCGTAGGATGCGATGGCGACGACGATCAGGGCCTGGACGACGACCGCCAGCGACACCAGAATGACAAGTCGCCAGCCCACGAGACGCTCAACGTAGGAGATCGGATCGGGTTTCAATGCGGGTCTGGCGTAGTGCTGTCGGCGAGCGGAATTCGCCATGAACGGATGGAGAGCGAATTCTAGCAAAGGCCAGAAGTCCCTGGCCGCACAGCGTAGCGTTTGCCAGCCCGGTAAATCTGAGGCTAGAGTGACAGACTCCGCAGACCTCCCGCATCGGCAAACAACCGGCCGTTCTGGCCGGTTTCATCGATCCCGCTCCCATGCTCGACCCCGAAAACGCCACCTTTATCCAGGCAGGAATCAGCGTTTGCCTTGCAGCATGCGATGAGGAAGGATTCCCTTCCATGGCGCGGGCGCTCGGATGCAGGGTTTTGGACGACGGCCGCATAGTCGTCTTCCTCAGTCGCTCGCGGAGTCTCGAACTCATCGCTGATGTCACCCAGACCCATCGCGTAGCCAGTGTCTTCAGCTTGCCCTCAACCCACCGTACCCTTCAGCTGAAGGGGGTGGACGCCACGATTGCGCCAATTGATACGGCCGATCCCCAACTCATTGCCCGCCATCTCGACGAATTCGTGCAGGAGGTGGTCCCTCTGGGTGTCAGCGAGTCGATCGTGCGCGCGATCTATTCCAGTGACCCTAGCGATGTAGTGGCCGTGGTCTTCACTCCCTGCGCGGTGTTCACGCAGACTCCCGGGCCCAAGGCAGGTGAGCCCATCGGATGAACCTGCGCTTGGAAACCATTCGCGAATGTCTCGAGGGCGTCATTCCAGGCCTCATCGCGACCTGCGACAAGGAAGGGATGCCGAATCTGGCCTACCTGTCCCAGGTGCAGTTCATCGACAACGAGCACGTGGCCTTGACCTATCAGTTCTTCAACAAGACTCGGCAGAACGTGCTCTCGGGTTCATCGGTACGTCTGCTCCTCAACAGTCCCCTGACCGGCGCCCAATATCGGCTCACTCTGCAGTACCTGCGCACTGAGACCGCCGGCCCGCTCTTCGAGCAGATGAAGGCCAAGCTCGCCGGTATAGCCTCCCATTTCGGCATGGCCGGGGTCTTTCGGCTGCTGGGGTCGGATATCTATCGGGTCGGGGCCATCGAGCAGGTTCCTGGACCGACGCTGGCGCCGCCCCCACCTGCGGTCAATTACCTGACTGCTCTGCGGCGTGCCAATCAGCGCCTGGCAAGTTGCGCCAGCCTGGCCAGTTTGGTGGAGACTGCACTTGGCGCCCTGGCCGAAGAATTCGGCATCAGCCAGATCATGCTGCTCATGCACGACGAGGGCCGGGGCCGCCTCTACACCCTGGCCAGCCGGGGCTATCCCGAGTCCGGGATCGGCTCGGAGATTCCTGTCGGGGCGGGGGTCATCGGCATCTGTGCCCGGGAGAGGACGCCCATACGCATCGGCTTCATGACCTCCGAGTACGCTTATGGGCGCACCGTGCGCGATGGGATCGCCGCCGAAGGGCAATCGGATGCCCTGGAAACGGCCATACCCCTCCCGGGACTTCCGGAAGCGCGAAGCCAGTTGGCCGTCCCCATCACCGCCATCGACCGTCTCCTCGGCGTGTTGTATGTGGAGAGCGTTGCCACCCTGCATTTCGGCTACGACGACGAGGATGCGCTGGTGGCATTCGCGGCGCAGTTCGGACTCGCGATGCTCCATCATCAGCGGGATGAAGAGCTGGCGGACGAGATACCGGTCGCCGAAGAAGTCGTTCGTATTTCGGCCGGGAAGCCTCTCCTGGCGCGACATTTTGTCGCCAACGACAGCGTTTTCATCGACGACGAGTACCTGATCAAGGGAGTCGCAGGCGCCATCCTCTGGGCCCTGCTCACCGATTTCGCCGAACGCAGGCGGACCATCTTCACCAACAGGGGGCTGCGGGTCGATCCGCGCATCCGCCTGCCGGGTGTGAGTGACAATCTGGAGGCCCGTCTCGTCCTCCTGCAGCGGCGCCTGGAGGAGCGGGATGCCGGAATCCACATCCACAAGGCCGGCCGCGGGAGGTTCTCCCTCGCAGTGGACAGGCCTTTGCAGCTGGTCGAAGGCTGAAAAACTTACGCTTTCTTAAATCTTCATTCAGCATTTCTTAAAAGAATCGTAAGGGGCCCGCCGCAGCCTTGTCAGGTTTTAGGGGTGCCCTAGACTTGCTTCCATGACAAACACGGGAGCAAGCATGACCCACAATCTCGACGATCCTCGACTACTGGAGCAAATGCTCCTCATCCGGGCCTACGAAGAGGCCATCGTCGCTGGCAGCGCGGCCGGCC
>DAORDK010000141.1:0-7292 GCA_035345935.1 Rhodocyclaceae bacterium | reverse complement strand
GCGGCGCCCTGCACGGCCATGGTCTTCGTCTGGAGCCGGCTCTCCAACGGCGACCCGCTGTTCACCCTCTCCCAGGTCGCCCTTAACGACAGCATCATGGTCTTCGCCTTCGCACCCATCGTCGCCTTCCTGCTCGGCCTCTCGTCCATCACCGTGCCCTGGGAAACGCTGCTGACCTCCGTGGTGCTGTACATAGTCATTCCGGTGATCCTCGCCCGGCTCTGGCGGCGCTCCTTGCTCGCCGGCGGACCGGCGGTTTTCGACGCCGCCATGGCGAAGGTCGGCCCCTGGTCCATCGCCGCCCTGCTCGCCACCCTGGTGCTGCTCTTCGCCTTCCAGGGCGAGGCCATCCTGCGCCAGCCCGTGATCATCGCCCTGCTGGCGGTGCCCATCCTGATCCAGGTCTTTTTCAACTCGGCCCTGGCCTATTGGCTGAACCGGGCCGCCGGCGAGAAGCACAACGTGGCTTGTCCCTCGGCTCTGATCGGCGCCTCCAATTTCTTCGAGCTTGCCGTGGCCGCTGCCATCAGCCTCTTCGGCTTCGAATCCGGCGCCGCCCTGGCGACCGTGGTCGGCGTCCTCATCGAAGTGCCGGTGATGCTGCTCGTCGTCAAGATCGTCAACCAGTCCAAAGGCTGGTACGAAGCCCGCTGATTTCCAAGGAGACCCCCATGAAAAAACTGGAAGTGTTCGACCCCGCCATGTGCTGCTCCACCGGCGTCTGCGGCGTCGATGTCGATCCGGTGCTCGCCCAGTTCGCCGCCGACCTGAAATGGGTCGAGGAACAGGGCGTCGCCGTGGCCCGCCACAATCTCGGCCAGGAACCCCAGGCCTTCGCCGCCAACCCGGCGGTGGTCAAGGAGATGGAAGCGGGCATGGACCGCCTGCCCATCCTGGCGGTGGACGGCCATGTGGTCTCCACCGGCATCTACCTCACCCGCCCGCAACTGGCCCAGAAGCTGGGCCTCGCCCTCGCCACCGCCGACAAGCCTCACATCAAGGTAGGCAGTTGCGGCTGCAAGCCGGGCACCTGCTGACGCTCAAGCTCTAAAGCCATGACCCTCGCCGACGCCCGCACCCGCACCCTCTTCTTCACCGGCAAGGGCGGCGTGGGCAAGACCTCGCTTTCCTGCGCCACCGGCCTGGCCCTGGCGGATGCCGGGCGCCAGGTGCTGATCGTCAGCACCGACCCGGCCTCCAACCTCGATGAAGTGCTGGGCACCCGCCTGGGAGCGGCGCCGACCGCCATCCCCGATGCGCCGGGACTGTTCGCCCTCAACATCGACCCCGAGGCGGCGGCCCGGGATTACCGGGAGCGCATGGTCGCTCCCTACCGCGGCATCCTCCCGGCGGCCGCCATCCAGAGCATGGAAGAGCAGTTCTCCGGCGCCTGCACGGTGGAGATCGCCGCCTTCGACGAGTTCTCCAAGCTCCTCGGCGACCCCGCCGCCACGGCGGCCTTCGACCACGTCATCTTCGACACGGCGCCCACCGGCCATACCCTGCGCCTCCTCACCCTGCCCTCGGCGTGGAACGAATTCATTTCCTCCTCCACCGGCGGCGCTTCCTGTCTCGGCCCGCTGGCCGGGCTGGAAAAGCAGAAGTCCCTTTACGCCGCCAGCGTGCAGCGCCTCGCCGATCCGGCCGCAACTACGGTGATCCTGGTCAGCCGCCCCGAGGCCTCCGCCCTGCGCGAGGCCGAACGCACCCGCGGCGAACTGGCCGCCTTGGGGGTGACCAACCTGCAGTTGAGCATCAACGGCCTGTTCGCCGATGGCCGGCCGGACGACGCCGTCGCCACCGCCATGGCCCGCCGGGCCGCCGAAGCGTTGGCGGCCCTGCCCGCCGGCCTGGCCGGACTGCCCCGCCGCACCATCCCCTTCCTGCCCCTCGGCACCGTGGGCCTTGCCGCCCTGCGCCGCATGGCCGACCCCGGCAGCGTGCCTCTGCCGGCCCTTGCGCCGATGCCGACTGCGCCCCTGCCCCCCGGCTTGGCCAGGCTGGTGGAAGACATCGCTCAAGCCGGCCACGGCGTGGTGATGACCATGGGCAAGGGAGGCGTCGGCAAGACCACGGTGGCGGCGGCCATCGCCGTCGCCCTGGCCGCCCGGGGCCATGCGGTAACCCTGTCCACCACCGACCCCGCCGCCCATGTGGCGGGGACCGTGGACGGCGCCCTGCCCGGGCTGACCGTCACCCGCATCGACCCGGCCCGGGAAGTGGCCGACTATAGCGCCGAGGTCCTGGAGCGGGCAGGCCGGCACCTGGACGCCAGCGGCCGCGCCCTGCTGGAGGAAGATCTGCGCTCCCCGTGCACGGAAGAGATCGCCGTCTTCCGTGCCTTCGCCCGCACGGTGGATGCCGGCCGCGACGGCTTCGTCGTCCTCGACACGGCGCCCACCGGCCACACCATCCTGCTCCTCGACGCCGCCGAGGCCTACCACCGGGAGGTGATGCGCACCCAGGGCGACATGCCGGAATCGGTGCGCCTGCTCCTGCCCCGCCTGCGCGACCCGGACTACACCCGCATCCTCATCGTTACCCTGCCCGAGGCGACGCCGGTGCATGAGGCGGAACGCCTGCAGGCCGACCTCGCCCGGGCCGGCATCGCCCCCTACGCCTGGGTCATCAACCAGTCCCTGCTGGCCAGCGGAACGACGGACCCCCGTCTCGCCCAGCGGGGCGCCAGCGAGTTGCCCCTCATCCAGCGGGTCGAGGACGAACCCTGCCCCCGCTGCGCCCTGGTGCCCTGGCTGGCCCAGGCGCCCATCGGTTCCGCCGGATTGGCTGCCGTCGTCGCCTGAGAATCGCCCGCAGGCCCTGACGGCCGGGGCCAGGCATGATGAAGTCCTGGCGTCCGCGCTCCTCTGGAGGCAAGCACGCGATCCAGAACAAAGAGACCTGAGCGTCCGACGAGGCACGATCCAGGTGGAACGGATCGACGCGGCCGAAGTGATTCCGCAAGCAATTCAGATGGGCGCAGCCAGGGACTCGCTATCGCCCCAAGAATGGATGGCGCACCGCGACGTGTATCTCCAACCGACCGGCGGCGCTCTCAGAACGGCCAGAAACCACGCACCGTCTGCGCAGCCCGGATGCGAAAACGCCCAACCGAGAGGGGTTGGGCGTCAAGTATTGGTGGCGTACAGTTTACTACCGAACGATTCGCTATTGGGGCTAACGAGCGCTGGCGTGTGTTGCTGCGGGAATCTGCACCGCCACCTCACACCCCTCGTCTCCGCGAATACTCTCGAAGCCGTAGGTATCGGGCATCTTGCGCAAGCTGTGGCGCGGTTTGCACGATCTCGTCCAAACATTGCCCCAACTCTCGGGGCGCCCACTGTTGGTCGGTAATCACAGCATTCAATAGATGTAGAGCATCATCCGGGAATTGTGCGCACAGCCCTGATTCGTGCAGTCGATGTACGACGTAATGTGGATGATCAATGGGTTGCAGCCAGTCTTGCACCGCGGCCAAGGCTGCCGGGAACACAGTTCGGGCAGCAATGACCAGCCGGGTCAATGATTCAGCGATTCGCGGCGTGGCGAGGTCGCGGGACTTTGGCCAAACGTGTTGCCAGAAAGGCTGGACACGGTTCTTCCAATAGTCCTCGCGCTGGTCGGCGGCACCTTCAAGTGCCTGCGATAAAGCTTGCGCGCATTCCTCCAGTCCTTCCTGGGGTAGCGTTCCAATCGCGGATCGGAACTCATCCACGGAGTAGCCCTCGGTTGGACCGAGTGCTGCATAAGTCAAGAAAGCTGCGAACTGCTGGCGGTGTTCGCCTAAGTCGGCGTAGTGGTTTGCGCTCTCGAGGAGCTGCGGTTTGAACGCAATCAGCAAGGGCTGGTACAAGCGTGGCGACCAGAGGAAACCTTCCCACACCGCTTTCGCTTCGCCGGGATTGTTCCAACTGAACAGGGGCAGCAGGTATTTCTCGGTCCAGATTCGATCCACGCGGAAAAGCGAGATCAGTCGCGAACCCAACAGCACACGGCCGTGGCGGAACCGGCCCACCTGCACATCGCAGATTTCGGTGAAAAATGGTTTGATGTCGGCTGGAAGCTGATCGTCGTCGTTCGGATTGCGTTTGAACCAGAGGTTGATCAGCGCCTGGGTGACATGCCCGACTGGATGATTGATGGCCTCGGTAACAGGCTGGTCAATCGATTCCCCATTGCGAGTCATGCCGGTGCCTGCTTCGAGTTGCAGGGCAAGAACTCGGCGACACAGGTTCAGCAGAATTTCCTCGTGCTGACTGATCGACTTCGAAACCGTTTCGATCCACCACGTCACACCGTGGGCAATCTCCTGAAGGACGGCATCGGGCATGGTCTGCACCAAAGGCGCGGCGTATCGCCAGGACCGCAATACCATGCCTTCTTCGCCCCAGGTTTGCAGGGCCTCGCGCCATCGGCTGGCTGGCCATACGCCATCCCGTGCCAGATCGCATAGCGCGTACAGACTGTGAAAGAAGCGGGTGCGGCAAACGTCGCGCCACGTGTCTTCGTAGAACGGTCGCCGTTCAGGCGGCGGCTTTGTGAGCCATTGAACGAGATCACGACGTTTTCGAGGTGCGATGTCGACGTCACGGCTTTCTTCATAGTCCGGATCGCCGGTGCCGCTCATCCAGTGGGAGAACTCGTCACGCTCGTTGGCTGCCAACTGCAATTGCGGGTATGCATTGGACAGTTCCACCAAGCGTGCCGCTGCGAGTGTCCCCAGGGCAAGGCCTGATGCGTTCAGTTTGGCCAGATGCAGCCAGACAGAACGAGCCACCAAGTCATGCCATCGTTCTGGTTGCAGATCATCCCGGTACATCTCGCGAGGCGGGCCAGCCAGAATGGCTGACTCCAGACGTTCCTGAGCGGCCCCTGCCAATTGCCGTCCCTGTTGAACGAACAGTCTAAACACCTCCCGCCCCGTATCCGTGGACCACAGCCACCACGCGCCATCGGCTAGCAGCCAATCCACCCACTGTTCGGGCGGGATGCAGTCATCGTGGCTGGCGGCAAACAGGGCCAGGCGTTTGAAGGTGGGATACGGCAACTCGAACCAAGCCTGGGCAATCCGCGTCGCGCGAGCACTGTCGTTGCCGCGCAGCGCCAACCACGTATCGCGCAGTAATTCGATCAGGCTCACCCAGTCACGGAAACCCCGGTTCTGCCAGTGCGGAGTAATGGACGGCAGATCCCAGTGCGATCGGTCGCTGCGGTCGTCAGCTTCGCCCAGCTCGCGCAACAAGTCCAGCGCATCACGCAGCAGTTGCTGGAAATCCTCCAGCAGTTGCGGCAGGACAGATGTCCAGTGCTCGTCGGCAAGGTCGCGTAGGGACGAATGCACATGATCTGCGGCCAGCACCAGTTCCCAGTCCACCAGTTGTCGCAAGCGCGTGGGTTCGTCTGCGCTTTCTTCTTCCTCGCCCCAGCGAAACGGCTTCTTCAAGGCTACCTGGGGCGCGAGCAGCTCGCGCAATTCCAAGCGCAGTGTGGCGGTCAGCCCCTCCCGCTTCAGCCGACCTTTCCACCGATAGAGATCGGGATCGTGCCACGATGATTTCACCCGGCCGCTGAGCAGCAGGCGCCACAACGTTCGCATCAAGGGGCCGGGAATGGCCTTGGGTGCCTGTGAGCGGATTTCATCCAGTTCGGCGGTCTTGCCGTCACGCTCCAGTGAAGCAAAGCGGTCCAGTTGGTGCTCGATCAGCCACGGCCAACGGTCGTGCAACCGGCCGCCACGTTGTGCGATCCAGATGACCAGCCTCGGGTCATCCAGGTGGCGCATCAGCCAGCTGGCCAGATGAAACATCACGTCATCCCACTGGCTGCCGGAGATACCGCCGGAAGCCAGCAGCATCGGCGGTGCACGGTCATAGGGTGCCGGCCTGCGAATCAGGCTGAAGCGCAGCTTGGCGTCCACCTCGTCGTGAGGGGGTACGCCGAAGCGGGCCAGATCAGCGTGCTGAAAACGCTCGTCAGAGAATGCCTCCAGCAGCCAGTCGAGCGACGGGACGGGGTTGAAATCGGCAAAGCGTTTGGCCGGCAAACCGGATTTATCCGACAAGGCCCACAACATCCGGCCGACGAAGTCGTCTTGCTGCGTACTGGCCGATGGCCTCGCCAGGGCGTGGCTGACGACGATGCGCTCCTTACCCAGAATGCCATCACGGTAGGTGTCTGCCCAGGCGTGCAAGGTCTGGTGCAGCACCGAATGGTCGTGGCTGCCGGCGGCCACTTCGTACAAGATGGGCGTGACTCCCTTGGCTTCCCACTCGATGGTCTTGCGGTGCTCCTGCCCCGGCTCGCAATCACCCAGCGCCCAGGCCTGCGGTGTCACTTCGCCCAGCATCCGGTCGGCGGCCAGCGCATCCATCATGTAGCGCAGCACCGGATCGTTGATGCTATAGCCCACGAAGCACACCACGTAGTTGCGGAACAGCTCGCTCACGAAGCGAGCTGCCCATCGCTCAGTGAGGTAGGCCAGGCCAAAATCTCCGCTGGTGACCACCAGCCGGTTCAGGGCCGTGTCGTCTGGTTTTTCGGGCAGCAAGCCGTGCAGGTAGACCAGCCCGTTCCAGCGGCTATTTTTCGGGATCGGCAACATCGGTGCTGCGTAGGCCTGGAACACCTGGTCGGTCCGCTTGGCCGCCGTATGAAACACGCGGTCGAAGTTGGTGGTGACCAGCCGCACCGCACCTTTACGGCTGCGCGCAAGCCGCAACAGCGCCGCCTGCGTATCGGTGGCGCCTTTGCGACGCAACTTGGGTTTGAGTGCCTGAGCCAGCGCGCGGCGGACGGCCAAGCGCTGGCCTGGCAGGCGCCGCTCAAGCAGATCGAGTGTGGCATCGAACTGCCCACGGTTGAAGGACTCGCGCTCGATGTCTGAGAGCGCCGTGCCATTCAGCCGGTAGATCTCTTCCACCAGCCCATTGAAGCCCGGCAGGCCGGCGGGATAGGAAATGCCAGCGCCGCAGAAAAACACCATGCGGCCCTCTTCGTGCGCCTGCAAGAGCGCATCGGGGATGTCCGGGCCGTGGGTGATGAACTGCACTCACGGGCTCCCAGCAAACACCCGCTCCAGCGTCGCGGGCAACAGCGCGGCGTTGGCAGGGTGGACGGATGCGTGTTGGTCCATAGGAATTGGACTCAGGCCAGCCCGAAATACCGCTCGAAGAACGCCGCAAGCTTGTCCAGCACCGTCTGTTTCTTCGCAGAATGGCTGTTGTTTTTAGCAAACCTTGAAACCGGCGGGAGTATTTTCGTGATGGCCGTGCCGGTCACCGGAATCGCCCCAT
>DAORDK010000140.1:0-7425 GCA_035345935.1 Rhodocyclaceae bacterium | reverse complement strand
AAGGCTTCGTTGGACTCGATGACGTCCATCTGGTCGAGCGTCAGGCCAGCCTTCTTGAGCGCCAGGCGGGAAGCGGGGATCGGACCTTCGCCCATGACATCATTGGGAACACCGGCGACGGCGTAGGAAACCAGCCGGGCCATGGGCTTGTAGCCGGCCTTGGCTGCGGTGTCGCCATCGGCGAGGACAAAGAAGGCGGCGCCATCGTTGATGCCGGACGCGTTGCCCGCGGTCACCGTGCCACCGTCCTTCTTGAACGCCGGCTTCATCTTGGCCAGGGCTTCCATGGTCGTGCCACGCTTGACGTGTTCATCGGTGTCGAAGACCACTTCGCCCTTGCGGGTCTGCTTGACGATGGGGAAGATCTGGGATTTGAAGTGGCCGGCATCGATGGCGGCCGCGGCGCGGCGCTGGGATTCGACGGCGAAGGCATCCTGCTCCTCACGGGTGATTCCGTGCTTGGTCGCCAGATTCTCGGCCGTGACGCCCATGTGGCCGACACCGAAGGGGTCAGTCAGCACGGCGACCATGGAGTCGATGGCCTTGGTGTCGCCCATGCGGGCACCGGAGCGCAGCGCCGGCAGCATGTAGGCGGCCTTGGACATGACTTCCACACCACCGCCTATACCGTAGTCGCAGTCGCCCAGGAGGATGTTCTGGGCGGTCGTGACAATGCCCTGCAGGCCGGAGGCGCACAGACGGCTAACCTGCATGGCCACGGAGTCCATCGACAGCCCGGCCTGGATCGAAGCGACCCGGGAGACATAGGGATAACGGGCGTCGGTCGGCATGCAGTTGCCGACGGTGACATAGTTGATCAGTTGGGGATCGACGCCGGAGCGGACGACCGATTCCTTCATCACGACCCCAGCGAGCTCGCTGGCTTCGAAATCGGCCAGGGAACCGCCAAAGGCACCGATGGCGGAACGGACGGCGCTCAGAACGACAACATCTCTGCTCATTATGATTCTCCTGATAAAAAACGCTTAGCCCACCAAAGTGGCGAGGCCCAACAAAAAAAGCAACAAAACCCAAAGGACGATGGCTCGCCAGACGAGTCCCACCGCGCTTTGCATGAAATCGACGTCTGCCGGATCTCCGACACCGAGTTCCGAACGGTCGTTCAATTCACCACCTTCGACCACCGGCCGCCCGAGCTGAACTCCCAGTGCGCCGGCACCACTGGCCAGGACAATGCCGAGTTCGCGATCCTGCCACTCGCCGGCCTGATTGCGCCAGCAATACACCGCATCCTCGAAATCGCCGACGACGGCGAAAGCCGCTGCCGTACACCGCAACGGCAACCAGTCGATGATACCGAAAACTTGGCCGGAAAACTTGAAGAAATCGTCGTCTCGCCCTTCCGGAACCTGCCGCCAGCGCTCGGCCAGCACCGCGGACACCCGGTAAAGGACTGCCCCACAGGGGCCAGGCAGCAAGACGTACCAAAGGAGGACTGCGAACACGTGCCGGTGGGCTGCCGCCAGCGCTTCCTCGATGGCGAGACGGGCAACGTCTCCAGAGCCCAGGGACTCGGCCGAACGCCCCTGCCACTCGGCCAACAGCTGACGGGCACGGTCCAGGTCGCCCAATCTGAGGGCGAGTTGGATTTCGGTGTAATGGTGACTGAACTGGCGGAACCCCATGGTCAGATAGAGGACCCCCACATTGCAAGCCAAGGCCGCCAAGGGATTGATCGACCAGCTGACGGCGTAGAGAATTCCGGTACCCAGGACTGCGGGGACGATCACAATCAACCAGGCAAAGACGCCGTCGCGGTACTGACCTGCGTTACAGCGCAATTCCACCCAGTCGGCCAATCTTCCCAGCGGATCGGCGACCACCTTCCGATAGGAAAGCGGCCTCAGTTGCTCGATCAGAAAAACGGCGATGAGCGAAAGCAGACTCATGGTGAAGCGCTGAGGGGCCTATCGAGAGGCCGGAGTGGACAGGATTCGACGATACCACATCGCTTTGAACCGGAGCTAGGCTCGCGCCCCCGTGTGTCTCATCCCCGTTCCTCCAGCATGCCCAAGCGATCGGCCAAGGAGCGGATCATCCCCGCGGTGGCTCCCCAGATGAAATACTCGCCGTAGGGCATCGCAAAATAGTGGCGCAGCGCCCCCCGATAATGGAGCGAGTGTTGCCGATGGTTGGCGGGATCGAGTAGAAAGGCGAGCGGAACCTCGAACACCTCGGCCACCTCGAATGGGTCGGGTTCTATGGGAAAGGGCGGCGTGACCAGTCCAACCACGGGTGTCACCCGGAAACCGGTCCCGGTCCTGTATTCGGGCAGGAACCCGATGACCCTGACCTGGGACACGGGAAGTCCGATTTCCTCTACCGTTTCCCGCAGTGCCGTATCGACCGGCCCTGCATCCCCCGCTTCCATCCGCCCCCCGGGGAAGCTGATCTGACCACCATGGTCCCGCAGATGGGCGGTGCGCTGGGTTAATAAGACCGTTTGACCGCCTTCCCGCAGGACGATGGGAAAGAGCACCGCGGCCCGGGTCAGGGTCAGTCCCTCTGCACCTTCCTCATCGACAAATTCGCCGTGGGCAGGCTCGACGAGAAGGCAGGCCTGCAGTCGATCGAGATCCACGCTCATGCCGGGGCGGCATCCCCCTCGATTTCGGCATGAACGGAGGCCAGCGCGTCCTGCAATGTTTCCTCGCTCAGCCGGTTGATCGACGTGGCAACGACATCGGCGGCCTCGATGGCGCCTACTGGCAAGCGCTTGCTGTCGAGGGTCGCAATGAGCGCCGTTGCCGCCCCAGCAACCTGGAGGAGCAGCTGGCGCTCACCCATGAGCAATTCGACTTCTCGGCGCAACAGCGCAATTTCCTGGTCTTTCCTGGGCATGGCCCACTCCTTCTTGCTAAAAACGCCGCTTCAGCGTCATGGTATCCCCGTCGCGGGTCATTTCCAGGCGATTGAGGAAACTCATTCCGAGGAGAACCAAAGGCATCTCGGACGGATGAACGACCGCATCGACCTGATGCAGGGTGATTTCGCCGAGCTGTACCTTGTCGAGGCTGATCCGGACCACACTCACTCTACCATTGGCAGTCGCCGATACCCCCCGTAGTCCACGACTCAAGTCGAGGCCGAGGCGACGGGCATCGCCCGCCCCGATCGAGATCATCGTAGCACCCGTATCGACCATCATCCGGACCGACGTGCCGTTGATCGTACCATCGGTAATGAAGTGTCCTTGACCATCTGCGGTCAGGATGACCTTGCTGCCCCCTGTTCCCGCACCGCTGCCCACTGCGTGTTGGCCGACCCGGAGCGAACGCTTGCGGCCGTCGATCTCGACCACGACCTGATCGCCCTGGATCGCGACGACTCGAACGCCTGAGTAGGTCTGCCCCACCGGAATCGCTTCCGGCTCGCCGCCGCCTATCATCAGCATCGCCTTGTTGCCCATGATGCCCGCAACCCCGACGTCGGCCGCTGCAACCCAAGTCGACCATAGCAATGCGGCAAGCAGCGGCATAAAATGCCTGCCCCGCCACAGCCACCAAGGGGATGTCATGCGCCCTGTCGCCATCTTTCGCCATTCGCCAACCGAGGGTCCGGGTTATTTTGCCATATTCCTAGAACGCCACGGGATTCCGTGGCGACTCATCGCCGTCGATGCCGGCGAACCCGTGCCCGCTTCCGCCGAGGCCTACTCCGGCCTCTGTTTCATGGGCGGCCCTATGAGCGTGAATGACCCTCTCCCTTGGATCGACCGGGTCTGTGCCCTTATCCGCGATGCCAGCGCAAAGGAGATTCCCGTCATCGGCCACTGTCTGGGCGGTCAACTGATGAGCAAGGCCATGGGCGGCGAAGTGACGCGGAACCCAGTGAAGGAAATCGGCTGGGGTGAAGCCCGGGCGGAACAGAATGACCTCGCCCGCCACTGGCTGGGCGAATTCGCCGGCCGCTCCGGCACCGTCTTCCAGTGGCATGGCGAAACCTTCAGCATTCCTCCCGGCGCCACCCGTCTCTTCGCCAACGCCTTCTGCGCCAACCAGGCGTTTGTCTGCGGCCCTCACCTCGCGATGCAGTGCCATGTCGAAATGACGCCGGAAATGATCGCCACCTGGTGCACGCAGTGGGCGGAAGAAGCCGGCGCCGCGGCCGACCAACCGAGCGTACAGAATCCCGAACGGATGAAGGGAGAGACTGCCGCCCGCCTGCCCCTGATGCGGTCCTTGGCCGATCAGCTCTACAGCAGCTGGATCAAGGGATTGAAGGCCTAGGGCACTCTCCTAGGGGACGCCGCTTCCGATTCTTCCTCCGCGAGGGAAAGATCAGTCCCGGAAATTTCCCGCCTTGATGGGAAAATCGCTGATGGTCTTGCGGATCAGAGCGATGCATTCCTGCAGGTCGTCCCGCTTGGCGCCCTGCACCCGCACCGCGTCTCCCTGAATCGAGGCCTGGACCTTGAGCTTGGCATCCTTGATGAGCTTGACGATTTTCTTGGCAAGTTCGGTTTCTATGCCCATCTTGATCTTGAGTTCCTGCTTGACCTTATTGCCGGAAACCTTCTGTACCGGCTGCAGGTCGAGGCGCTTGGTGCTCTCGGTTTCCTTCTTCTCCATGGCCGGGAATAGGATGTCCTTGATCTGGTCGAGCTGGAAATCCGAATCGCCGTGCAGGGTAATGACCTTATCTTTTTCGTTCAGCTCGGCCTTGGCTGAGGTCCCCTTGAAATCGTAGCGGTTTTCGATCTGGCGGGCAGCGACGTCCACGGCGTTCTTGAGCGCCACCATATCGGCTTCGGAAGTGAAATCAAACGACGGCATCTTCTGCTCCGGAAAGGAAGATGCCCGGCGCGCGGCCGGGCAGTCGAAAACTCAGGCCACTGCAGGATCAACCAAAGTGGCAGACGTAGTGGTAGGGCTCGTCACAGGCGATTTCGAAGCTGGAATTGCCGGGAACGTTGAAGGACTGGCCTTCGCCGTACTGGACCCACTCGCCCTCGCCCTTCAGCTTGACGCGGCAGGAACCGCCCACGCCTTCCATCACCTCCGGCGCGCCGGTATTGAAGGTCAGGCTGGAGGGCAGGATGACGCCAACCGTCTTCTTGCTCCCGTCGGCGAACTGGACGGTGTGGCTGACGCACTTGCCGTCGAAATAGACATTGGCCTTCTTGACCACGGCGACGTTGTCGAATTGAGACATTCAGATTCCCCAGATTTTTTGGATGATGGCCTTGGCGATGAACCCGAGCATGCCGAAGGCGAGGACGAAGAAGAGGACGAAGGTGCCCGTCTTGCCTGCCTTCGACCGCCAGGCGATTTCGCCGATGATGAATAACATGAAGAGGATGAAGGCGCCGACCCCCCAGGTGGCGCCAAAATCCGCGATCTGTTCCTCGGTGAATCCAAAGACGGTGCCGTTCATGCCCTAGGCTTTCTTCTTTCCGCCTTTGTCCGCGGCCTTCCTGGCAGCGGGCTTGGCAACGGTTTGCTTGCTCACCGGTTTCGCCACAGTCTTCGCTGCGCTCTGACCCTGACTCTGCGCCGATTTGGCCGCGGGCTTCGCGACCGCGTTGGCCGTCCGTTTCGCGGTTTTGGCGGGGGCCGCCTTGGGAGCCGCTTTCTTGCCGGTCTTGCGCGCTGCCAGATTGGCGGCAATACGCATGCGCAAGGCGTTCAGCTTGATGAAGCCGCCGGCATCGCGCTGGTCATAGGCCCCGGCATCGTCCTCAAAGGTGGCGATGGTGGAGTCGAACAGCGAGTCGGTTCTGGAATCTCGCCCGACCACGATCACGTTGCCCTTGTAGAGCTTGAGCCGGACCGTTCCGTTGACGCTCTCCTGGGTGTGGTCGATGAGTACCTGCAGGGCGCGGCGTTCGGGGCTCCACCAGTAGCCGTTGTAGACCAGGCTGGCATAGCGGGGCATGAGATCGTCCTTCAAATGGGCGACTTCCCGGTCCAGGGTGACGGATTCGATGGCGCGGTGGGCGCGCAGCAGGATGGTCCCGCCCGGGGTTTCGTAGCAGCCGCGGGACTTCATCCCGACGTAGCGGTTCTCCACCAGGTCAAGGCGGCCGATACCGTGCTTTCCACCGAGCTGGTTGAGGGTGCCCAGCAGGTCGTGGGCCTTCATTTTCTTGCCATTGATGGACACCAGGTCGCCCTTGACGAATTCCAGGTCCAGGTACTCGGCCTTGTTGGGTGCCTTCTCCGGGGAAACGGTCCACCGCCACATGGATTCCTCGGCCTCGGCGGCGGGATCTTCCAGATGGCGGCCTTCGTAGGAGATGTGCAGCAGGTTGGCGTCCATGGAGTAGGGAGAGCCGCCCTTCTTGTGCTTCATGTCGATGGCAATGCCGTGCTTTTCGGCGTAAGCCATGAGCTTTTCGCGGGAGAGCAGATCCCACTCGCGCCAGGGGGCGATCACCTTGATCCCGGGCTTCAGCGCGTAGGCCCCCAGCTCGAAGCGCACCTGGTCGTTCCCCTTGCCCGTAGCGCCGTGGCAGATAGCATCGGCGCCGGTTTCATTGACGATCTCGATGAGGCGCTTGGCGATCAGCGGCCGGGCGATGGAGGTGCCCAGCAGGTACTCGCCTTCATAGATCGTGTTGGCACGGAACATGGGGAAGACGAAGTCGCGCACGAATTCTTCCCGCAGATCGTCGATGTAGATGTTCTTGGCCTTGATGCCCGCCTTCAGGGCTTTGGCGCGGGCCGGTTCCAATTCCTCGCCCTGGCCCAGGTCAGCGGTGAAGGTCACCACTTCGCACTTGTAGACGTCCTGCAGCCACTTGAGGATGACCGAGGTATCGAGACCGCCGGAGTAGGCCAGCACTACCTTCTTGATGTCGCTCATTACGCTTCCCTTATTTCGTTTTGATCTTGCCCAACAGGAGGTACTCCATCAGGGCCTTCTGAACATGCAACCGGTTTTCCGCCTCGTCCCAGACCACGGATTGCGGTCCGTCGATGACCTCGGCAGTGACTTCTTCGCCCCGATGGGCGGGCAGGCAGTGCATGAAAACCGCACCCGGATCGGCCACCCGCATCATGTCGCCATCGACGCACCAATCTGCGAACGCCCGTAGACGTTCCTCGTTCTCGGCCTCGAATCCCATGGAGGTCCACACGTCGGTGGTCACCAGGTCGGCACCGCGGCAGGCGTCCATCGGGTCGCCATAGACCTGGTAGCGCCCGGACGACACGCCGGCAATGAGCGCTGGGTCGAGGGTATAGCCTGGCGGCGTCGATACGTGGACCTTGAAATCCAGCACCTCCGCCGCTTGCAGCCAGGTATTGCACATGTTGTTGGCATCGCCGACCCAGGCCACCGTCTTGCCTTGGATCGGCCCGCGGTGCTCGAGATACGTGAAGATGTCCGCCATGATCTGGCAGGGATGGTATTCGTTGGTCAGGCCATTGATCACCGGCACCCGGGAATTGGCGGCGAAGC
>DAORDK010000139.1:0-7615 GCA_035345935.1 Rhodocyclaceae bacterium | reverse complement strand
ATGCTCCTCATCCGGGCCTACGAAGAGGCCATCGTCGCTGGCAGCGCGGCCGGCCAGGTGCCCGGCACCTGTACCTCGGTCGGCCAGGAGGCCGCCGCCGTCGGCGTGGTCAATGCCCTGGCGGCGGACGATCTGATCCTCACCAATCACCGCAGCGCCGGGCATCTCCTCGCCCGGGGCGCCGATCCCGGGCGCCTGCTGGCCGAGGTCATGGGCCGTAGTGACGGCTATTGCGGCGGACACAGCGGCTCCCTGCACATTTCCGTCAAGGAGCTGGGGGTCGTGCTCACTTCCACCATCGTCGGCGCCGAGTTGTCCCTGGCCACCGGTGTCGCCCTCTCCCAGACGATGCACGGCCGGCCGGGCATCGTCGCCTGCTTCTTCGGCGACGGGGCGGCCTGCGAGGGCAGCTTCCACGAATCCCTCAACCTCGCTGCCCTGTGGAACCTGCCCATCCTCTATATTTGCGAGAACAACCACTGGCAGGCCTTTGTCCACCGGCGGGAAGCGATTGGGCACGACCACGTGACGGACTGGGCGGCGGGCTACGGTATTCCCTCGCGCAGCGTCGATGGCAACGACGTCGCGGCGGTTCTCGCCGCCGCCAGTGAGGCGGCTAACCAGGTGCGCACGAGTGGCCGGCCCTTCCTGCTGGAAACTTATACCTACCGCACCCGCGGCCATTTCGAACCGGACGACCAAGGCTATGTCGATGCCGCTGAGCTGGCGGCATGGAAGGCGCGGGATCCCATTGCTCTCTACCGGGAGCGGCTGCTGGCTGCAGGCGTCCTCACCACAGCCGAGGCCGCCGTACTCGCCGACAAGGTGGCGACCCACATTGCCGTCGCCCGCGCCTTTGCCGATGCCTCCCCATTTCCCGCCGTCGCCGAGCTGGCGGCTGGCGTCTATGCCTAAGGAGAAAAAATGACCGCCACGCTCCCATTACCCGCTGCCCCTCGGGGAGGCGCTGCCGCCCTCGGGGTGGCCCTTCGGGAGGCTTGACCCATGCCCACCCTGACTCTCCAGGATGCTGTCGGTGCTGCCCTCACCGAGGAAATGCGCCGCGACCGCAACGTCATCGCCTTCGGTGAAGGCATCGCTACCAAGCGCCGTGATCTGGTGGAAGAATTCGGCGCCCTGCGGGTGCGCAATACGCCGCTCGCCGAGGGCATCATCGCCGGGACGGCGGTGGGAGCCGCCGGCACCGGCCTGCGACCGGTCATCGACCTGCTTTTTGCGCCATTCATGTGCTATGCCATGGACGAGCTGGTCAATAGCGCCGGCAAGCTGCGCTATCTGTCCGGCGGACAGTTTTCCTTCCCCCTGGTTGCCCTGGCCATGACCGGAGCCGGCTGGGGGGTTGGCGCCCAGCACAACCACAACGTCGAGGCGTGGTTCGTCCATAGTCCCGGCCTCAAGGTTGTCATGCCCAGCAACCCCGCCGATGCCAAGGGCCTGCTCAAAGCGGCCATCCGCGACGACAACCCGGTGTTGTTCTTCCTCGACATCGGCCTGCTGCATCAGTCCGGCGAAGTGCCGGTTGAAGAGGCGGTAGTGCCTCTGGGCAAAGCGGTCGTGGCACGCGAAGGTCGGGATGTGACCCTCGTCTCCTACGGCAAGACCGTGCATCACTGCCTGCAGGCCGCGGATACTCTGGCTGCCACTGGCATCGCTGCCGAAGTCATCGATCTGCGGAGCTTGAAGCCCCTGGATACCGAGACAGTCCTTGCCTCGGTGAAAAAGACCGGGCGCCTGATCGTGGTGCACGAGGCCAACCGCCTCTGCGGTATCGGTGCCGAGATCGCCGCCGTGGTGGCGGAGGAAGCCTTCGCCACCCTCAAGGCGCCCATAGTCCGCCTCGGCGGGCCGGATGCTCCGGTGGCTGCCAGCTATCCGCTGGAGCAAGCCTTCGTGCCGCAGCCCGAAGCCATCGCGGCGGCGGCGGAACGGCTCTGCCGGCACCAGACCGCGTGAAATTAAACAGCAACCACAACAGGAGTTCAGCAATGCATCCCAACCCCAAATCTTCCCTCTGCGCTTTGGCGTCTGCCGCCGCACTCGTTTCCACCGGCGCCATGGCCGGCGGCGATGCAGCCCTGGTCAAGCGTGGCGCACGACTTGTTGCCGAAGGCGACTGCATCACCTGCCACACCCCTTTCAAGATGGGCGCCAAGGGCCCGGAGAAGGATGTCGCCCGAGGACTGTCCGGGCATCCCGAGGAACTCAAGCTGCCCGCGCCGCCCAAGCTCGCGCCGGCCTGGAACTGGGCGGGGTCAGCTACCATGACTGCCTTCGTCGGCCCCTGGGGTACGACCTACGCCGCCAATCTGACGCCGGACCGCGAAACCGGCATCGGCGCCTGGCGCGAAAAGGATTTCATCCAGGCCATGCGCACCGGCAAGCATCTGGGCGCCGCCCGTCCGATCATGCCGCCGATGCCCTGGGAAGCTGTCGGCCAACGGTCCGACAAGGACCTGCGGGCCATGTTCGCCTACCTGATGGCCCAGCCCGCAGTGAAGAACAAGGTTCCCGAGTACGCACCGCCATCCGGGGCGGAAGCCCGCGCGGGCGACGGCAGATCGCCCTCCTGATCTACCTCAGGGCCGCTTCAGGAAGAGCTGCGGGTCGACGGCGGTGCCGTTGAGGAAGACGGCCCAATGGAGATGGGGGCCGGTGACCCGGCCGGTCGCGCCGACCCTGCCGATGGGGTCGCCCTGCCTGACCGCTTTTCCTTCGCTGACGTCGGTGCGCGACAAGTGCATGGCGGCGGTGATCAGCCCTTGGCCATGGTCGATGAACACGGTGTTGCCGTTGAAGAAATAGTCCCGCACGCCGACTACGATGCCGTCGGCGGGCGCGCTGACCCGCGTTCCCGTGGGCGCCGCGACATCGAGGCCGGAATGGGGGTTGCGGAGTTCGCCGTTGAAATAGCGCCGCAGTCCGAAGCGCGACGATAGGCGACCGGTTGCCGGCAGCGTTAGCGTGGTTGCGGGCATCGTCGGGCTGAAGCGGAGCTTGATCGCCTCGGTGAGATCCCGCTCCTGGTCGATACGCACCAGATCTTCAGGAGTCGGATTGACCCTGTTCGCGTCTGCAATCCGCAGATGCTGGGCGGGAAAGGTCTTGGGCGCGACGACGATCGCGAGTTCGCGGGTCGAACCGCCGGCGCGGATTTCCAAGGGCAACGGGCCAGGGGGGGTCTCGAGTGCGATGCCGACCAGGGCGTACCAGCGTCCCGACTCCCGCACCACCGCCAAAGGTCTCCCCTCCAGGCTCACCTGCGGTGCAACGGGAGCTGCGCCCAACTCGACCACCGCGACGCCTCCCGGGACCCGCTGGTCGAGCGGCAGAGCGAGGGCGGCGGCGGTCCATGCCATCAGGAAGGCGGCCATTGCGCAAGGCCGCCGACACCAGACCGGACAGGTCATCGAGCGGTCAAAGCTCCCGTACGGCGAAGGTATTGCACTGATTCATGTCGCCGCTGTCGAAGCCGCGCCTAAACCAGCGCACCCGTTGGGCCGAGGTGCCGTGGGTGAAGCTCTCCGGTACGACCTGGCCCCGCGACTGCTGCTGGAGACGGTCGTCGCCGATGGCGGCGGCGGCGGTCAGGGCCTGCTCGAGTTCGCCCGGTTCCATGACGTGCTTCATGGTATCGGTACGTTTACCCCAGACGCCCGCCAGGCAGTCGGCCTGGAGTTCGAGGCGTACCGAGAGGGCATTGCCCTCGACCTCGCCAGCGCGCTGTCTTGTACGCTGCACCTTTTCCGAGATGCCCAGCAGGTTCTGGACGTGGTGGCCGACTTCATGGGCGATGACGTAGGCCTCGGCGAATTCGCCGGGGGCGCGGAAGCGCTCCTTCAGATCGCGATAGAAGGCGAGATCGATGTACACCTTGTGGTCGCCGGGGCAGTAGAAGGGTCCCATGGCCGACTGTCCGGTGCCGCAGGCGGTGGGCGTCGACCCCGTGAACAGCACCAGCTTGGGATCCTCGTACTGGTGGCCCGCGGCACGAAAGATGTCGCGCCAGGTGTCTTCTGTGGATGCCAGGACTTTGGAGACGAAAGTGGCCATGGCGTCTTCGGCGGGCGGCTTATGGGCAGGGGCCGATGACGGCTGGCGTACCGGAGCCTGGTCGACCAGTCCCAGCAGAGTCATCGGATTGATGCCGGTGAAATAGCTCACCACCAGGGCCAGGACGATGCCCCCGATGCCCAGGCGCCCGCCCGGGAGACCTATCCCGCCGCCTCCGCCTCCGCCGCGGCGATCTTCGACATTGTCGCTTTCTCTTTGATCTTCGAGTCGCATGGTCGTTTTCCTTCAGCGATGACGGTTGATGGCATCGCGGGTTTCCCGCGCCGCCGCGCGGGCCTCCGCGGCAAACTCCTCACCGCGGCCCGCGTAGAGAATGGCGCGGGAGGAATTGATCATCAGCCCCCTCCCGGCGACCGTGCGACCGGCCGTGACCGTGGCTTCGATGTCGCCGCCCTGGGCACCGATGCCCGGGACCAGAAGGGGCATCTCGCCGACGATCTCGCGAACCCGGGCGATTTCGGCGGGAAATGTCGCTCCCACCACCAGGGCGCATTGGCCGGTCGTATTCCACGTGCCGGCCACCAGGCGGGCGACGCGCTCGAAGAGACGCTCGCCGCCCACGTCGAGGAACTGCAGATCGCTTCCGCCGGGGTTGGACGTCCGGCAGAGCAGGATGACCCCCTTGTCCGGATAGGCCAGATAGGGGTCCACCGAATCGCGGCCCATATACGGATTGACGGTCACCGCATCGGCGCGGAAACGCTCGAAGGCTTCGCGGGCGTATTGTTCGGCAGTGGAGCCGATATCGCCGCGCTTGGCATCTAGGATGACCGGGATTCCCGGGTGCCGGGCATGGATGTGGCCGATCAGCGCCTCGAGCTGATCTTCGGCGCGACGGGCGGCGAAGTAGGCGATTTGCGGCTTGAAGCAGCACACCAGATCGGCGGTGGCGTCGACGATGGCGGCGCAGAATTCAAGGATGGCGTCGTCGCGGCCCCGGAGGTGGGCCGGAAATTTGGCGGGATCGGGGTCCAGGCCGACGCAGAGCAGGGAGTCGTTGCGCTCCCAGGCAGCGGCAAGTTGGGCGGTGAAGGTCATGGTTCTGGAACTTGAGGAACGCCTGCGACTATACCGGCAAGGCGGCAGGGCGCCAAACGCGCGCCGCGCCGGCGGCGCCCGGCCTCAGGTCGGAGTCTGACGCGAAGGTCCGGCGCAGGTCACCCGGGTCTGGCGCATCTGGCCGTCGGCGAACCACCAGAGAGTTCCCGGGGCCATGGTCGTCCAGGTTTCGTTGTCGGTAAGGGGAACCGTGGCAATCACCGCGACCCGGTCCTTCGGTTGGGTGACCGAAGCGAAATCGATGGTCACGTCCTGGTCCCGCAGATGGGCTGCCGCAAAGGGCGCCTGGCGGACGATGTACGAAAGCCGGGTGGACGCGTGGACCATCAGCCACTCGCCGTTCGACAACAGGTAATTGAATTCGCCGTGCCGGGCCAGGGCCAGGGTCAGGTCGCCCAGAGTGGCGAACAAGTCGGCGTCGGGCGGCGGCGCGTTGCCGTAGCGCCGGCGCAGTTCCTGCAGTATCCAGCAGAAGGCCTTCTCGCTGTCGGTGGTGCCCACCGGTCGGGGCCAATCCGCCAATTCCGGCGCGAAGCTCGCCAGATTCCCGTTATGGGCGAAAATCCAGTTCCGCCCCCACATCTCGCGCAGAAAGGGGTGGGTGTTTTCGAGGCCGACGTCTCCCTGGGTCGCTTTGCGGATATGGGCGACGACATTCATCGAACGTATGGGAAGGCTGCGGACGAATTCGGCGACCGGCGACGCGGCGGAGGGCTGGGGATCGAGGAAGAGCCGCACGCCCCGACCCTCGAAGAAGGCGATGCCCCAGCCATCGGTATGGATGTCGGTAGCGCCTCCCCGGGCCTGGAACCCGGTGAAGGAGAAACAGATGTCGGTGGGCACGTTGCAATTCATGCCGAGCAACTGGCACACCGCCTACTCCTCGTGGGGTTTCATGTTGGGACGCTTGCCGATGCGAACCTGCAGGTCGACGATGGCCTTGTCCCGGCGCAAGCGGAAATCGACGCGATCGTCGGGCTTCAGGGCGGCAATCAGGTCGAGCATCACCTGGGAGTCCTTGACCGTCTTGCCCCCCACCGTGAGCAGGACGTCGCCGGGTCGAACGCCGGCGGTATCGGCGGGACTGCCCCGCACCACGCCCGCAATCAGCGCTCCGGCAGTGTCTGGAAGCCCGAAAGATTCGGCGAGTTCCGGGGTGATTTCCTGGGCTTCGACGCCTATCCAGCCCCGGGTCACCGAACCGTTACGGATGATCTGCTCCATGATGTCCTTGGCGCTCGATACCGGAATCGCGAAGCCGATCCCCAGGGACCCGCCGGTGCGCGAGTAGATGGCAGTGTTGATCCCGACCAGGTTGCCGGACACGTCCACCAGGGCGCCGCCGGAATTCCCAGGGTTGATCGCCGCGTCGGTCTGGATGAAATTCTCGAAGGTGTTGATTCCGAGATGGGAACGGCCCAGGGCCGAGACGATTCCCATGGTGACCGTCTGACCGACGCCAAACGGGTTGCCGATGGCGAGAACGACGTCGCCGACCCGTACATTGTCCATCTGACCGAAGGTGATGGCCGGCAGGTGGTCGCCGGCAATTTGCAGCACGGCGAGGTCCGATTCGGGGTCGCTGCCGATCAGCCTCGCTTTCTGGGTGCTCCCGTCGGCAAGGGAAACCTGGATATCGGCGGCGGCATCGACGACATGGAAATTGGTCAGGATGTATCCGGCGGTACTGACGACGACCCCGGAACCCAGGCTGGACGTGCGCTGGGGCCGATTGTCGAAGCGGTCGCCGAAGAAATGCCGGAAGATGGGGTCGTCGAGGAGCGGATGCCGCGGCGTACGGATTTCCTGGGTGGTATAGATATGGACCACCGCAGGCAAAGCCTTACGGGCGGCTTCCCGATACGACGACGTGGTTCCTCGTCCGGCCTCGTCGGCCTGGGGTGCGGCTTCGTGCAGGGCGACCACTGCGGGACGCTCCCGGGGAAGCCACTCCGGTTTCAGGGTGGCGACGACGAACAGCGCGGCCAGCAGAACCGTCACCGTTTGTGCAAAAATCAGCCACAACCTCTGCATGGAAGACCGGAACGATGAAACGGGATGAATTGGTAGGCTATCTCGACCAGTTACTGGAGTGCGGCCGCTTCCGCGATTATTGCCCAAACGGCTTGCAAGTGGAAGGACGGCCCGAAATCCGCTGCATCGTCGCTGGAGTGACGGCAAGCCAGGCACTGCTCGACGAAGCCGTCGCCCGGGGCGCGGATGCGGTGCTGGTCCATCATGGTTACTTCTGGCGCGGCGAGGACGGTCGGGTCACCGGGATCCGCAGGCGCCGGCTGGCGACTCTGCTTGCGGCCGATCTCAACCTGCTGGCTTACCACCTGCCCCTCGACGCTCACCCCGAGTTCGGCAACAACGCCCAGTTGGCCCGCAGAGCAGGCTGGTTACCGGAGGGGCGCTTCGGAGAACAGGATCTGGGCTGGGTTGGGCGCCCTGCCGAACCTTG
>DAORDK010000138.1:0-7630 GCA_035345935.1 Rhodocyclaceae bacterium | reverse complement strand
GCCATCGCTTCCGCCGTCGCCAATGCGGTCGAGAACAAGCAGATGAATGCCGAGGATCTGGTCGTGAGCGAGATCACCGTCGATGGCGCGCCCCTGCGCCAGTGGCGGCGCTTCGCCGCCCGCGGCAGCGATGTCCAGGGCACCCGTGCCGGGGGCGCCTTGCGGGTTCTGAAATTCCGGGCGCAGCCAGCGGATGGTGCCGGCGGCTTCTTCGCGGCGGCGCTCGGCATTTAGAGCCACCAGGCGCTCCAGGAGGGCTTCCGTGTCGCCGGGGGCGAGGTCGCTCCAGCCGTAGGCTTCCAGCACGGCGGCGTCGAGGTCGTCGTGGACTTGCTTCAGCACCGCCACCAGGCCCTGTTCGTGGATGGTTCTTTCCTTGGTGGTGAGCGGCTCATTGGCACGGAGTTTTTCCAGGACGTTGTACATGCCCGTTAGGGTGAGATCCGGGTGAGCGGTCTGCTGGCGCTTGCGGTGGCCGTCGAGTTCCTCGCCCAGGGCGCGGATGCGGGCTTGTTGTTCGGGCGTGGCGGCGGGGAAGGGGAATTTTTCGAAGCAGGTTGTTTTGACGTAGACAGGACGATCCTCAAGTGTACTGCCGGCAGCCAGCGCCCAGGCGCCGTGGATGCGGGAGGAAAGGACGCCAAGGGCGTAGGCGTCGGCCAGGGCGATGCACACCAGCTTGTTATCCGGGGCGATGGTGGCGTCGAGGAACTGGAAAGTCCGGTGTTTGGCGGTCTCGACGGTGGCGATGTAGCGGGGGAGTCGGGTTGTCATGGCGCGTAGGTCACGGCGCGGCTCGCCGAAAACCCACCAATTGTCGCGGTAGGTGGCCCGGTTGTTCTGGTCGCGCTCCGGCTTCACCCGCTCCAGCAGCCATTGATAGACGGCGGGGTAGAGGCTGCGCAGGTCCTCGGCGGCAAGGCCAAAGCAGTCGATGACGAGAACGCCGCGGGCCCGGTCGGTGAGATCGCGGCCGTTGCGGTAGGGGTGGATGCGATCGCAGGGGGCCAGGGCGGCGGCTTCCTCCGGCGTGACGATGAAACCTGAACCAATGAGCTGGTATCCGCGGTTTGCCAGACCGCTGTTTGCCCGCAAGGCTTCCGCCGCCACCACCTCGGCGCCGATGGTGAGGTCGGCGTGGATGCGGCCAGTCTTGTCGGCGAAAGCCACATGCACCGCGTCGCCCTCCGCCCCGCCTTCCTCGACCACGGTCTGCAGGCGGCCGGGGGCCAGGGTGACGGCGCCGACGGTCATGGCGATGCGCACGGCGGCGCCGTCGGCAGCATCCACCCAGGGGTGATCGGGGATGGCGTAGGCCAGGGCCAGGGGCGGCTCGCCGGTCAGGTGTTGTTCGAGGACGCGGCGGTTGAAGGTCTGCTTCAAGCTGTTGGTGGTGATGAAGCCGAAGCGCCTGATCTTGCTGGAACGGGCAAGACAGGCGGCGTGATGCCACCAGAACATGACGAAATCGGCGGATTCGGGTACCAACGGCCAGGCGGCGCGCAGGGCTTCGGTATAGCCGTCCCCCAGCGCCGCCCGCATGGTGCTGGCACCGATGAAGGGCGGGTTGCCGATGACGTAGTCGGCGTCCGGCCAGCTCGCCGGGCGGGGGTTGGCGTAGCGCTCCCGGGGTACCTGGGCGGATTCGTCCGGCACCGGCTCACCGGTGACGGGGTGGGGCTTGGTGGTCTTGCCATCCCAGCGGGTGAGGGGCACGCCGCGCTCGTCGGTGGCGAAGCTGACGCCGTCGTGGGCGAGGACGGCGTCGCGGCATGCGATATTGCGGAAATCCTTGAGGATGGGGCTGGGGGGCAGGCCGCTGCCGCGGGTGCGGAAGTGCCATTGCAGATACCCGATCCACAGGACCATTTCGGCGATGGCGGCGGCCCGGGGGTTGATCTCCAGGCCCAGGAACTGGTGAGGATCCACGGTGAGGCCCTCGCCTTCCAGGCGCTGCTGGGTGTCGCCGAAGGTGGCGAGGGAATCGAGCACTTCGCCTTCCAGGCGCTTCAGGTGTTCCAGGGTGACGTAGAGGAAGTTGCCGGAGCCGCAGGCCGGGTCGAGCACGCGCACACCGCACAGGCGGTGGTGGTAGTCCCGGACCAGTTGGGCGGCGTCCTTCAACTTGCCTTCGTGGGCCAGGAGCAGGGCGGCGGCTTGGGTGTCCTGCCATTCGGCGCGCAGGGGTTCGATGACGGTGGGCAGCACCAGCCGCTCGACGTAAGCGCGGGGGGTGTAGTGGGCGCCCAGGCTGTGGCGTTCCGCGGGGTCGAGGGCACGCTCCAGCAGGGTGCCGAAGATGGCGGGTTCGACTTCGCTCCAGTCGGCCTGGGCGGCCTCCAGCAGCAGGCCGATCTGGTCGCGGTCGAGGGACAGAACCTCCGGTGCCTTGAACAGCTTGCCGTTGAAGCGGGGGAGCTGGGTGCGGATGGCGACGGAGAAGTCGCCGCTGTCCATGGCTTTCCAGAGTTCTGCCACAAGGGGGACGAACTGGGCGGGGGCCTGCTGCAGGCTCTTCAACAGGTCGGTGAAGGCACCCTTGGGGAGCAGCCCGACATCCTCGGCAAACATGGAGAAGAGGCAGCGGGAGAGGAAGGAGGCGACGGTTTCCGGGTGGTGGCGGCCTTCCAGCGACTGGGCGACGCGGGCCAGGCGGGTGGCGATCTCCCGGGTGGCGCGGGCGGTGCGACGGGTGGGGTCCAGCGACAGCGGGTCTTCCCAGACGGCCTTGAGGCGGGCGCGGATGGCCGGATCGGCCAGGTCGGTGAGGCGGATGCGGTGGCTGCGGGGGTCCGGGAAAGGGGTGTAGGTGGCGCCGGTACGGCTGAATTCGGCATAGACCTCGACGACGCGGCCGACGTCGACAACGAGCAGGAAGGGCGGCCGGCCTTCTTCGGCGGGCAGCGCCCGGGCGTAGCTTTCGGCTTGGCCCCGGGCACGGAGCAGGGCGTCGTCGAAGCCCTTGCCGGCGGCAACCGCCTTGATCTTCTTGGCCTCCAGCACGAAGGCGCTGCGCCGGTAGCAGTCGATACGCCCGGCGGAGGTGGAACCGTCGCCGTGGCGGAAGGTGACGCGGCGCTCGAAGACGTAGGCGTTGTCACGGGTGTCTTCCCTGGCCGGCTGGGGTTGCTCCACGCCGAGGAGGGCGCAGAGGTCGCCGACGAAGAGCTGGTAGTTGGCGAGCTCGGAACCGTCGGCGTGGCGCCAGCGGGAGAGGAAGTCGTCGATTTGCATGATGGCGGGATTCTAACCCGCCAGCGGGTTATTTCGCCTGGCGCGGCGGCGGGGTGAGGAGCAGGGTGGTGCCTTCGTGCTGGGCGGGGGATCTGCCGGCGAAGAGGGTGCGCCGACCCTGGACGATGCGGCCTTCCAGGACGATGCGGCTCCGGGGGCCGATGAGGTCGCGGTCGACGGTGGCGGCGAAGGGAATGGGCACCTGTCGGCCTTGGAGGGGCACATCGAGTTCGGCGAGCACCCGACGTCCGTCCCGGGCGGTCAGGTGGAAAACGGCGTCGGGGGGCAGGGCGCTACGTTGGCGGTAGGTGGCCTGGCCTTCGAGGGTGAGGAAGTGGCTGACCGGCGCCGGGAGCGCCTGTTCCTGGGCGGTTCCCGCTAGACTGATCAGCGTTGCGGCGAGGGCGGCGAGGATGCGCGGGGGCATGGTCAGGGCAAGGCGAGAGGCTGCCACTGGCCGTCGATGAAGCCTTCCAGGGGGCGGAAGCGCGCCTTGTAGGCCATCTTCCGACTGCCGCCGATCCAGTAGCCCAGGTAGAGATAGGGCAGACCGAGGGCGGCGCACTGGGCGGCCTGCCAGACGACGTTGTAGGTGCCGAGGCTGGCTCCGGGGACATCGGGGTCGAAGAAGGTGTAGACCGAAGACAGTCCGTCGTCGAGGACGTCGATGACGCTGACCATGCGCAGGATATCGCCTTCCGAAAATTCGATCAGGCGCGTGTCGACCCGGCTCTGCAGGAGAAAGTGGGAGTATTGCTCGTGGCTGTCCTCGTCCATTCCGCCGCCTGCGTGGCGGGCATTCTGGTAGCGGGCATAGAGGGCGTAGTGGGCGTCGACAAAGATCAGCGGCAGTTCTCGCACATTGAGGGCGGTGTGGCGCCGCAGGGCGCGGCGCTGGGCGCGGTCGGGGGCGAAGTCGGCCACGGGCAGGCGAACCGGAACGCAGGCGTTGCAGTGGTCGCACCAGGGGCGGTAGGTGAAGATTCCGCTGCGGCGAAAGCCGAGGCGCACCAGTTCGCCGTAGACATCGCCGTCGATGAGATGAGCGGGGGTGGCGACCTGGGAGCGGGCCTGGCGGTCCGGCAGGTAGCTGCAGGGGTAGGGGGACGTCGCGTAGAACTGGAGGAGCGAGAGGGGCAGCGCCGAATCGTTGAGGAAGGCCATGGTCAGCGCACGTAGGGGTTGGCGGGGGCAGACCACGGGCCGCGCCTTCCGGGTTCGAGGATGAGATGCTCGAGGCGGTGGAGAAATTCGGCGCGGGGGATGGGCCGGGCGCCCAGGGAGGCGAGGTGGTGGGTGTGCATCTGGCAGTCGATCAAGCGTGTACCCTGTTCCCGAAGATGATGAACGAGAATTGCGAAGGCAGCCTTGGAAGCATCGCTACGCCTGGAGAACATCGATTCGCCGTAGAACATTCCCCCGATCGCCAGTCCGTACAAGCCGCCGACCAGGCCGCCTTCGCCGTAGGCTTCGACCGAGTGGGCCCAACCAAGTTCGTGGAGTCTTCCATAGGCGTCGATCATTTCCGGCGTAATCCAGGTTCCGCCCTGGCCCGGGCGCGGCGTGTGGGCGCAGCCGGCGACGACTCCGGCGAAATCGGTGTCGAAGCGGATGTCGAAGCGACCGCTGCGCAGCGTCCGGGCGAGGGAGCGGCTGACCTTGAACTCTTCGGGAAAAAGCACCATGCGCGGATCGGGGGCGTACCACAAGGGCTGGCCTTCCAGAGTGCCCCAGGGAAAGATGCCGCGACAGTAGGCGTCGAGCAGCCGCGCCGGGGAGAGTCCGCCGCCGATGGCCAGAAAGCCATCCGGTGTCGCCGACTCGACCGGCGGAAAGGGGTCGAGGGGGCTGAGGATGCAGATCATCCGCCGACGGCGGTCTTGAAGGCGATGACGTGGTCGGCATCCAGCCGGATGCCGATCTTCTCGCCGAGGGCGTGGTTGTGATGGGAGGGAACCAGGGAGAGGACTTCGGTGCCGCTCGCCAGACGCAGGGTGTAGAGGATGTCGGCGCCGCGAAAGGCCTTGTGGAGAACTTCGGCCTGCTGCGGACTGCGGTCGTCATGGACGACGTCGTCCGGACGCAGCAGCACCTCGACGCCGCAGCCTTTGCCGCAGGCGTTGCAGCCGAGACCGCACTCCACCGGCACGCCGGACTCCAGAACGCCCAGTTCGACTTCGACCCGGCGTGCGTCGAGCACTCTGCCGCGAATGAATACCCCCTGGCCGACGAAATCGGCGACAAAGCGATTGGCGGGGCGGTGGTAGAGGTTGTACGGGGTATCCCATTGCTGAATGCGGCCCTCGTGCATGACGCCGATTTCGTCGGCCATGGCGAAAGCCTCATGCTGGTCGTGGGTGACCAGGATGGCGGTCATACCCTCGCTCTTGAGGATTCCGCGGACCTCGATCGAGAGTCGTTCCCGCAGGTCGACGTCCAGGTTGGAGAAGGGCTCGTCCAGGAGCACCAGTTGGGGACGCGGGGCCAGGGCGCGAGCCAGCGCGACGCGCTGCTGCTGCCCGCCGGAAAGCTCGTGGGGAAACTTGCTCCCTTGGCCGGCCAGGCCGATGGTGGTCAGCAATTGCTCGACCCGGGTGCGGCGCTCGGATTCCTCAAGATCCGCCAGGCCGAAGGCGATGTTGGCAGCGACGGTCAGGTGGGGAAAGAGGGCGTAATCCTGAAACACCATGCCGACCTGGCGCTTTTCCGGGGGGATGCGGTGGCCGGGCCGGCTCACCACCTGGCTGTGGATCAGGATTTCCCCGTCGGCGATTTCTTCGAATCCCGCAATGCAACGCAGCAGCGTGGTCTTGCCGCAGCCCGAAGGGCCGAGGAGACAAGCGATGGTGCCGGTCTCCAGGCGGAATTCGATGCCATCGACGACGGTGTGGCGGCCGTATCGCTGGACGACGCCGCGCAGCTCTAGTTGGGACATGGCATCGATTATAATTCGCATTCGCTCCCATGGCCGTTCATCCCCGCGTTTCCCTCCTCACCGCCACGGCGGTCGCCATTGCGGTCCTGGCGGCAGTGCCGGTGGCGAGCGTCGGCTTCAATCTTTTTGCGGGCGGTACCAGCGCGACCTGGGCGCATCTCGCGCAAACCGTCCTCGCCGACTATGTGCAGAATTCCCTGCTGCTTTGCCTGGGCGTCGGCCTCGGCGTCGCGATCTTCGGGGTGGCGACGGCCTGGCTGACCGCGATGCACGAGTTTCCGGGGCGACGCTTCTTCGAGTGGGCCCTGGTCCTGCCCCTGGCCATGCCGGCCTACGTCATGGCCTATGTCTACACGGACTTCCTGCAATTCGTCGGTCCCGTGCAGACGGCCCTTAGGGAAACCTTCGGCTGGAGTCACGGAGACTACTGGTTTCCCGACATCCGCACGCTGCCCGGGGCCGTGTTGATGTTCGTCTGCGTTCTTTATCCCTACGTCTACCTCCTGGCCCGCAACGCCTTCATCGAGCGGGCGGGAGGCATGCTGGAGGCGGCACGGACGCTCGGTCTGGGTCCCTGGCGGGCTTTCTTCACCGTTTCGCTTCCCCTCGCGCGTCCGGCGGTGGCCACCGGCGTCGCCCTTGCCCTCATGGAGACCCTGGCCGACTACGGGACCGTGGCGTATTTCGCCGTCAACACCTTCACCACGGGCATCTACCGCGCCTGGTTTTCCCTGGGCGACCGGATCGCCTCGGCCCAACTGGCGGCCATGCTGCTGGGCTTTGTGCTGCTCCTCGTGGTGGGCGAGCGCCTTTCCCGCGGGCGGGCCCGTTACCACAACACCACCGGTCGCCATCGGCCCCACCCCGGCGCCCGGCTCGGGGGCGGAGCCGCCTTCTTGGCGTTCGGTGCCTGCATCCTTCCCCTGGGGCTTGGATTCCTCCTTCCTGCGGGCTTGCTGCTCAAGATGGCGCTCACCGAGGGCGATGCCCAGTTCGGTACGCGCTTCCTGCTGCTCTCCCGCAACAGCTTCGTCCTGGCAGGGGTCACGGCGTTCATCGCGGTCGGCTTTTCGCTCCTGCTGGCCTATAGCGCTCGCCAGTCGCGGACGTTGCTGACCCGGGGGCTCAATCGGCTGGTGGGAATGGGGTATGCGGTTCCGGGAGCGGTCATTGCGGTGGGCGTGCTGATTCCGGTGACCCGCCTGGACAATTGGCTTGCCGCCCAGTGGCAAGCCTGGCTGGGGACGAATCCGGGGCTGCTGCTCACCGGCGGAATCGCGGCCCTGGTCTATGCCTATCTGGTGCGTTTCCTGGCCGTGGCGCTGCAGACGGTGGGGGCGAGTCTGGCCAAGATCACTCCCGCCATGGACGACGCGTCCCGCAGCCTGGGGGCGGGGCAGGGGGAGACCCTGCGCCGGGTCCATGTGCCCATCCTGCGCGGGAGCCTGTTCACCGCCGGTC
>DAORDK010000137.1:0-7677 GCA_035345935.1 Rhodocyclaceae bacterium | reverse complement strand
ACCCTTGTGCCAGATTTCTCTGACCATCCGATTTCGAGTCGGCGCCGTTATGACCACTTCGGTACCTCTCCGGAAGGGCGCGATAATAGCACAAAGCCCCAAGCCCCATGCGCCTGCCTGCCTTCATCTCCGCACTCGTCCTGACCCTCGGGTTCGCTGCCTGCGAGCAGACCCCGGCGCCATTACCGTTTCCGACGCCAGCGCAACGGGATCTGGTCGTGCTCATGGCTCCTGGACCGCTCACCTATACCCTCGATGAGGGTGGAAAACCGTCCGGTTTCGAGTACGACCTGGTCCAGGCCTTCGCCCAGGATATGGGCGTCGGCGTAAAAGTCGTCCCCGTACCCGCCGACCAGATCCCAGCCCGTCTCGCCCGCGCCGAGGCCCACTTCGGTGCTGCCTGGGCCACGCCGGCGAATTCCACGGAGACTCCGGCCAACCTGGTCGTCGCCAGCAGCCGGGACGTCGCGGTTCAGCACGAAGCCTCCCTTCCCCTCGATTCGGTGGCGGAGCTGGGGGCCCGTACGGTCCATGTGCTCACCGGCTCGCGGCAAGCGGCCACTGCGCGGCGTCTGCAGCAATCGATTCCCGACCTGCAGGTGGTGGAGATCAAGGATAGTGACGCCTTCGCCCTTCTGGAAAGCGTCGCCGCCAATCGGGTGGAAATCGCCCTGATCGACAGCGCTGTGCTGGCTATTGCACAACAATTCGTTCCCTCGCTCCAGGCCAGCCTGGAACTGGGGAACGAGCAACCGTTGATCTGGATTTTCGACAAGCACCGCAACCCGGAACTGGTCGCGCGAGTGGAAGCGTTCCTGACCAAGGCGCGTCGCGAAGGACTGATCGCCCGCATCGAGGACCGCTACCTCGGCCATGTCCGCCGGCTGAAAAATGGCGACATCGTCCGCTTTCTGGAAAAAACGGAAGCCGTCCTGCCCCGATTGCGTCGCCACTTCGTCTCCGCGCAGGGCGAGACCGGAATCGACTGGCGGCTGCTCGCCGCCCTCGCCTATCATGAGTCCCAATGGGATGCCGAGGCGACCAGCCCGACCGGCGTACGCGGCATCATGATGCTCACCGAGGATACCGCGGACCGTCTCGGCGTCGGCAATCGCCTCGACCCTCGCGAAAGCATCGCCGCCGGAGCCCGCTACCTGGCCCTGCTCCGGGATCAACTACCGGCCACGGTCGCCGAGCCCGATCGTACCTGGCAGGCGCTCGCAGCCTACAACCTGGGCCCCGGGCACTTCAATGCCGGCCGCAACCTCGCCCGTCAGTTGAAGGCCGATCCGGATTCCTGGTACGACTTGAAACGCATCCTGCCGCTCCTCGCGCAACCGAAGTATTACGAACGCCTGAAGGCAGGCCGAGCCCGGGGTGGTGAAGCGGTGATCCTGGTCGAGAACATCCGCAGCTATTACGACATTCTCGCCCGCCAGGAACCTGCCCGCTACGTCGTCGCCGGCCCCCTCGCGATGCAGGGGGGCAAGGTGATCAGGCCGCCGGCTCGATAAGTTCCAGGCCGCCCATGTAACGCCGCAAGGCCACCGGCACGTCAACGCTGCCATCCGCCCGCTGGTAGTTTTCCAGAATCGCGACCAGGGTACGGCCGACGGCAAGTCCCGAACCGTTCAAGGTATGGACCAGTTCAGGCTTGTTCTTCTCGTTGCGGAAGCGGGCCTGCAGGCGGCGGGCCTGAAAGGCGCCGAAATTGGAGCAGGAGGAAATTTCGCGGTAGGTCTTCTGGGCGGGAAGCCAGACTTCCAGGTCGTAGGTCTTCTGGCTGGAGAATCCCATGTCCCCTGTGCACAGCACCATGCGGCGATAGGGCAGTTCCAGCTTCTCCAGAATGGCCTCGGCGTGGGCCGTCAATTCTTCGTGGGCCTGCTCCGAATGCTCGGGATGGACGATCTGCACGAGCTCGACCTTGTCGAACTGGTGCTGGCGGATCATGCCGCGTACGTCACGCCCACCGGAGCCCGCCTCGGAACGGAAACAGGGCGTATGGCAGACAAGCTTCAGGGGCAGCGCTTCGGCCGCAAGAATCTCGTCGCGAACGATGTTGGTGACCGGCACTTCGGCAGTGGGGATGAGGTAGAGCGGATCGGCTTCGCCCCGGGGCACCTTGAAGAGGTCCTCCTCGAACTTGGGCAATTGACCGGTGCCGAAGAGGCTCGCCGCATTGACCAGATAGGGGGTATAGACCTCGGTGTAACCGTGTTCGCCGGTATGCACGTCGAGCATGAACTGGGCGAGGGCCCGGTGCAGGCGGGCAACGCTGCCTTTGAGGAGCGCAAACCGGGAGCCGGAAATCTTGGCGGCCGTGGCGAAATCGAGTTGCCCCAGGGCTTCGCCCACATCGGTGTGGTCCTTGACCGAAAAGTCAAAGGTCCGCGGCATACCCCAGCGCTTCAACTCGCTATTGGCGGTCTCGTCGGCACCGACCGGTACGCTCGGGTCGGGCAGATTGGGCAGGGTGGCGAGGATGGCATTGAGGTCTTCGAGCACCAGGACAAGACGCGCCTCCGAAGCCTTGAGCTCGTCGCCGAGGGCACCGACCTGGGCCATCACCGAAGAGGCATCCTCGCCCTTGCCCTTGAGCATGCCGATCTGCTTGGACAAGGTATTGCGCTGCGCCTGCAATTCCTGGGTGCGGGTCTGCAGGGTCTTGCGCTCGGCCTCGAGGGCCTTGAAGTCGCTAAGGTCGATGGCCTTGCCGCGGCTGGCCAGACCGGCCTCGACGGCGTCGAGTTGGGAGCGGAGGAGCTGGATGTCGAGCATGATGCACCTGCATTGGGCTGAGGCCGGGATTATACGCGAGGCCTCTCCGCCACCGGGTCGTGGCCGGGCAATTTGACCGAAGAGGCGCGACTGCCCATCGGCTTGCCCCGCGTGAACTACAATCCGGGTAAAACCACCGCGATTTCCCCTCTCTGCGGAATCGCCACGACGGAGACAACGATGGGCAAGGCGCCTTCCGCCCCTGCCGGCCGCTTGGGCCGCATCGGGAACAGCATTCGGGGACTCGCGGGAGCTTTGGCATGTCTGGCAAGCCTGCTGACCAGCCCGACCGCCCCTGCCGGCGATCTTGCCAAGGCCGACGTCGAACGCCGCTTCGGCCCCCCACTCCACGTTCAGGAAAAACTGTCCGACATCCCCGTCTGGCCGCTGACGAGCGAACTCGAGCCCGAAGCGGGACCCATCGCCTACGCCTTCGAATCCATTGATCTGGCTCCCATCCCCGGTTTCGAGGGCACGCCGATGAATTTCCTGGTGGCCATCGACAAGAAGGGCAATTTCCTCGGCGTCGAACTGCTGCGCCAACACGAGCCCGTTTTTCTCGGAGGACTGGGGGAGCCGCCGCTGAAGGAATTCATCACCCAGTATGAAGGCCGCAACATCAAGCAGCAGTTCCTCATTGCGCTCAATGCCGCCCGCAACCGCACGGGGGCGAGCAGCAGTCGCAGCGGCCAGACCACCCTGGACGGCGTGGCCAAGGCCACCGCCTCGGTGCGCATCGTCAATCAGACCGTCCTCGGAGCCGCCCTGGAAGTCGCCCGCGCCAAGCTCGGCTATGCCAAGAAACGCAAGGAAGGCCCCGTAGCGCAGGCTCGTCCGGAGGTCTACGACCCCGTCACCTTCGAGCAAATGCTCCAGAACGGCATGGTCGGCCGCCTACGCCTCACCAACGCCGATGTCGAAAAAATCTACGCCGGCAGCGATGGGGCCGGGGTGGACGACGAGGCCCTGGCCCATCCCGACGAAGTCTTCCTCGACCTCTACATCGCCTATCTCAATACCCCCACCATCGGCCGCGCCGTCCTCGGCGATGCGCAATACAAGGCGGCCATGGACCGCAATTTCGACAATCGCCATCTGTGGTGGATCGGTTCCGCCGGTCGTTATCCCATCGTCGACGACAGTTTCGTTCCCGGCGGCCAGTCGAACCGAATGGCCATGACCCAGGACGACCTCTTCTACGAACTACGGGACCAGGGCTTCGAACCCAAAGGTATTGCCGGACCGCCGGAGCTCAACGTTTCCCGGCTCTTCGGCGTTTACTCCGAAGCCGGGCTGGACCCGGCGCGGACCCTGGACCTCACGATCACCATCACCCGGGCCAAGGGCATGATCCTGCCGGTCCTCACCCACAAGCCGGTAACCCTGAAATACACGCCGCCGGCCAACCTCTTCGTCTATCCGCCGGAGCCGCCTCCTGAATGGCTGCTGGCCTGGAAGGGCCGTGCGGGCGACCTGGCCATCCTGGGCATTGCCCTTGGCCTGCTCGCCGTCATCCTGGCGCGCCCCCGCTGGATTTCCGTCGATGCCCGCCGGCTGCGGGTCTTCCGCTTCGCCTTCCTGGCCTTCACCCTGGTGTGGATCGGCTGGTACGCCCAGGGACAGCTTTCCATCGTCCAGGTCACCGGAGCGCTCAAATCGCTCAAGGCCGGCCAGGGGCTTTCCAGTTTCCTCTACGACCCCATCTCCTTGTTGCTCATCGCCTTCACTCTCCTCACTTTTGTCGTCTGGGGACGCGGCACCTTCTGCGGTTGGCTGTGCCCCTTCGGCGCATTGCAGGAATTCGTGGGCACCGTGGCGAAGATGCTCAGGCTACCGAAGCTGCGCGTCCCGCTTGCCTTGGCCAAGCGGCTGGAATGGGGGCGCTACGGGGTGCTCGCGGCGCTGGTGGGGGCGGCGCTCTTCCTGCCGCGCCAAGGCGAGAGCCTGAACGAGGTGGAACCCTTCAAGACGGCCATCACCGTGGGGTTCGACCGAACCTGGCCCTTCGTGACCTACGCCGTCCTCTTGCTTCTGGCCGGCGCTTTTTACTACAAGGCTTTCTGTCGCTTTCTTTGCCCCCTGGGGGGCGTGATGTCCCTGGGCGGCCGGCTCCGGGTATTCGACTGGCTGACCCGTCGAGCGGAATGCGGCAAGCCGTGCCAGAGCTGCAAGGCCAAGTGCGCCTACGACGCCATCGAACCCACCGGAGAAATCCGCTACGACGCGTGCTTCCAGTGTCTGGACTGCGTCGGCATCTACCACGACCCGCAGCGCTGCGTGCCGATTCTGCTCTTTGACAAGAAAGGGCTGGTGCTCACGCCCCGGGGGGCGAACCTGGGGGGCAGGCACGCCCCGGCGGCGACCGGGGCCTGACCCCGACTCGCCTACGACCGGATATTCCGCCTTGCCGCACCAAGGCGCCAACCTAGCCGAATCCGCGCAATCCAGCTAGACGCGAACCGCCAGGAAGGGTGGAGAAGGCTCCGCTCAGTTGTAGCCGGTTACGGCGACGCCGGCGACTTCCTTGTTGACCGAAGTATCGGCCTTGGGCAGTGCAGGAACTGCAGGCGCGACTTCTTGCTGAACGCCGCCCGGGTGCAACAAGTGGGCAACGGGACGAGCGATGGGGGCTGAGGGTGTCTTGGCAGTGCTGTTGTTCATCAATCTCTCCTGGTACGGTGAATTGCCGGAATTTGGCTTCCGGACTCGGAACGCATTCTAGGCGCCGGCGAAATCCATGTCTGTCACAGGCCGTAACTCCCGTGACACCGACATTAACGAGATGTATCCAAATTTCTTGAGCGAAAAAGTCGGGAAATTCCGCGCGCCACGCGGTTGAGGAGCCAGGCAGCTCCCAGGAGGAAGACGACCAGGAGAGCCAGGAAGACGCCGGGATAGGCGACCAGCAAGGCGAAGCCGCCGACCACCAGGCCCTCTTCGCCGAGACTGGCAAGCCAGTTGCTGAACGGTTCGGGCGAGGTGTTGAGGGCCAGCCGGCCGCCGGCCTTGGCAAAATGAGTGCCGGCGGTAATGGTCCCGCCCAGGAGGCCGGCCGCCACCATCCAGGCCGGATCGGTGTCGCCCAGGGCCAGGGCCGCCAGCACGGCACCAGCGGGAATGCGGATGAAGGTCTGGAAGCCGTCCCATAGGGAATCGAAGGCGGGAATCTTGTCGGCCACCATTTCGGCCAGGGCCAGCGTTCCCGCAACGCCCATCACCAGCGGATGCTGCAGCATTTCCAAGCTGGCCGGCAGGTGGAGGATGCCGAGCCGCGCCAGCAGACCGGCGAGGAAGAGCACCAGATAGAGTCGCAATCCGCTGGCCCAGGCCAGACCGGCAGAAAGCGCGACGGTGGCGGCGATATCCACCTTATTTCTTCGCCCGGCGGTCCAGTTCCCGCAGGTGGGCGAGCTTTTCTCGAATCCGCGCCTCCAGCCCCCGCTCGCTGGGCTCGTACCACGCAACGGATGGCATGCCGTCGGGAAAATAATCCTCGCCGGCGGCATAGGCTTCCGGCTCGTCGTGGGCGTAACGGTAATCCCTCCCGTAGCCGAGGTCCTTCATCAGCCTAGTGGGCGCATTGCGCAAGTGCTCCGGAACCGGCCGCGAGACGTCCTTGCCGACGAAGGCCCGCGCTTCGTTCCAGGCGATGTAGCCGGCGTTCGACTTCGGCGCGACGGCAAGATAAAGGACGGCCTGCGCGAGGGCCAGTTCGCCCTCGGGCGAACCCAGGCGCTCGTAGGTCTCGGCAGCGTCCAGGGCCATGCGGGCCGCGCGTGGGTCGGCCAGCCCCACATCCTCCCACGCCATACGCACGATGCGGCGGGCCAGGTAGCGGGGATCGGCACCGCCGTCGAGCATGCGCGTCAGCCAGTAGAGCGACGCATCCGGATTCGAGCCGCGAACCGACTTGTGCAGCGCCGAAATCTGGTCGTAGAAAGCGTCGCCGCCCTTGTCGAAGCGGCGCAGGTTCTGGGCCATGGCGGCCTGGACGAATTCGCCATCCACCCGGTCCTGGCCCGCAGTTCGCGCCGCAGTGCGCACCCCTTCGAGGAGGTTGAGAAGCCGGCGGGCATCGCCGTCGGCCAACCCCACCAGGCGATCCCGCGCCTCGTCGTCGAAGGCCAGATCGGGCATGGCCCGGGAGCGGGCCCGGTCGAAGAGCTGGCCCAGTTCTTCGGCATCCAGCGGTTTGAGGACATAAACCGCCGCCCGCGACAAAAGGGCGGAATTGACCTCGAACGAGGGGTTTTCGGTGGTCGCGCCGACGAAGGTGACCAGTCCGGATTCGACGAAAGGCAGGAAGGCATCCTGCTGGGCCTTGTTGAAGCGGTGGCACTCGTCGACGAAGAGCAGCGTGCGGCAGCCCCGCAGCTTGTTGGCTTCCGCCCGGGCGATGGCCTCGCGGATTTCCTTGACCCCGGACAGCACCGCCGACAATGCGATGAAATCGCAGTCGAAGGCATGGGCCATAAGCCGCGCCAGGGTCGTCTTTCCGACCCCGGGCGGCCCCCAGAGGATGAGGGAATGGGGCTGGCCCGAATCGAACAGCAGGCGCAGGGGCTTCCCCGGACCGAGAAGATGCCGCTGGCCGACCACGTCGTCCGGGGAGCGGGGCCGCAAGCGCTCGGCGAGGGGAGCGGTGGGGTTGAACGCTTGCTCCGCGGTCGCGAACAGGTCGCCGGGAAGGCTCATGGCAGCAAGGGAACTCGCAGGCCCCCCGGGGAGAAAATCGGATGACAGGACAAGAAGGCTCCGAAAGCAGAGGCGAAGGGCAATCTTACGTCCTCAAGCCAAAAAATGCTGCGTCCCGCCAGTGGCCGGTCCAAAAGACAAACGGGCCGAGTCGACGACATTCTGCGTCTGGTTCCCGTATGGGGAGATTGTTGAAGGGGT
>DAORDK010000136.1:0-7700 GCA_035345935.1 Rhodocyclaceae bacterium | reverse complement strand
CGGCAATGGGGCGCAGTATAGCAAAAAACCCACTAATATGTTAGCGCTTATGGGCGACCTCCCGGTGCTTGGTTCGCTGTTCCGCTACAAGACCCGCAGTCGCGGCAAGACCAATCTGGTGGTGTTTCTGCGCCCGGTCATTCTGCGCGACGGGGCAAGCTTGAAAGGCTTGTCTGCCGACCGCTACGATTATGTGATCGGCCAGCAGCAGAGCATCGAACAGGAGAATGCGGCGATGCGCAATGAGCCCGGTGCGCCGCTGTTGCCCCCGCCCGGCTTCCCACCACCCGCCGTGCCTTACAGCCTGCCGTCGCCCACTTCTCCGGTGCCGCCGCCACCCGCTGCCAGTCCGCCTGGTAACGGCATACCATGAGCGCGACGACGCTGCCTTACCTGTTTGCCAAAACCCATGGCATTCTCATCGGTGCCCAGGGGGCCGATCATGCAGAACTGGTGCTCCGCGAAGGTGCCGATCTGAGCGCGCTGGCCGAAGTGCGGCGTACCCTGGGTATGCCCGTGCGCCTCGAGCAGCTGTCCCGTGCCCGCTTCGAAACACGCCTCGCCGAAACCTACTCCGGAACGGAAGGCAGCGCCGCCGAAGTGGTGGCCGATGTGGGCCAGGAAGTAGACCTGAGTCAATTGATGACCGAGTTGCCGGCCGTCGAAGACCTGCTGGAAACTCAGGACGACGCACCGATCATCCGCATGATCAACGCCTTGTTGACCCAAGCGGTACGCCAATCGGCCAGCGATATTCACATCGAACCCTACGAGCGCCATTCGCTGGTCCGCTTCCGCCGCGACGGCGTATTGATGGATGTGGCCCAGCCCCACCGGGCATTGCATGCGGCCATGGCCTCGCGCATCAAGATCATGGCCAACCTGGACATCGCCGAAAAACGGTTACCCCAGGATGGCCGTATTGCGTTACGTCTGGCCGGTCGCCAAGTGGATGTGCGGGTATCCACGCTGCCGACCACCCATGGCGAACGCCTCGTGCTGCGCTTGCTCGACAAGGGTGGCGGTCAACGCAGCCTGGATGGTCTGGGCATGGCAGCGGACACCGCCGCCCCGTTCGCCCGATTGCTGGAACAACCGCACGGCATTCTGCTCGTCACCGGCCCCACCGGCTCCGGCAAAAGCACCACGCTCTACGCGGCACTGCAAAGCATGGATGCCAAGCGCCGCAACATAGTCACCGTTGAAGACCCGGTGGAATACGATCTGCCCGGAGTCGGCCAGATTCAGGTGAACAGCAAGATCGATCTCACTTTTGCGCGGGCACTGCGGGCGATTCTGCGACAGGACCCGAACGTGATCATGATCGGCGAAATCCGCGATCTGGAGACCGCCCAGATCGCCGTACAAGCCAGCCTTACCGGTCATCTGGTTTTGGCCACCTTGCACACCAACGACGCTGCTTCGGCGGTGACCCGGCTGGTGGATATGGGCATCGAGCCATTCTTGCTCGCTTCCACGTTGCGTGGCGTGCTGGCTCAACGTTTGCTGCGGCGCCTGTGTTCCGCCTGTCGCGTGTCTGAAGCCGCCACCGCGGCAGACCAGGAGCTGCTCGGTCCGTTCTGCCCGCCGCAGCTATTTCGCGCTCCCGGTTGCAGTGCCTGCGGCCATACCGGCTATGCCGGCCGCACCGGCATCTATGAATTGATCGTAATCGATGAAGCGATGCAACGCCTGATCCACACCGCCGCCGAGGAAAGCGATCTGCGCGCTCACGCCTACCGCGAGGGAAGCCACAGCCTGCGGGACGACGGGCTGCGGCTGGTGGCCGACGGCAGCACCTCGACGGAGGAACTGCTGCGGGTGACCCGGGACTGACGGAGACGGCCCGTGACCGCCTTCCGCTACCATGCCGTAGACAATGTCGGGCGGAAATCCACGGGCGTGCTGGAAGCCGACACCAGCAAGGCGGCGCGCGGACTGTTACGGGAACGCGGGCTTTTTCCGCTGGAAGTTGCCTCCGTAAGCCAGAGCGGCAACGACGGCAAGGCCAGCCGGCGCAAGCTCAAACCCGCTGAACTGACCCTGCTGACCCGCCAATGGGCGACCCTGCTGGCCTCCGGCCTCACCGTCGAGCAAGCGTTGGCCGCGCTGATCGAGCAGGCCGAAACCGAAGCCAGCCGCCAACTCCTGGCCGGAGTACGCTCGGAAATCCTGACCGGGTACAGCCTGCGCGCCGCGCTGGATCGCTATCCGCAAGCCTTCACCCCTCTTTATCGCGCTTCGGTGGCCGCCGGCGAGAAATCGGGCGAACTGGCGCGGGTGATGAACCAGCTTGCCGACTACCTCGACCGTAATCAGGCGTTGCGAGCCAAGACGCTGCAAGCCCTGCTCTACCCGGCCATCGTGATGAGTGTCGCCCTGCTGGTCATCGTCGGCTTGATGACTTACGTGGTCCCGCAGGTGGTCTCGGTATTCCAGCAGAGCAAGCAAACCCTGCCGTTGCTCACGCGCAGCATGATCGTGCTGAGCGGCATTCTGCGGGAATGGGGCTGGGTGATGGCGCTCACCCTCGTCGGCGCACTGTTCGCCGGTCGCCGCGCGCTGCGGGATACCGCGGTGAAACGCCGTTGGGACGCCTGGTTGTTGAGCTTGCCGCTGTTGGGCCGTCATTTACGCACCCTGGACGCTACCCGCTTTGCCAGCACCTTGTCCATCCTCGCCGGCAGCGGCGTGGCACTGCTCGCCGCGCTGGACGCGGGACGCCAGGTGATCGCCCGCCTGCCACTGGCCGATGCGGTGACCGTTGCCGCCGAACGGGTCCGCGAAGGGCAATCCTTGTCCAGAGCCCTGGGAGCGAGCCGTCAGTTTCCTCCGCTGCTGATCCACATGATCGCCAACGGCGAAGCCACCGGCCGGGTGGACGAATTGCTCGAGCGGGCGGCCCGACTGCAGCAGGCGGAACTGGAAAACCGCACCGCCACCCTCACCGCACTGCTCGAGCCGTTGTTATTACTGCTGATGGGCGGCTTCGTGCTGTTGATCGTGCTGGCGGTGATGCAGCCGATCATCGAAATCAACACCCTGATGAAATAAGGAAAATCCAATGTCCAAAACAATCCGCCGTTGCCATGGCTTTACCTTGATCGAAGTGATGGTGGTGATCGTGATCCTGGGCGTGCTGGCCGCGCTGGTGGTGCCGAAAGTGATGAGCCGACCCGACGAAGCGCGGGTGGTGGCCGCCAAACAGGACCTTGCCGCGATCATGCAATCCTTGAAGCTCTACAAACTCGACAATCGCCGCTACCCCACCGCCGAACAAGGCTTGCAGGCGCTGGTCAGCAAACCGGTTACCGCGCCGGTGCCGGACAACTGGAAGTCTTACCTGGACAAGCTGCCGCAAGACCCCTGGGGCAAACCCTATCAGTACGTGGTGCCTGGTCTGAAGGGTGAGGTGGACGTGATGAGCTTTGGCGCAGACGGTGTTTCCGGTGGCGAAGGTTTTGACGCGGACATCGGCTCCTGGTCACTGTGAATTCCGCTGTTTCGTCGATGCAAGCTTTTCTGCCCCCCCTCTCGCCGCCTTTCGACCTTGATCGGCAACGTCGCCGCACCGGCTTCACGCTGATCGAAGTGATGGTGGTTCTGGTGATCATGGGCGTGGTGGGCATCGGGATCAGCGTCGGCCTGCATAGCTTGCACCAACGCGACATCGAGCATGCCTTGAAACGTTTACGCCTGGTTCTGGAAGCCACCGCCGATCGTGCCCAGGTTCGTGGCCGACCGATCGTCATCGAGTTCCTGCCGGATGGCTATCGCTTCGCCGCTTTGGATGTGGACGACAACTGGCGTCCATTGACCGACCCGCCAGTGTTTGCCGAACGGCCGTTGCCGCAGGGCCTCCGTTGGCAGGGCTTGCGACTGGCAGGCCAGACCCAGCCTGCCACGCCGCGCCTGCTGTTCGGCACCGAGGCTCCGGAATACGAATTGCTCGTCGGCACACCCGACGGCGATGCCCGTTTCGTGGGCAAAGCCAACGGTCAAGTGCTGCTCGAACGGCCCGGCTCCGGTCCGGCATCATGACGCAGCGCCGCGCCACAGGAGGCTTCACGCTGCTGGAAGCGCTGGTGGCACTGGCGATCATGGCCATCGCGCTGAGTGCGGCTTTCCGCGCGCTGGGGGTGACGGCCCAATCCTCTGGCGAATTGCAGGACCGTCTGATCGGCGACTGGATTGCCGAAAACCGGCTCGCCGAATTGCGTGCCACCCGGTCCTGGCCCAATCCGGGCGTCCATGAAGGCAGCGCCGAACAGGCGGGACGTGTCTATCGTTGGCGGGAAGAAGTGAAAACCACGCCCAACCCACTGTTTCGCAGGGTGGATTTGAGCGTGTTCGTGCCAGGGGGCGGCGAGCACGCCATTTCCTGGCTCTCCGGCTACGTGGCGAAACCGTTGCGATGACCCGCAGCTGCACGCACCCAGGCCGCTGCCGGGGGCTGACCCTCATCGAGTTGATGGTGGCATTGGCGATCTTCGCCGTGCTCGGTGTGCTGTCGTACCGGGCACTCGCCGAAGCGTCGAACGGGCGTACCCGGCTGGAGGAAAATTCTGCACGTTGGCGCGCCATCGCCCGCGCCATACAACGCGTCGACATCGATTTGCTGCAGGTGCTTGCCCCGACCGCCAGCGTCGATTCGAACCCCAAGACGACAGCGCAAAATGCTACCCCGCCGATGTCGATGGTTCGGGCGGCTGACGGCAGCCGTTCGGAATTGCAGTTTTTGCGCATCGATGAAATCCACGGTGTTCGCCTGGTGGGCTATCGCCTGCTGGATGGGCGTCTCGACTGGCTGCGCTGGGATGGCCGTGACCCGATCGGCGAGCCACAAGCCGAACCCTTGCTGGACAAGGTACGCGACGTGCGGTGGTCCTTTTTGCTGAACAACCGCCGCATCGAAGTGTGGCCGCCCGACGACGACAAGGCCGGACTGCCAGACGCGGTGATCCTGGAACTGGAACTGCCCGACGTGGGCGTGCTCACCCGGCTGGTGGCGCTGCGATAACATGATGACGCTCCAGAGATTTCGTTGGTCGCAACATCACCACCAGCGGGGAGCCGCGGTGATTCTGGCACTGCTGACGGTAGCCCTGGTGGCCGGCCTGGCTGCCGCCGCGCTGGCCGACCTGGGGGTGGCGCTGGAGCAAGTCACTGGCCGTCACGACCAGGCCCAGGCCCGTCAATTGGCCCGCGGCGCGGTGGATTGGGCACGCAACGTGCTGGCTGAAGATGCGCGCACCAGCCAAGTGGATCATTTCGGCGAAACCTGGGCCGTGAAAGTGCCGCCCACGCCGGTTGAGGAGGGGCAGGTCAGCGGTGAATTACAGGAGCTTTCCGGCCGCTTCAACTTGAACAATCTGGTTCAGGCCAGCGATGGCAACGCCATGGCGGTCGAGCAATTCCAGCGGATGCTGGCAGTGGTCGGCGTAGGCAAAAGCGAAGCGATGAATCTCACGGCGGCCCTGCTGGATTGGTTGGACGCCGATGACGAACCGCGCCGGCCTGCCGGCGCCGAATCCGCCTGGTACGCCACCCAATCGCCCCCCCGCCGGCCCGCAAACGGCCCGTTGGTGACCGTCAGCGAACTGCTTCAGGTGCGAGGCTTCACCCCGCAACTGTTCGACCGTCTCACCCCATTGGTCACGGCGCTGCCCCCGGGCAGCATGATCAACGTGAATACCGCGCCACCGGAAATCCTCGCCGCCGTAGTGCCTGGCATGACCCTGGACACGGCCCGGGTCGTCGCGGTCGAACGAAACCGGGCGTGGTTCAAAAGCGTGAACGATTTCAAGGCCCGTCTGCCGTCCGACAATTCGAACCTGGACACCAACGGTCTGGCGGTGAGCAGTCGCTATTTTCTCGCCACTGGTCGTGCCCGCTTCGGCGTGGCCATGGTCCGCATGGAAGTCCTGCTGGACCGCCGCCAGAATTGGTCTACCATCGTCTGGCAAAAACTGCTTTGATAACGCCATGACCCGACTGCTTCTTGCCATCGACGAACAATGGCCCGGCCGGCCGGGTTGCCCATGGGTGCTGCTCGGGCCGGACGGCAGCCTCCTCTCCGAAGGTCATTCCGAACCCCGCCACTGGCCCGCCGCCGCAAAATGCGAAGTGCTGCTCACCGGCCCTCAGTGCCTGTGGCTGAAAGTGGCGCTGCCTCGCGGTGTGCGTCGCGACCTGCCCCGCCTGATGGCTTATGCTCTGGAAGACCGGCTGTTGAAAGACTCAGAGACACAGCAACTCACCTTGAGCCACCGCCGTCCGTTGGCAGAGGGCGAACGGGACCAGGCCGGCGTGCTGGTGGTGGCTCGGGATCGCCTGCGTCAAATCAGCGCCCAATTGGCCGCCTTAGGCCGCCCGCCGCAGCGGGTGCTGAGCGAACTGCAAACCGCGCCGGCCGGCACCGATGGCTGGCATCTGAGTATCGGTGCCGAGGGCGCGGTTCTGCGCACCCACGCGGATGCCGGCTTGGCTTTGGACATCGACGTGCTCGAACAACTGCTCGCTCAACAAGCAGTCCGTGCCCGTGCTGCCGATAGCGCACCGAAACACATCTCGCTGCACGTGGCGCCTGGTGTCTCCGCCCCGGACGTGGTGCGCCTGCAGCAGGAAACCGGGTTGCCGGTGCATCTGACGAATGCCTACCACTGGTGGCAAGCGGTCGATCGCAAAGCGGCCAACCTGCTCCACGGCGAACTGGCTTTCCGCGGCGGGGATTCCGGCTGGCTCGGCCAGTTCAGACCCGCGCTCGCCGTGGCGGGTGCGGCACTGGCGGTGTGGCTGATGGTGCAGGTGGGCGAAGTGTTGTGGATGAAGCACCGCCTGAACCAGATTCACGAGCGCATCGAACGGGTCTATCTCACCACCTTCCCGAACGGCCCGGTGGTGGCGCCCGCCGCACAGATGCGCCAACAGCTCAATCTGGCGCGTACACGTCACGGCCTGCTGCGGGACGACGACGCCCTAGCACTGCTGGCCCTGGCCGCCGAAGCACTGGGGACCCAGGCGGCAGGTGGCATTGCCGGGCTGCGCTTCGAAGAAGGCCGGCTGAATCTGACGCTTGCCGAACCGGCCGCGGCTCGCGGCGAAGCCGTCGTCGGATTGCTCACCAGCCGCGGCTTGCTCGCCGATTTGCACAAGGACGGCGCGACCACCCATCTGCTGCTGCGTCGGGAGAATCTGCCATGAGTGCAGAAAAACCTTCCCCTGTTTCGGGCAACACCGGCCCGTCGAGCCGTCTCATCGCCACTTGGCAGGCCCGCAACCCGCGAGAACGCAAAATGTTGCTCGTCGCCGCGGCAGTAATCGCGCTTTCCGCGCTAGTGTCCATCGTTCAGTGAAGCCATGAGCAGGGCAGACGCCTGCAACGCGCTCTACCCCATGCCCAGGCCCTGCTCGAGCAGGTACAGGAATCCGCCACTGAAATCGTCCGTCTGCGTAGCCAAGCGGTACCAGAACGCGCCAAGGGTCCGGCTCTTTTGGAAACAGTACGCGCCTCTGCAAAGAGCCGCGGGTTAGGCGTCACGGTGGAGGCGATCGGCGACGGTTTGCAGATCCGCGGCGAAGCCGGGTTCGACGACCTGGTGACTTGGCTCGCCACACTCCAGCAGGATCAAGGCTTACGGATCACGCGGTTGGAAATCCAGCCCAAGGGGACTCTCGTCAGCGTCGATTTGACCTGTATG
>DAORDK010000135.1:0-7700 GCA_035345935.1 Rhodocyclaceae bacterium | reverse complement strand
GGTGGTTGTTCATGCACACCGCCACCGCCTTGGCGTAGTTGCCCCCGGTGGCGGGTATGCCGGCATAGGCGTCGCCGACGCCATAGGTGTCGTAGGCCGACCAATCGAGATGGGTTTTCATTCCATAGCCGAAGCAAGAGGGGCGCCAGGAAAAAGTGCTTTCCAATCATTGACCTGGCTCTATATCGTTTGTCAGTTGTCCGACAGGACACCCCGATGGTCTGCCCTCCGGTCAAGACTCGTCGGTCGATTCGGTCGGTCCGCCTGCCACCCCGGGTTCCCCATCGGCTGGCGCCCTCGCGCTGACCTCCGGCGACCAGCGTGCCAGCGGACCCGGGAACCGAAGGGCGATTCACGCGTCTCTTTCCTAATGCCACAACTGCGTACCGGCCTGCCCCCTCTCCCCATGACGCACACCAAGCTGCCCCTATGGAGCATCGCGCTCCCCCTCCTCGCCCTCGCACTCCTCACTCTTGCCAGCATCGCTTCGTGGACCGGATACGGCCTCTTGCCGGTCGGAGCGGGTCTGGTCGGAGCGGTCATCGTCGCGGTATTCCACGCGGAAGTCATCGCCCTTCGCGTCGGCGAACCTTTCGGCACCCTCGTCCTGGCGCTCGCCGTAACCATCATCGAAGTGGCGCTGATCGTGTCGATGATGCTCTCGGACCCCGTCGGCGGCACGGCGCTGGCCCGTGATACGGTCTTCGCGACGGTGATGATCGTTTGCAACGGCGTCGTCGGCCTCTGCCTCGCGACCGGCGCCTGGCGCCACCGGGTCGTTGCTTTCCGCATCGAAGGCACCGCCTCTGCGCTCTCCGTTCTGGTCGCCCTCACCGGCCTCGTACTCGTCCTTCCCGAATTCACCACCAGCACGGCCGGGCCGACCTACTCCCCGCCGCAAATGATGTTCGCCGGCCTGATGTCCCTGCTGCTGTATGGCGTTTTCGTCTTTGTCCAGACCGTGCGCCATCGGGAATTCTTTCTCCCGGTCGATAGCGGCCAGGACGCCGCCCTCGGTGGTCGGCCCGGCGGCCGCCAAGCCCTGGCGGCGCTGGCCTTGCTGGTGGCTGCACTGGTGGCGGTCGTCGGCCTTGCCAAGCTGCTGGCTCCGACGATCCAGCATGGGGTTGCTGCGGCAGGGGCGCCGGCCGCCGTGGTCGGCGTTGCCATCGCCCTCCTCGTCCTGCTGCCGGAGACCGGTGCAGCGTTCAACGCCGCCTATCGCAATCGCATGCAGACCAGCCTCAATCTTGCCCTCGGTTCGGCCCTCGCCACCATCGGCCTCACCATCCCCGCCGTGGCCGCGGTGGCCATCGCCCTCGACATCCCTCTGGTGCTGGGCCTTCCGGCCAAGGAGATCGTTCTGCTGGCGCTGACCCTGTTCGTCAGCTCGATCACGCTGGCCAGCGGGCAGGCTACCGTACTGCAGGGTGCCGTACATCTTGTCCTCTTTGCGGCCTTCCTCTTCCTCGCGGTCGTGCCCTGAATCCACGTACGATGGGCAGGGTGCGCCTGCCGGACCTGCAACGAATCGGCGGGATCAACCCCTGCAGACTTTGTCCTCGAGCCCGCGGGCGGCGTTGCGATGGAGGCCATTCGCCGGGAGCGAGGCGCGGTAACCGTTGCCGATGACTTCACTTGCTTGCACCGACGGTGGGAGCAAGACATCTCTTGATTTTTGCAATCCAATCCCAACCTTTTGTATTGGAAAGGATCGTCAGCTACGCCTCATGCAGCGCGATCCCTGCCGAAGGCACGCCCACCGCCCCGCGGAAATAGCGCCCTCCGGCCGTGTTCTCAATGCAAGCAAAAGGAGGAAATCATGGACTTCGATCTGAAGAAATGGGCTCCCTGGAACTGGTTCAAGAAGGAGCAGGATGGGCAACCGGGCTCGGGCAACGTCACCGCCGCAAAAACCGACGGGCCGCGGAACCTGCCGTCGTCCTCGCTGGACCCCTTGCTGCACGTGCATCGCGAGATGGATCGCCTGTTCGAAGACGCGTTTCGCGGTTTTGGCGTGCACTGGCCGCGCCTGGCGCTGCCGACGTCGGCGTCCCCCTGGCCCGGCTTGCTGCGCCCGGCCCTCGACCTCCAGGAGACGGACAAGCAGTACCGGATCACGCTGGAAGCCCCCGGCGTCGATGAAAAGGACATCCAGCTCAGCCTGGACGACGACGTGCTGTGGATTCGCGGCGAGAAGCGCCAGGAACAGGAGCACAAGGACGGCCAGTATCACCGCGTCGAGCGCAGCTACGGCAGCTTCCAGCGCGCCCTGAATCTGCCGGAGGACGCCGACCAGGACGCCATCCAGGCCTCGTTCAAGAACGGCGTGCTCAATATCGTCATCGACCGGCGCGCCCAAGCGCCCAGCCCCCCGGGCCGCACCATTCCGATCAACTGAAAGGATGAGCCACCCCATGCACCTCGTGTGCCCCCATTGCGACAGCATCAACCGGGTCCCGGCCGAACGCCTGGCCGAGGACCCTCAATGCGGCCGCTGCCACCGCGGCCTGTTCGCGGGGGCGCCCGTGGAACTCACGACCGAACGGTTCGCGCGCCACATCGAGCGCAGCGACCTCCCCCTGCTGGTGGATTTCTGGGCGCCCTGGTGCGGCCCCTGCAAGATGATGGCGCCCCAGTTCCAGCAGGCGGCACGCGTGCTGGAACCGCGCCTGCGGCTAGGCAAGGTCAACACCGAGGCGGAACAGGGTCTGGGCGCACGCTACGGGATACTCAGCATCCCCACCCTGGTGCTATTCCGCAACGGACGCGAACTCGCGCGTCAAAGCGGCGCCCTGGGGGCGCAAGACATCGTGCGCTGGGCTACGGCGCAGCTCGGGTGAGGTGAAAGGAAATCGTTGCCGATTCAGGCAGGAGTGCCGTTATCCGATGGAATCGCTGAAGCAGATGCGCAACCGTTCCTCGCCGATGCAGACGTTTGCTGGCTCGCAAAAGGCTTGGTTTGTCGGCCTTGCCCGTCTGTGACGTCAGCGACGAAAAACGGCCGGTTCTGATTGAAGACCGGCCCTTGGGATTTTGAGAGAGGGGATAACAGCTTCTTCGTCAGGGCTACGTTGGCTCAGTGCCCATTGCCGTCGGTCGGCCACCGGACGATCAGGGGCAGCTAACGACGCGAACCAGCCAAAGATGATCGAGTCTCGCGGAGAGTTCGCCTGCCCTATTTCGCCGCTTGTATCTCTATTGGCAGCGCAAACGATTTCAACCCTCTGCAATGGTCTTAACTGGTCTTGAAGCACTGTGACGACTGAGGCTGGGCAATGGCTATAGGCAATTCAACCGCCGGAACGAGACCTTGTGGATCAGTCATCAGGTCCTCCAATGTGTATCCGTCGAGTACCAGCAACATGGCATTTAGCGCTTCCCTCAATATGCCTTTGAGGCAGCACGCTGGCTGAATCCTGCAAGCCGGGTGACTACCGAAGCACTCGGCAAGCGCAAAGTCGCTCTCGGTGGCACGAACGACATCCCCAAGCACTATCTCTTTGGCTGGTCGCCCGAGGCGAAGGCCGCCGCCCTTGCCGCGAACTGTCTCAATAAAGCCGCCGCGCCCCAATTCAAGCGCGACCTTCATAAGGTGGTTTTGCGAAATCCCGTGGCTGGCCGCAATTTCCCCAATGCTGGCCAGCCTTTCGGGCCGTGCGGCAAGGTACATCAATACCCTCAGGCTGTAGTCGGAGAAGCTACTCAGGCGCATGACGGTTTAAAGCAGTATTTGAAATGTTGAATAGGCGACTGAAAGCCGTTAGTATAAACATACATTCTTTACCCCTTATAGCAAGTGATTGTCCAATGATCTTGCGAGAAACCGTGCATCCCTATGCCGCCGCCATCTTCACCCCGCAAAATCATTGAAATCCACAGCGCTGTCGATCCCGAGGCGAAGGTCTATCCCCGATCGATCAGCGGGCCCTATGCCCGAGCCCGTTGGTTCTTCGTATGGCTCACGCAAGCGGTCTTCTACGGGTTGTGCTGGATACCTTGGCAAGGGCGACAAGCGGTGCTGTTCGACATCGATGCGCGCAAATTCTATCTCTTCGATTTGATCCTGTGGCCGCAAGACACGATCTACCTTGTGCTCCTAATGGTTATCGGAGCCTTGGCCTTATTCCTATTTACCGCTGTCGCAGGAAGGGTGTGGTGTGGCTACAGCTGTCCCCAGACAGTCTATACGGAGATCTTCTTGTGGCTGGAAAAGATCGTCGAGGGGGAGCGATCACGGCGTATCAAGCTTGACGCGGCGCCCTGGTCGCCGCGGAAATTGGCAATCAAGGGGACAAAGCATCTGATCTGGTGGTCGGTCGCCCTATGGACGGGGTTCACTTTTGTAGGATATTTCACGCCCATTCGTGCGTTGAGCCACGACCTGATCGCGCTGACACTTGGGCCATGGTCGGCATTCTGGGTGCTGTTTTACGCCACTGCGACCTATGGAAATGCGGGTTTCCTGCGGGAACAGATGTGTCGACAGATATGTCCCTATGCCCGTTTCCAGTTCGTCATGTTCGACCCCGACACCTTGATCATCGCCTACGACAGGCAACGCGGGGAGTCACGGGGACCGCGTGCGAAGGGCACCGATCCGCACTCACTTGGATTAGGGGATTGTGTCGACTGCGGAATTTGCGTCCAGGTCTGCCCCACCGGGATCGATATTCGCAATGGGCTACAGAACGAATGTATCGGATGTGCCGCGTGTATCGACGCTTGCGACCAAGTGATGGACAAAATGAACTACCCACGCGGCCTGATCCGATATTCGAGTGAGAATGCGGGCAACGCGCGTATTTCGCTCGGCAGTATGCTGAACTTGGCTTTCCGTCCCCGGGTTCTGATCTATGCAGCTTTCTTGATCCTCCTCTCCGGCGCTATGGCGTGGTCGCTCGCAATGCGCGTACCGCTCAAGGTGGATGTCCTGAAGGACCGGGCTTTGGCCCGCGAAGCAAACGATGGAATGATCGAAAATACGTACCGCCTGCAAATTATGAATACGGGGGAGCGGCCGCGAACCTTCAGGATCAGTGTCTCGGGTGGAAAGGGCTTGCAGATCGAACAGGCCAAAGAGATCACCGTTGCTGGTGGCGAGATAGGTTCCCAGACTGCAGTGGTTCGGGCAGAGCCCGGCAGCCTCCCAGCTGGCGCGACTCGGATTTCCTTTGGAATTGCTGACGTCGCGGATCCTGCCGTCGCGGTCACTGAGGACTCCAAGTTTTGGATGCCGTGATACTTAGCGGGCGCTCGTCATGAAGCGCCGCCACGCTCTCCAGCAATTATCCCGGGAGCACCACTCCGCATTGGTCTTGGCGCTGCGCATTGCAAGGGCGACCGACCTTGAGGCCCGGTACGCTTTGCTGAAAGATGTTCCCCTCGTCTTTCAGCGCGACATTGCACCCCACTTTTGCCGGGAGGAAGCTGAACTCTTGCCCCGTTTGAAAAGTGCCGGTGCGGCGGAACTGGTCCAGCGCACACTTGATGAGCACGAGCAGATGCGTGAATTGGTGATGCTCATCGGATGCGGAGAACTGACAGCGTTGAGCGCGTTCGGTGATCTACTGCGGACGCACGTACGCTTCGAAGAGCGCGTGCTATTCCCTGCGGCGGAAGCGATGCTCGAGAATTTTGCGTTCGAATGATCCAGTCCGCCGACGACCTTCAATCCCGCTAGGGAATTTAGGCGACGAAACAGGACATCAAGAGGGGCTCACCCCGTCGGCATTGGCTGGGGAATCCGCGTTTGTTCATAGCGTTACTGAGCGAACCTGGCGGTGGCAAATATTGGGTGTCTGGTCCAGTCGCAATGGTGATCTTTCTCGGCGTCACGCAATCGTTTCCGACGTGATCAGCCGACCACAACCACCATTGCCAATCGAATCTGTCGCCGATAGCCGTTCACGCGGCAAGATCCTACTTCCGTCGGGAATTGGATGGCACGCAATCGTCGAAGTTATTTTGCATACGCCATCGAAAGACATGGCTCCGGATCGTGAATGGGCGTAGGCATTGCAACGATGGAGACAAGCCCGCCCGGCGAGGACCAAATACAGTATTGCGATCTGCTCTGTTGATGTCAGCGCGGTGTCGGCCACGTCGAGAATCAACTCAAAATCAGGGGGGCGGTCACCCGCCCCCCTGATATGACCAACCGATCCTCCCGGGCGAACTCAGAAGAAACCCAGCTTGTTCGGGTTATAGCTGACCAGGATGTTCTTGGTCTGCTGGTAGTGGTCGAGCATCATCTTATGGGTTTCGCGGCCGATGCCGGATTCCTTGTAGCCGCCGAAAGCCGCGTGCGCCGGGTAGGCATGGTAGCAATTGGTCCACACCCGGCCGGCCTTGATGTTGCGGCCCATGCGGTAGGCGCGGGCGCCGTCGCGGGTCCATACACCGGAACCCAGGCCATAGACCGTGTCGTTGGCGATCTCCAGGGCTTCCGCCTCGTCCTTGAAGGTGGTCACGGCGAGCACCGGGCCGAAAATCTCCTCCTGGAAGATGCGCATCTTGTTGTGACCCTTGAACAGGGTCGGCTGGATGTAGTAGCCCTCGGACAGGTCGCCGCCCAGATGGGCGCGCTCGCCGCCGATCAGGCACTGGGCGCCTTCCTGCTTGCCGATCGCCAGGTACTCGCTGATCTTGTTGATCTGATCCAGGGAAGCCTGGGCGCCGATCATGGTCTCGGTATCCAGCGGGCTGCCCTGCTTGATCGCGGCGACGCGGGGGAGGACGCGCTCGATGAACCGGTCGTAGATCGATTCCTGGATCAGGGCCCGGGACGGGCAGGTGCACACCTCGCCCTGATTGAAGGCGAACAGCACCAGACCCTCGATGGCCTTGTCGAGGAAGGCGTCGTCGGCCGCCATGATGTCTTCGAAGAAGATATTGGGCGACTTGCCGCCCAGTTCCAGGGTGGCGGGAATCAGATTATTGGCGGCGGCCTGGCCGATGATCTTGCCGGTGGCGGTGGAGCCGGTGAAGGCGATCTTGTTGATGCGCTTGCTGGTGGCCAGGGGGGTGCCGGCTTCGCGGCCGAAGCCGTTGATGATATTGACCGTCCCTGGGGGCAGCAGGTCGCCAATCAGTTCGAACAGGATCAGGATGGAAATCGGCGTCGATTCGGCCGGCTTGAGCACGATGCAGTTGCCGGCGGCCAGGGCCGGGGCCAGCTTCCAGGCGGCCATCAGCAGGGGGAAGTTCCAGGGGATGATCTGGCCGACGACGCCCAGAGGCTCGTGGAAGTGATAGGCGACGGTGTGTTCGTCGATTTCGCAGACCGAGCCTTCCTGGGAACGCAGGCAGCCGGCGAAGTAACGGAAATGGTCGGCGGCCAGGGGCACGTCGGCGTTCAGGGTTTCGCGGATGGGCTTGCCGTTGTCGACGGTCTCGGCGTAGGCCAGGGTTTCGAGGTTCTGTTCCATGCGGTCGGCGATCTTGAGCAGGATGCCCGAACGCTCGACGGGGGAGGTGCGGGCCCACTTGTCGAAAGCGGCGTGGGCGGCGTCCAGGGCCAGTTCCACGTCCTCGGCGGTGGACCGGGCGGCCTGGGTATAGGGCCGCCCATGGATCGGGGTGATGACGTCGAAGTATTGACCTTTGACCGGGGCGACCCACTTGCCGCCGATGAAGTTGTCGTACTTGGCCTTGTAGGCGATCTTGGCGCCTGCGGCGCCGGGTGCAGCGTAGAGCAT
>DAORDK010000134.1:0-7837 GCA_035345935.1 Rhodocyclaceae bacterium | reverse complement strand
CCTCGGCCTGGCTGCCGAAAACGTTGTCGTGCAGCACGCGGCCGTGTTCGTCGGTCTTGACGTCGTCCCCCAGCGTGCCGCGGAAGGTGGTCACTTCCAGGGTCTCCTGACCCATCATCACATGGACGATCTGGAAGCGGCGGCCGATGATGCGCGAGCGGCGGAAGTAGCGGCGTATCTGCTCCGGCGTGGCATCGGTCGCCACGTCGAAATCCTTGGGGTCGGCTCCGATCAGCAGATCGCGCACCGCGCCGCCCACCACGAAGGCCTTGTGGCCGTGGCTTTGCAGGGTTTCGCAGACGCGGCGGCTGCCGGAACTGACGCGGTCGCGGGTGATGCCGTGGTTGGCGACGGGGATGACGGCAGGCTCGTGGCGGCTGGTATCGGCCTTCCTGCCGCCGAAGACGCGGGATATGAGTTTGCGGATCACGGATAGCCGATGGGCGAGCGGCAAGCAGCGGAAAAACGCGGATTCTACCGCAAAGTGATGATTCTCCAGCCCATTTCCGTCGCGTGGGCACGCAGGGTGTCGTCCGGGTCCACGGCCACCGGCGTATCGACGGTGGACAGCAGCGGCAGATCGTTCAGGGAATCGCTGTAGAAGAGGCTCCGTTCGAAACTGCCCCACCACAGGCCGAGGGATTCCAGCCAGGCCTCCGTGCGCAGGATCTTGCCCTCGCGGAAGGAAGGCGTACCGCGGGCGCGGCCGGTGAAGCGGCCATCCTCCCACTCCGGCACGGTGGCGATCAGGTGCGGCACGCCGAATTCCCGGGCGATGGGGCCGGTGACGAAGCTGTTGGTGGCGGTGACCAGGGCGCACAGGTCGCCGGCCTCCCGATGCCCGCGCACCAGGGCGCGGGCGGCGTCCCCGATGAGGGGGCGGATGTGGCGCTCCATGTACTCCCGGTGCCAGGCATCCAGCTCCGCCCGCGGATGGCGGGTGAGGGGGGCGAGCTGGAAGGCAAGAAAAGCCTGGATGTCCAGGGTCCCGGCCTTGTACTGCTCGTAGAACTCGAGATTCTTGGCTTCCTGGACTTCCCGGTCCACCACTCCCTTGCCGATGAGGAACTGGGCCCACTCGAAATCCGAGTCGCCTGAGAGAAGGGTGTTGTCGAGGTCGAATAGGGCGAGGTTCATGGGTCTATCCAAAGAAACATCCGTATCGGTCGGTTCTGACGGCAGCGAGAAATGCTCCGACCGAGCGCACCGTGGCCGCTGGTTCGTAAGCCTGCCACTTTCCGCTAGCACGCATCCAGTACACCTTCCAGATTTTCTGTGTCCTGACGAAGGTGGCCTTGGCGAAGGGCCTGCGGTGGATCACCGAGGCATCGTCCCATTGGGGCCGGATTTCAACCAGCTCGATGCTCTGGTCAGAAATGTCAAAGCCGAAATCCAGTTTTGGCCGGATGGCCGGAGCCGGGCGTACGGATTCGATAAACGTGTGCAGTCTGTTTTCGATTCTCTTCAGTTCGAGGTCGTGAAATGCCATGGAAACGATGCAGATAGACAAAGAGGTTGCGGGGCACGGAGCCGGCGGGCTGGCGCCCCTTTGGCGGAGTGAATCCAAGTCTCGGAGGAAATGTCAGGCCTCGTGCAGGGGTTCATAGATTTGAATGACGTGTTCAGGGCCGAAGGCTATTGAAGCGCCGGAGCGAAGCTCATCGGTGCAATAGGGGTCGTTGTCCAGTGATCCCACATAGCCAGTTTCAGTTCGTGACTGGATGCATACCCACATGCGCTCGATATGAACCTCCGTCCCTGTGGAGATGCGGAAAATCAGCTTGACCAACTCCCCCGGCAACAGAGTTTCTCGCGCCACACGGGAGGGGAGATGGAACGTGTCGGGAGACTCGCGGTGCAACTCCTCTCCGCTGTCGAGTACGTATTCCATGAGACCTAGTGTGGAGCCGAAGCATTGAAGGTGCCGACGATTTGCACCGGGGCGGATGCGGTGGTGCCGTCAGCGAAGGAAAAGTAAATCTGCCCCTCGTCCTGATCGACGTCCCACGACTCCTCGTCGCCGAGATGCCAGATTCGCCGGTGGGCGTCGGTGCTCATCTGGAGCCCTTCGACGCTTCCGGCGATGAGTTCCTCGAGATCGAATTTTTTCCGAAATAGACCAAACATCACGGGCTCCGTGGAACGTGACGAAAAATCAACCGGACTGCCGCGCGGAGCAATCGGCTACTTCCAGTCGAGATTCAATTTACGGTGGGAGGTCACGCAGTCTCTCAAGTAGAGGTTGATGAGGCTCTGGTACGGAATGCCAACCTCCTCGGAGAGAGCCTTGAAGTAGCCGATTGATTCTTCATCCAGGCGGATCGTGACCTGCCGCTTCAATTGGGAAGCGTAGGGATTCTTTCTGGCATTGGAAAAGTCATAATCCTTGCGCATGGGGCACCTTTACAAGTAGAACTTTCTTTCCTGGGCCGTCGCTTTGCGAGCGGAAATCAATCGAATGAGCCCGCCTTCGCCACGATAGCAATGGCAGACGACCAAGAGCCTGAGCGCAGTGCTTAGGCCAAGCAGGATAAAACGGTCCTCCTTGGCGGAATGGTCGGGATCGTTGATCAGCTTGGCGCGTTCGTCGTAGAACGCGGATTTGGCCGCTTCGAAACTCACGCCATGCTTCTTGAAGTTGGCAGTGGCCTTGGCATCATCCCACTGGAAGTGCAGTACGCTCATGCCATGAGTGTAGTTACATTGTAGTGCTAAGACAAGGGCGGTGCCGCCTCCCGCGGCAGCAGCAATTCCCGCAGCAGAGGCAGCGTGACGGCGCGCTTGTGCTCGAGGGTGTAGCGGTCCAGGGCGACGACGAAGGCGGCGAGGGTGCGCATGTCGCGGGGGGCGTGGCGCAGCAGATAGTCGATGGCCTGGGGGGAAAGTTTCAGCGCCCGCTCCCGGGCCTGGGTGGCGAGGGCAGCGGCTTTTTCGGGGTCGGAGAGGGGTTGCAGGCGGTAGATGAGACCGGAGCCCAGGCGGGTGCGCAGGTCCTCCCGCAGGGACAGATGGGCGGGGGGTTGCGGGGCTGCGGTGAGGAGCCGCCCGCCCGCGGCCTTCTTGCGATTGAAGGCGTTGAAGAGGGCGATCTGGCCACCGGCGTCCAGGGCCTCCACGTGATCCACGGCCAGCCGGTCGGCAGCGGGCAGGGTGGCCAGGGCGGGGTCGGCGGCGGCGTCGAGGTAGGCGAAGCCGCTCGCCTTGAGGAGATGGCTGCAACCGGACCCGGCTTCGCCCCACAGGCAAAAGGAGAACTCGCCGCGCTCGCCGGCCAGCCAGCCGGTGAAAGCATCCAGGGTCTCGCCGTTGCTTCCGGGGACGAAGTTGTCCAGGCTGGGCGGGCTTTCCGGCAGGAGTTCGAGAAGGAGCTGGCGCATGGCGGCAGGGATCGGGCGGCGGCGAATATTATCACCCGCAGGTCTGCCTGATGACCCCTCTTGAAACCGGTGCAATGGAACCCATATCGGGGGCATGGGCGCTGCAACGGCGTCCGCTTCCCTGCCAAAAGGAGATGCTCATGTTTTATCGCACCTTGTTTCCCCGGGATCTGTTTTCTGAACTGGAGCGCTTGCAGCGCGAATTTCAGCAGAATTTCGACGCGTCCCCCAGCATACGCGGCGCGGGCCGCAGCGGCTTTCCCGCCATCAATGTGGGCAGCGGCCCGGAATCGGTCGAGATCTACGTCTTCGCCCCCGGGCTCGATCCCGCCGCCCTCGATGTCCAACTGGAAAAGGGCGTCCTGACCTTGGCCGGCGAACGCAAGTCGGTCCTGCCGCCCGCCGAGGCGCGGGCCACCGCCCATAGCGACGAACGCTTTTCCGGCCGCTTCCGGCGCGTCGTCAGCCTGCCCGACGACATCGATCCCAACGGCGTCAGCGCCCGCTACCGGGACGGCGTGCTGCACGTGAGCGTCCGCCGCCGCGCCGCGGTCCAGCCGCGCCGCATTGCCGTTGAATAAGCCCGCCCAGGAGATTGCCATGACCCAGAATGTCACCGCCCCCGCCCAGTCCCCCCGGGACGCCGCCAGCCTCGTCCCGCCGGTGGACGTCGTCGAGGATACCGCCGGGATCACCCTCTACGCCGACCTGCCCGGCGTGCCCAAGGACCGCCTGCACCTTCACGTGGAGGGCGACAGCCTGACCATCGAGGGAGAAATCGCCCTCGACGCGCCAGCCGGAACGGAAGCGACCCATACCGAAGTCGGCCTCGCCCGCTACCGCCGGGTATTCACCCTGTCGCGAGAACTCGATCCCGGCAAGATCAATGCCGAATTCGTCCACGGCGTACTCACCCTGCGCATCCCCAAGGCCGAACAGGCCCTGCCGCGCCGGATTGCCATCGCCGTCGACTGACCGACCCGGCCCCGCCATTCCCGCCTGAGTTTCCGGGGGGAATGGCGTCCCGCTCAACCGTAGACCGGCGTTCCGTTGGCGCGCCTCTGCCGCAGTTCGGCAAGCATCTGCTTCTCGGTCAGGCTGGCCGCCCAGGACGGTCGCAACTGGTAGTGCGGCTGGTCGACGATGGTCTTCCAGTTGCCCCCCCATTCGAGTCCCACATCCTCGCCCAGGACGCCGACGGCCTTGTACTTCGGGGAATCCGGCAGGTACTTGTTGCCCTCGAAGACGCCGATATCGAAGGCGATGCCGAAATTGTGATTGGAGTGCCCCCCGCGCGCGTTGGTGACGATGGGGCCCGGTGCGGTGCGGCCCTGGGCGTAGAGGGCGTCCTGCTCCTCGTAGCTGCGCAGGCCGCTGATGATCTTGATCGTGATTCCCGCCGCCTGGGCCTTCTGGACCAGAGTCCGGGCAATCGGCTGGACCTCCGGCAGCAGCGTGGCGATGGCCTTCTCGCTCCGGGAATCGACCGGCGAAAGGGCCTCCGCCGGCTCCTGGCCGCCGATCTTGGGTTTGACCAGCCGCTTGTAGATGGCTCCCCACGTTTCGGGGCCGGCTTTCCCGTCAACCTCGATTCCGAGCTCGGTCTGAACTGCCGCGATCATTTCGTCGATGCGCATGGCGATTTCCTCCTGTGATGGAAAAGACTGCGAAAAGAGCGGTTTCCCCCGGGTGCCCGTAGGCCAACCTTGTCTTTGCAGGGGATGGGGGTCAGTTCACAAGCGCCGTCGCGTAAGCCTCGTAGACCGCGCCCTTGGCACGGAACGCACAAACCCCGAGCCTTCGGCGACCAAGCTGGTTTGCTCGCGTGGAGGGTCGTGACGTCGATTATGTCGGTGTGGTGAAGGACGGGATTCACTTCTTGGACAGACTCACGACCTTTCCGCCTTTGGACTCGGTGTCGCGTACGGGCTTGATCTTGCGCAGGAAAATTGGTGCCACTGTCCAGTGTTGCCCGGACTCAGTGATCACCGTGACCGACTTTCGGTTGTACTTGGCGATAACGCCGAAGAGGACGGGATGTCCCTCGGGCTGGAAAGACACTCGTTCGCCGAGACTGAACTCCAACATGGCAGCATGGGCTCGCATTTGTTGAAGGAACTTCAGGCGAGCGACGATGCGGTTGTTGAGGTCGACGAGCTCAGGCTCGGTCAGTTTGTCGATATCTATTGCCATGCGGCTATTCCTTCTGCGATTAGGGCTTGTATCTCAAGAATGACTCGGTTGCAGCCTGTGATGGTCGCCTTCGGATACCCAATGCTCAGAGTAAGTTGCGTATTGCTTGCGGCACTTCCAAGAGACCGCCAGGAGCAGATTCGAGTGAAAAGTTCCGCATAAGCAGTGGCCCATGGGAGTGCGCTTGGAAGCTCTAATCCGCCTATTTCATTTGATTGAAAATTCTAAATATAAGGAATATTGGTAAGATAATGTTAGCAAGCGCAAAGATGTAAATCACTGGATGTGTAATAAATGGCTTTCGAAAGCTACTGAAGTTTATTATTAATAGACCAAGAAATGCTGTTGAAACAGATGCGGAGGCTACGGTACCTAGCCCAATAAAGCTCATAAAGTCTGGGGCATTGAAATACTCAGTACTCAGCTGGAAAACAATGACGTTGAACGAGCTGGAGGCTGCTATGAGAAAAATCGCAAATAGAACTAGTCCTGGCAGCATTGTGGTGCCTAACGAGGCCGCAGAAAAATCACGGTCAGGAAATTGACGGATGAATTTCGCGAAGGATGTATGTCTCCCGAGGCGCCGATCGTTGATTCCGGTGCGATTGTGCCGGCTTGAATCTTCTGGGTTTTGGCCATTTGTGCGGGAATGAGTTCTTCTGCAGCCTCAACGTAGAGCTAACCGGCGCTGCGCGGCTTTATCGCGCAGCGTCCAGCGACTGAAAGGAGCGAGGTTGAGCGCCGGGTTAGAAAACATAGTTATTTGTTGCTGGCATCATTGCATGCCGTTGTTTTTGCCTGAGTGGCAGTTGATTTCACGGAACGAGAAGGTTCTACTGAAACGGATAGATTGCAGCTTTGCGAATTATTAGTCTTCTCAATCGGCTTGGCATCAACCTCGCTACTACCCTGTTTGACGACTCTATTGCTTTCATGAGGAGCGACCGCAATATTTGTTGCAACTATGGCAGCGCCAACAAATAGAACGATTGAGAAATATTTGATTGCTCGGTAGCTTAGCTCTCCAGCTTTCACGCGCTTCCATTCCTCCTTGAGCAGAGGCTTTGCCTTATCGATGAGGGTGTTGCAATTCGTAGCTGCTTCAGCGTACTTGCCCGCATTAACAGCCGTGAGGATGTCAGTCAATGTGCGAAGAAACTCGTCGTTAACCACTTTGAGATACTTGTCCGTTTCGTTCGCGTTAATTCTGAGCAGGATGGCTGTGCTGGACGAAACGTACTTGCTGTGGAAGTCCTTTAGCCCGTTAATAAATTCTGGATCTGTGTTCTTAGAGCCTTGTTGATAGTAGAACTTCAAGAAGTAGACGCTAGATGTGAACTCTGCGATTTCCTTCCTTAGTGAATCAATCCAGTTTTGCCTGAACTCGGACGTTTTCTGTTCCTTTGAGTTGATGAGCGTAACGAAGCTAAAGTAGCCAGCGATTAATGCCGCCGATACCGCTGCGAGTAACGGGATGAATTCGTAGGTCATGTTTTCTAGCGTTTGACATGAGGGGCCGCCGATAGGCGGTCCCTCTCGATGGAATTGTTAGCTGCGGAATTCATTGGACGACGAACTCACCATCGGCTTGGCCAACGATTACTCGCGGCGGCGCGCCACTGCTAGGTGCTTCAACAACCCATACACCAGAAAATTGCGGCGTCCGGATTGTTGTGAAATGCCACGACAGAAGAGAGCGAGTAGCCGCAATAACTTCGGGAATATCTTTGGCCAGATTGTCTAGGCCTTTGTCGTTTCCCCAAGGATTGTCAGCATGCAAGTGCTTTCCCAATCGATCATAGAAACTCTCAAATTTTTCCTTCGAGAGAGAGTTGTCTTGCCTCCGATCGAAGTGCCAATTCCCAGGAGATACAGCGATTGGAGCTGAAGCAGGCAAGGGGTAGAAATCAGCATTAATCTTGCCCAGGAACTGCAAGATCGATCTGGCATTGAAGTCTTTTGTGAAGTCAGAGTTTATCCGGGCCTGCGCCCGATACTCCGCATAATGACTCTTGTTGGGAGCAATGGCACCAAATGCAACCGCTTCCAGAGCCTTGCGCATTTGCAGGATGGCCGACTCTAAGGCAAACACATCTTTGGAATGGCCGTATGCACTGAGAAAACGCTCGCAGCCCGAGAGCCTAGCAAGTGCTTCACTGATTTTCCCAAGGTAGATAGTCTGAAGCTCTGTCATGGCGGAAGAACTAAGCAGCTAACGAATGAAAGGGACTTCCCCGTCCCGAGGTTGCGGCGGAAGCCGCGGGCAG
>DAORDK010000133.1:0-7986 GCA_035345935.1 Rhodocyclaceae bacterium | reverse complement strand
GGGCGGCGATGACCTTGCGGCCGCCCTTGGTGCGCATGCGGACCAGGAAGCCGTGGGTGCGCTTGCGGCGCACGACGGAGGGCTGATACGTGCGTTTCATTTCTTATTCCTTGATGAGCAGAGAAAAACGGCGAATTACATCGCATTTTCAAGGCTCTTGTCAAGGCGAAATTTTCGCATCGGCTGTGGATAACTTGCCCGGAGGCGGGGTAGAATGTTCGCGTACAGAGGCGGCTTTGGGCCGCCAATTTTGTTGTCCAAATTCCAAGCGTTTCCATAAGTTTGAATAGTCCGCCCCCGTGTTTTTGATGAGGGGTGGGGAGGAGTCTTTGCGGCGATGTCCGGTTTTTGGGAATCCTGCCTGCTACGTTTTGAACAGGAATTGCCGGCTCAGCAGTTCAACACCTGGATCAGGCCGCTGCGTCTGGAAGGGGAAGAAGCGCCGCAGGAGGGGCTAAGGCTGCTCGCCCCCAACACGTTCATCCTCAAGTGGGTGCGGGATCGCTACCTGACCCGCATCGAGGACTATTGCCGCAGCTTTTTCGCCATGCCGGTTTCGATCGCCTTGTCGGTCTCCGGTGGCCGCGCTGCGACTCCAAGACAAGACTCCGAATCGGCAACGGAAGAAGTTGCGACCGCACCGGTGCCGGCGGCCACTTCCGCCGCCGCCAAGAAAGTCATGGGCCGCCCGTCCGCCTATGAAAAGACCCGGCTCATCGCGGGCTTCACCTTCGACAATCTGGTCGTCGGCAAGGCCAACGATCTCGCCCGGGCGGCCGCCCAGCAGGTCGCCGGCAATCCCGGCGGAGCTTACAACCCCCTCTTCATCTATGGCGGCGCCGGCCTGGGCAAGACCCACCTGATCCACGCCATCGGCAATGCCATCCTGGCGGACAACGGCGAGCGGGTGATCCGCTACGTCCATGCCGAGGATTACTACTCCGACGTCGTCCGCGCCTATCAGCAGAAATCCTTCGACAGCTTCAAGCGTCAGTACCGCACCCTCGACGTGCTGCTCCTCGACGACGTCCAGTTCTTCAACGGCAAGAACCGCTCCCAGGAGGAATTCTTCTTCCTGTTCAATGCCCTGATCGAAGCCAAGAAGCAGATCATCATCACCTGCGATACCTACCCCAAGGACATCAACGGACTCGACGATCGCCTGGTGACCCGCTTCGACTGGGGCCTCACCGTCCAGATCGAGCCGCCGGAACTGGAAATGCGGGTGGCCATCCTGAAGAAGAAGGCGGAAGCCGAAGGGATCCAGCTCAACGACGAAGTCGCCTTCTTCATCGCCAAGCATCTGCGCTCCAACGTGCGCGAACTGGAAGGCGCGCTCAAGAAGGTCCTCGCTTATTCGTCCTTCCACTGCCGCGAAATCGCCCTCGACCTGGCCAAGGAGGCCTTGAAGGACGTCATCGGCTCGGTCCGCAATGTCGGCATCGAAAGCATCCAGAAGACCGTCTCCGACTATTACAAGATCAAGGTCGCCGACCTCTTTTCCAAGAAGCGGACGCGCGCCATCGCCCGGCCGCGCCAGGTGGCCATGTGGTTGTGCCGCGAAGTGACCAGCCACAGTTTTCCGGAAATCGGCGATGCCTTCGGCGGCCGCGATCACACCACGGTGATCCACGCCGTGAAGACCATCGACGGCCTGAAAACCAAGGACAACGAACTCAACCACGACCTGCACGTCCTGGTGCAGGTACTCAAGGGGTAAGCCTGTGGGCAGCCTGGGGGAAAGCTGTCAGCGCTTTGGGGACATCTGCGAAAAAGGCGACCTGTGGATAAGTTGTCCCCTTTTCGCCCACAGCATCACCAGGGGGTTTCCAAGACCCTGTTTTTGACTTCAAGTCACTGTTTCATTTCTTTAAACCTGCACTATCCACAGAGTTGTTCCTGACTTAGTTACTATAGGAATTTGTTTTATGGTTCTTATCAAAACCCAAAGAGACACCCTGCTGGTTCCTCTGCAGTCCGTTTCCGGCATTGTCGAAAGACGGCATACCCTGCCGATTCTGTCCAATGTGCTGCTGGAAAAAAGAGGCGACCGGCTGACTCTTTTGGCGACCGATATCGAAATCCAGATCACGACCTCGACGGATGGTGCGGGAGGCGAGGGTGACGGCGCCATCACTGTCGGCGCGCGCAAGCTGCAGGACATCCTCCGTTCCCTCTCGGACAACGTCGACGTCAGCCTGCTGCTCGAAGACAAGCGCCTCCAGGTCCGGGCAGGCAAGAGCCGCTTCAGCCTGCAGACCCTGCCGGCGGACGATTTTCCGCGGATGACCATCGCCGAGGGCGATACCAAGCAGATCCAGCTCACGCAAAAGGCTTTCCGCCAGCTGCTGGCCAAGACGCAATACGCCATGGCCGCCCAGGACGTGCGCTATTACCTGAACGGCCTGCTCCTGCTCACCGAAGGCCGGGAACTGCGCGCCGTGGCCACCGATGGCCATCGTCTGGCCTACGCCAGCGTCGCCATCGAAACCGAACTGCCGCGGCAGGAAATGATTCTGCCCCGCAAGACCGTCCTCGAACTGAACCGGCTGCTTGCGGATACCGATGAATCCTTGACCATCACCCTGGCCCCCAACCAGGTGCGCTTCACCTTCGGTTCCGTGGTGTTGGTGTCCAAGTTGATCGACGGCAAGTTCCCCGATTACGAGCGGGTCGTTCCCCAGACCCTCAAGAACCACATGACTGCCAGCCGTCAATTGCTGCTGCAGGCGATGAACCGGGCGGCGATCCTGACCAACGAGAAATTCCGCGGCGTGCGGGTGGTGCTGGCAGAAGGAAGTCTCAAGTTGATCGCCGCCAATGCCGAGCAGGAAGAAGCCCAGGAAGAAATCGAAGTCCAGTACAGCGGCGATCCCCTCGACGTCGGATTCAACGTGGGTTACCTGCTCGACGTCCTCAACAACGTCCAGAACGACGAAGTGGTGTGGAGTTTCAATGACGCCAATTCGAGCGCTCTGGTCACGGTGCCCGGCAACGACCGCTTCAAGTACGTCGTCATGCCCATGCGCATCTGACGCACAGGGTGCGAATCTCCGGGCCGGGCCCTTGCCCGGCCTTTCTGCCGTTTAGAAGTCCGTTTCACCTGGAACACAATCGATGACCGAAGACACCAATCCGCCGAGCCCGCCGGAAAGCTCCCCCGCCTACGGCGAAGCCAGCATCCAGATCCTCGAAGGCCTTGAAGCAGTCCGCAAGCGCCCGGGGATGTACATCGGCGATACCTCGGACGGTACCGGTCTGCACCACCTGGTCTTCGAAGTCGTGGACAACTCCATCGACGAGGCCCTCGCCGGCCATTGCGACGACATCATCGTCACCATCCACCCGGACAACTCGATCAGCGTCGTCGATAACGGTCGCGGCATCCCCACCGGGGTCAAGATGGACGATAAGCACGAGCCCAAGCGCTCGGCCGCCGAAATCGCCCTCACCGAACTCCACGCCGGCGGCAAGTTCAACCAGAACTCCTACAAGGTCTCCGGCGGCCTGCATGGCGTTGGCGTGTCCTGCGTCAATGCCCTGTCCAAATTCCTCCGCCTGACCATCCGCCGCGACGGCAAGAAGCACTTCATGGAATTCGAGCGCGGCGTCCCCGTCGACCGGGTCCTCGAAACCCGCGACGGCGTCGAAGTGTCCCCCCTGAAGGTCTTGGGAGAAACCGAAAAGCGCGGCACCGAAGTCCATTTCCTCGCCGACGACACCATCTTCGGCCATATCGAATTCCATTACGAAATCCTCGCCAAGCGCCTGCGGGAACTCTCTTTCCTCAACAACGGCGTCGCCATCAAGCTGGTCGACCAGCGCATCGGCAAGGAGGAACTCTTTGCCTTCGCCGGCGGCGTCAAGAGCTTCGTCGAATACATCAACCGGACCAAGTCGGTCCTGCACCCCAACATCTTCTATTCGACCGGCGACGCCAAGGTCGGCCAGGGCGCTGCGGAAACCGGCATCACCATCGGCGTCGAAGTGGCCATGCAGTGGAACGACTCCTACCAGGAACAAGTCCTCTGCTTCACCAACAACATCCCCCAGTCCGACGGCGGCACCCATCTCACCGGCCTGCGCGCCGCGATGACCCGGGTGATCAACAAGTACATCGAAGAAAACGAGATCGCCAAGAAGGCCAAGGTCGAGATCACCGGCGACGACATGCGCGAAGGTCTGGCCTGCGTCCTCTCGGTGAAGATGCCCGACCCCAAGTTCGCCTCCCAGACCAAGATGAAACTGGTGTCTTCCGAAGCCCGTCCGGCGGTGGAGGAAGTGGTCGCCCAGAAGCTCGCCGACTTCCTCCTCGAACGTCCAGCCGACGCCAAGCTCATCACCGGCAAGATCGTCGAAGCCTCCCGCGCCCGGGAAGCCGCCCGTCGCGCCCGGGAAATGACCCGCCGCAAGGGCGTGCTCGACGGCGTCGGCCTGCCCGGCAAACTCGCCGACTGCCAGGAGAAGGACCCCGCCCTGTGCGAGATGTACATCGTCGAGGGCGACTCCGCCGGCGGCTCTGCCAAGCAGGGTCGCGACCGCAAGTTCCAGGCCATCCTGCCGCTCCGCGGCAAGGTGCTCAACGTCGAGAAGGCGCGTTTCGACAAGCTCATTTCCAGCGAACAGATCGCCACCCTCATCACCGCCCTCGGCACCGGCATCGGCAAGGACGAATTCAAGCCCGAGAAGCTGCGCTACCACCGCATCATCATCATGACCGACGCCGACGTGGACGGCGCCCACATCCGTACCCTGCTGCTCACCCTGTTCTATCGCCAGATGCCGGAACTGGTCGAGCGCGGCCACATCTACATCGCCCAGCCGCCCCTCTACAAGGTCAAGCACGGCAAGAGCGAGCGCTACCTGAAGGACGACCACGAGTACAACCAGTTCCTCCTCCAGCTCGCCCTCGACGACGCCAGTCTGGCGCCGGGCAACGGGGCCGCCGTCGTCACCGGCCCGGCCCTGGAAGAACTCGCCCGCTCCTGGCTGCTCACCGAAGCGGTCATCGAACGCCTGTCCCACCTGATCAACCCGGAAGTCCTCCAGGCCCTGGTCCAGCACAACCTCAAGCTCGACCTGGCGTCGGAAGCCAGCGCCCAGGCCAGCGCCGCGCTGGTCGGCCAGCACGTGGACGGCGGCACCCGCATCGTCCCCAAGTTCGACGACATCCAGGAACGCTGGACCCTGCGCGTGGAAAGGATGCACCACGGCAACCTCAAGGTCGGCCTCATCGACGAAGACCTGCTGCTTTCCGGCGACTATCTCCAACTGCGCCGCACCGCCGAAACCCTCGCCGGCCTCTTCGGCAACGGCGCGGTCATCACCCGCGGCGAGAAGAAACAGGCCATCGCCAGCTTCGCCGAAGCCATGAAGTGGCTCTTGAACGAAGTCGAACGCGGCATCGCCAAGCAGCGCTACAAAGGCCTGGGCGAAATGAACCCCGGCCAGCTGTGGGAAACCACCATGGACCCCAAGGTGCGCCGGCTCCTCAAGGTGCAGATCGACGACGCCATCGCCGCCGACGAAATCTTCACCACCCTGATGGGCGAACTGGTCGAACCGCGGCGAGCGTTCATCGAATCGAATGCGCTCAATGCGCGGATCGATATTTGACGGGGTGTAGGTTCCGGTTCGAAGCTGGAGCCTATAGAAGCTGAAAAGCCGATCGGGAGATCGGCTTTTTTGTCGGTTGTTCGGCCATAGCCGACGTTGGACTTCCGGCCCGACTCGGGCAGCAATGCGGCGGTCAGCCGCCGTTGGTCCGCGTAGCACCCTGAAGGGCAACTTACCGATCCGGTGAACTCACACTACCGACCCTATGCGGACGTTGGCATTGTGAGCGATTAGATGTCAGCTTTCGGCAGCAACCGGTCGATTGTGGGGAGGCGCAGTAACCACCGCCTCCTTTATGGGTAAGTTAACCAGTGCAGCAATGATGGCCAGTGCGATGTCGGCATACCACATCCAGGAGAAGTCGCCGAACTGGGAAATTGTGATGCCGCCCAGCCAGGCACCGAGGAAGCCGCCAATCTGGTGCGAGAGCAGCGTCAGCCCGAACAAGGTTGCCAGATAGCGAGTCCCAAAAAGTTTCCCGACAATCGCCGCAGTGGGTGGAACCGTGGCCAGCCAAGTAAAGCCCAAGCCGGCAGCAAACAGGTAGTAAGTCCATTCAGTACGCGGCATCCACAGATACCAGACAATCAGTAACGCCCGCGAGGCATACATCACCGCCAGTACATACTTGCTGCGATAACGGGCAACGCAAGAACCTGCGTACAAGCTCCCGAATACATTGGCCAGCCCGATAATGGCCAACGACCAACTAGCGACACTGGGTGGTAGTCCGCACAGATTCACTTCTCCGGGCAGATGGGTCACCAGGAACGCAATGTGAAACCCACAGGTGAAGAAGCCAGCGTGTAATAACCAGTAGCTTGGATTTTTGAGTGCCTCCAGAACTGCTGGCCCTAGTCTCGAATCATCGGCATGCTGCGGCACCGCTGCCGTCGGCCCCGTCAGTTTCCCAATCAGCGGGAGAGCAGCCAAGGTCGCCAAAGCCATCGCCCACATAGCGCCCATCCACCCCATGCTCTGAATCAGCTTTTGCAGGAGCGGTGCAAAAATGAATTGCCCGAAGGAGCCACCCGCATTGATAACACCGGAAGCTGTTCCGCGTGACTCGAACGGCAAGCGATGGGCAGCAGCACCAATCAGGACGGAGAAACTGCCGGCCCCCGAACCCATGGAAGCCAGGATGCCCAAGGCAATCGCCAGACCGAAACCGTTGTCGATGAAGGGCGTAATGGCACAACCGATGGCGAGCGTTACCAAGGCTGCTTGCAACACCAGCCGGGGGCCGTAGCGGTCTGCCACAGCACCGGCAATTGGCTGGATGGCCCCCCAAGTGAACTGCCCAATGGCCAGCGCAAGGCTAATGGTAGCGATACCCATTCCAGTCGAGCTATTGACGGGGCTGATGAAGAGTCCAAAGGATTGGCGGGTTCCCATGGTCACCATGAGAATGCCGGCCGCAGCCAGGGTTACGGACAGGGCATCAGGGCGTCGAATTGAGTGAAACATGCTGTTTGGTCAGTCAGAAGCAATGTTCTAGCGCTGGGAACGAGCCGTCTTTCACCGCTGTGACATAAGCAAGAATCGCTGACGCGATGTCCGCTTGGCCAGCCATGAAGTTACGGACGAAACGCGCCTTTTTGCCGGGAAAGACGCCCAGCATGTCGTGCATGACCAGTACCTGACCTGAGCAATCGGGACCGGCGCCAATGCCGATGGTGGGAATGCGGAGCGCGTCCGATACGGACTTGCCGAGCGAAGCGGGAATGGCTTCAAGTAGCAACATCGAGGCTCCGGCCTCCTGTAGGGCCAGCGCATCGGACATCAAGCGGTCGGCCCCCTCGGAGGTTTTGCCTTGAACCTTGAATCCACCGAATTGATGCACAGATTGCGGCGTGAGCCCAAGGTGGGCAAAGACCGGAATGGCGCGCTCGGTCAGAAAGCGCACCGTGTCGCACAGCCAGGCGCCACCTTCCAGTTTTACCAACTGTGCGCCAGCCTGCATCAGCTTCACGGCATTCTCATAGGCGGACTCGGGCGTCCCATAGCTACCGAACGGCATGTCTGCGGCAAGCAGTGACGACCTGTTGCCACGTGCGACGCAGGCCGTGTGATAAGCGATGTCGGCTATGGTCACTGGCAGGGTGGTCGCGTGGCCCTGCAAGACATTGCCCAATGAATCACCGACCAACAGCATATCAACGGCGCAAGCGTCCATGAGCGCTGCAAAACTGGCGTCGTAGCAAGTCAGCATGGCGATTTTCTCGCCGGCATTCTTCATGTTCTGAAGAGCAGGCAGCGTGACCGCTTTACGTTGCGGCTCAGCCTGGCCTTCTTGCAGGTAACCGGCCATCAATTACTTCTCCGTTTTTCCGTGCATCACCATGATGGTCTGTTGCATCAGCGCACAGA
>DAORDK010000132.1:0-7986 GCA_035345935.1 Rhodocyclaceae bacterium | reverse complement strand
ACTTCGACTACGCCGCCGAATTCCGGAAGTTGGATTACGCCGCCCTCAAGCGCGACCTCGCCACCCTGATGACCGATTCCCAACCCTGGTGGCCTGCCGACTGGGGCCATTACGGCGGCCTTTTCATCCGCATGGCCTGGCACAGTGCCGGCACCTACCGCACGGCCGACGGCCGGGGCGGCGGCGGCACCGGCAACCAGCGCTTCGCCCCGGTCAATAGCTGGCCGGACAACGGCAACCTGGACAAGGCACGGCGCCTGCTCTGGCCCGTCAAGCAAAAGTACGGCAACCGCATCTCCTGGGCCGACCTCTTCATCCTGGCCGGCAACGTGGCGCTGGAATCCATGGGTTTCAAGACTTTCGGCTTCGGCGGCGGCCGCGCCGACATCTGGCAGCCGGAAGAAGACATCTACTGGGGCAAGGAAGCTACTTGGCTGGGCGACCAGCGCTACAGCGGCGACCGCCAGCTGGAAGCGCCGCTCGCCGCCGTGCAGATGGGCCTCATCTACGTGAACCCGGAAGGCCCCAACGGCAACCCCGATCCCGTCGCCTCCGGCCGCGACGTGCGCGAAACCTTCGCCCGCATGGCAATGAACGACGAAGAAACCGTGGCCCTCATCGCCGGCGGCCACACCTTCGGCAAGGCCCACGGCGCAGGCAGCACCGCCCTGGTCGGCCCCGAACCGGAAGGCGCCCCCATCGAAGCCCAGGGCCTGGGCTGGATCAACGCCTACCGGAGCGGCAAGGGCGGCGATACCACCACCAGCGGCATCGAAGGCGCCTGGAAGCCCAACCCCACCCAGTGGGACAACGGCTACTTCGACACCCTCTTCGGCTACGAGTGGGAACTCACCAAGAGCCCCGCCGGCGCCCACCAGTGGGTGGCCAAGAACGTCAAGCCCGAACACATGATTCCGGACGCCCACGAGCCGGCCAAGAAGCACCCGCCCATGATGACCACCGCCGACCTCAGCCTGCGCTTCGACCCCATCTACGAGCCCATCGCCCGCCGCTTCCACAAAGACCCGCCCGCCTTCGCCGACGCCTTCGCCCGCGCTTGGTTCAAGCTCACCCACCGCGACATGGGGCCCAAGGCACGCTATCTGGGACCCGAAGTGCCGGCCGAAGACCTGATCTGGCAGGACCCGCTGCCCACGGTCGATCACCCGCTGATCGGCGCCGCCGACGTCGCCGCCCTCAAGGCCCAGGTACTCGCCTCCGGCCTCACCATCAGCGAACTGGTCGCCACCGCCTGGGCTTCCGCCGCCACCTACCGCGGCTCCGACATGCGGGGCGGCGCAAACGGCGCCCGCATCCGCCTCGCCCCGCAAAAGGACTGGGAAGCCAACGACCCTGTCCAGCTGGCCAAGGTACTCGCCACCCTGGAAGGCATTCGCGAAGGCTTCAAGGTTGCCCAGCGCGGCGGCAAGCAGGTCAGTCTGGCCGACCTCATCGTCCTGGCCGGCGACGCCGCCGTCGAAGCCGCCGCCCGGGCTGCCGGCATCCCGGTCGAACTGCCCTTCACCCCGGGCCGCACCGACGCCACCCAGGACCAGACCGACGTCGAATCCTTCGCCGTGCTCGAACCCCAGGCCGACGGCTTCCGCAACTACGCCAAGCAGGCCTATACCGTCAGTGCCGAAGAACTGCTCATCGACAAGGCCCAGCTCCTCACATTGAGCGCGCCGGAAATGACGGTCCTCGTGGGCGGCTTGCGCGTCCTCGGCGCCAACAGCGGCGGCGCCCGCCACGGCGTCTTCACGAGCCGGCCCCAGGTACTCAGCAACGACTTCTTCACCCACCTGCTGGACATGGGCACGACGTGGCACCCCACCTCACCCGCCGCCGACACCTTCGAAGGCCGCGACCGTCAGAGCGGTCAGGTCAGATGGACCGCCACCCGGGTGGATCTCATCTTCGGCTCCAACTCCCAACTCCGCGCCCTGGCCGAGGTCTACGCCCAGGACGACGCAAAGGAGAAATTCGTCCGCGACTTCGCGGCAGCGTGGACCAAGGTGATGAATCTGGATCGGTTCGACGTGAGCTGAGGGAGCAGACGTAACGCTCCCGTACTGCTGAAAAAAGACGTCCGGCCATCGAAGCGATGGCCGGACGTCTCATTCCGGGAGCCGGTGCTCGTGCGCGGAGCGGACGCTTTGGGGGTTCGGCCAGCGGTGCGTCTCATCTGTCCCTCGACTACGGATGAGATTGAATGTCCACTCTTCGCAGTGGCGAACGGCTGGCACAGCGACAGGGTTGGCGAGGATGGCCGACGCGCAAGGCGCAGCCGGCCTAAGGCAAGCGGGCACCCCCGAAGTAGCCGGGTCCATCGACGGCAGGTCCTTCAGTTGCCCTTTGCGGCCTGTTCGGTTCGGGTGTCGATGTAGGTCTTCAGCGCCCAGACCGCTTCCTGGGTGAACACGCTCTCATACGCGGGCATATTGACCTTGCCGTTGATGATCTTGCCCTTCAAGACCCGTTCCTTGAAGTAGTCGTCGCTATCCTTGAGGCAAGCCGCCTGGCTGCTGCCGCTCATGCCCAGGCAGTCCTTGGAACCCAGCAACAGGTCCGGCGCCACGCCGCCGGTCACGGCATTCAGGCCGTGACAGCCGGCGCAATTGTGCAGGTAGCCTTCGGCGCCGATGGCAAACGCCTCCTTGTCGCCGCGGTAGGGATTCTCCGGCAGCCAGGCAGAGCCCAATGCTTTCAGGCCCTTGGTATCGATCGGATGCGGCGTCACGTCGCCGTGGCCTAGGGCCGCAGCGGAAAAGAGGACGGCGACTGCCGTCACGCCGCTGCGGAAATAATTTAGGGCATTGCCCATGTTGTCACTCCTCGATTCTGGTCGGTTGTAAATGGCGCACCACCGGGTATTCCGCGCACGCACAAAAGAGACCGCGCATTCGCGGCCGTGTTCAAAGAATGATGGTAAATCAGCCAACCTCAACGCAGCATCAAGATGCCGCGTACACTCCGCCGTCGGCTTTCAGCACACGGCGCAGGTCAGAGGTCCGCCGACTTCCGCCGCTCACCCGGCTATACACCCCGCACCACCTGCCAGACCAGACAGCGGTTGTTCGACGGCATGGCCCGATCCTCGAGCAGTTCCAGACCGGCCCCCAGCGCCAGGGCATGCACCATCTCGAAATCCCGTATCCCCTGGTGCGGCGCTTTTTCCTTGAGCCAACGGTCGAAACTGGCATTGCTCTCGCTGGTGAATTGGCCGCCATAGTTGAAGGGGCCGTAGACGGCCAATTTGGCGTCGCCAGCCATGATGCCGGTCAGTCTGGCGAACAGGGCCTCGACGGCGGCCCAGGGCATGATGTGCAGCGTGTTGGCCGAGAAGATCGCGTCGCAGCGCAGGGCCGGCCAGGTTGCCTGCACGTCAAGTCGCAGGGGTGGCGGGGTGTTGGGCAAGGCGGCTTCGTCCAGCCAAGCGGTGATGCCCGGCAGGTTCTCCGCGCGGTCCGAAGTCTGCCAGGTCAGGTGTGGCAAGCGTTCGGCAAAGAAGATGGCGTGCTGGCCGGTGCCGCTGCCGATTTCCAGCACCTGGCGGCGATCGGCGAAATGCTGGCGCAGCACCTCAAGAATCGGTTCCCGGTTCTTCTCGCAGGAAGGGGCGTTGGGCTTTTCCATGGCAGCCTGGAATATGTCAGCCGCCATGATCGGCGAAGCCAGAGCGGCCTGCAAATCGAGCCCGGCAAATGGGCACTCGCCGCTGGCCACCCTGGCCTAGCTCCAAAACGAATGCCCCCGCGCGCCATGGCGGCATGGAAGAGGGACAATGACCAGGCCCCGGGGGCCTGTTTCGCAGGTGTGAAGGTACGCATCACTCGCCAGCGTATGGTCGGAAGAATCGCCCGACACAGTGGTGCTGACATAGCAGCCGGAGTAACGACCGGCCGCCCGTGGCTATTTGTAATTGTCTCTCCGAAGCGGTTACCCGCGGGGTAGCTCGGTTCTGAAAGCCGCCAGTTGCCTACGCGAACAACTCGGCCATCGCGGCTATTGGCCTGCGCTCCTGGTAGAGCAGCATGCGGTGCGTAAGCTGTCGCTCGGCCTTAAATCGCGGCGAATGACCGTCTTCCTCCGTGACGCGAGGACGGAGGACCGCCCCAGTCTGTCTGGTCGATGAGTAAAATGCTCGCGAACAGGTACCTACGTCGATCAATGGCCGCCATTTAATGTAAGCTTCGCCCGTAACTTTTCATGACATCAATGTCAATGGCCGACCTCTACAAACGCCCGCCAATCACCGAAGCCGTCGTTGGCATCACGTTTGCCGAGCCGCTCGATTCAGGGAAGCTTGGCAAGGCCGACAGGAAATTCGACAAGATTTATCCGCAGCACACTGAGGTCCAGAACGTCGATGTGAAGATCCAGGTGGACGAAGCGGGTCGTGCAAATGCACATGACTCCACGGTTGCCAATGGCTATCGGCGATCAAGCGTTGATGCAGATGAATTGCTGCTTCTCTGGCCGTCGGAGTTCGTTGTTTCTCAGCTCGCGCCTTATCCGGGGTGGGAAGCGTTCTTCGGGCGCTTTGAGCGCGATTGGCGGACCTGGAAGCAGGTAGCCGGGTATCGCGAAATCACGCGGATTGGCTTGCGATTCATCAATCGCATTGACATCCCGAGCATCGACGACAAGGTTGAGCACGAAAAGTACCTGAACATCTATGCACGCTTGCCGAACCTCATTGGATCAGTCAATGGCTATAGCACCCAAATCGCCACCGAGATTGAGGGCATCAAGTGTTTGTTGAGAGTGAACTCCGGCACTGTTCACACTCCTCTTCTTGAACATGGTTCCTTTCTGCTTGATATAGACTTTGGTCGAATGATCGATGTACCCCAAAGAGATGAAGAGATCTTCGCCTTGCTCAATGAAATCCGAGTGAAGAAGAACGAGGTGTTTGAGGCCTGTATCACCGAGCGTGCCCGAAAGCTTTTCCAAAAATGAGTCACTACCCAATCGTTCGGCAATCATTTTTGTCGCGGGCGCTAACCGGCAATTGGCCGGGAACTGACAATTTGTGGCGACCGGAATCTACAAGCACGGTATTGCATGCCGCTGCCAGTAAGCAAACTATACAACTCGAACAAAAGCTTCGGGAACTGCAGCTTCCGCCATCGCCTCGCACGGCAAAGCCGGCAAGAGCGCGCTCGCTCGAAGAAAGTCTCTTTGATGCGACTGCTGCTGTAAAAACCCTGACCTCTCAAGTCGCTATGCATCTCGATCGCGATTGGCGTTCCAAGCTATTCCGCCAACTAGATTCGTTACACGATCCCGCCGAATGGGAAGCTGGTGACACCCCAGTGCAGAAGGCCTCATTCGCGACGTTCCTGAAAGCGATCTGCGACATCATGCCAGAGCGTCGCCCAGGCCTAGGGCTCACAAGCGCGGGTTGCCTGATTGCTGCCTGGACGACATCCAGAAACGACAAACTAACGATCGAATTCCTGCCAAACGACCAGGTGCGCTTCGTGTTGTCGCTTGTGCATGCGGACGACACCGAACGGATCGCGGGCACGACGAATGTTGCCCGCTTGCGAGAGCGGCTTAGCCAATTCGGACCCGGCCGTTGGTTTGATGTCCAAAAAGCCTAAAGCGAAGGCGCCGGCAGCTGCCGCATATCCGACGGTACCCAAGAAGATCGGAAAGGGCCAGAAATTGCCGCCGACGGATCATGTCGCTAGGCATGTTCCCTGGCAGCGACTTCGAAAAGACGAAGACGACAATGTACTTGGTGTCCTTCCGGAAGCCTTCCGGCTACGTTTGGGTGAGCTTGGCATGTCGGTGAATTGGCTTGAGCACTATCCTGGTGATCACCGGGCCAGGATTGCGGCGGTGATCGGCAATCTACGCGTCAATTTGGATATTCGCCCAAAAAGCGCATTTGCCATCGCGAATGTTGGAGCGTTAGAGAACTGCTGCAAACAGAGTGGGAGTTCCGTGAAAATCGTCTACGCGCCGACCAATGGGATTCCCAGCCACGCGTTGGTGCGCGACATGAATGATGATTTGGGCTTACTGGCTCTGTTGGCCGATGAGGTTTTCACGGAATTCGTTCAGAACAAAGATATTCCCAGACCCGCATAGGTTACCTGTCGCTGGAATCCTGAGATCTCCAACGTCCCTTCGAGTCCGGGAGTTTGATTTGATTGCGCGGGAAAGCGGTCATTGACAGCCTTCGCTGTCTGAACAGCCGGTGACCCTCGCATTGCTGCCCCACGAGGAGCGCACGGCCAACAGCCGCAATGGCCGATCTGCCGACACATATTCCCAACAGTACCCCCCGACGATATAGACCTTTTATTCTCGCAGACGGTCCAGACGATCTTGAGAGACTGGGCCGCAAGGCGATCTAACCGGGATCCACCTGGGCGATGGTGCGGGCGGAGTCGAGAAACGTCTGCCTCTCCGGTGCCCTCGTCGCCGGCCATTTTGTCGAAAAACCGAACGTTAAGTATTTCACCGACCCGAATGCTGCGCTGCGCCATACTCGCCCCCAGAGCAGCAATTTTTCGGGTCGCGGCGGTTTTGTCAGCTACAAAAGCGCCGAGAGGAGTTCAAGGTGGCGCACATTTCAGCACGACGTGGCAGGCGGGTTCTGGCGACCGGATTGGTTGCGCTGCTTGGCTTCGGCCAGGCTCTCGCCATGACGGTGACCGAAGAGGGCACCATCTGGCAGGGCTACGACGGTCTGGGTCTTTTCGGCGGGGGAAATCTCGCCGGGCGCGCCTTCGTCCTCAGCATCGCCGTCGATTCCGCGGCCTACCAATATCAGGTCGCGACCTGCAACGGCGGAAATCCCCACGTCAATTGCGCCCTCGGCAACAACGCCTCCCCCTATTCGATTTCGGCGACCGTCAATGGCGTGACCCTGAACTGGACGACCGACGCTACGGCACCCAACGGGGGCCAATCCTATCTGGCCAATTTCCTGACTTCCGGCATCCCGGGGTTCTGGGACGAAATCTATCAATACGGTTATGGGCGCGACGCTCAAGGGGCGGCGATCATCGCCCAGAATGCGATCTATTCGTACCTGAACAGCATGGGACTCGACTCCCTCGATTTTGCCCAGGATTTTTCCTACACCCCCTTGGCCGACGATTACCAATACGCTTTTTTCAAGGTTGAGGCGGGTACGTCCAGCACGTCCTTCGAGGTGAGGGGCGGGAGGTTTGCTCGGGAAAGCGGCTATGGCGGCGGCGCGGTGGATAGCCTGCGCGTCGTTCCGACCTTGGAAAATCCGTACGCCGGACCCGGACCGGTCGAGCCGGAATCGGCCGCGACCCAGATACCCGAACCCGCAACCCTCGCGTTGTTGTTCCCGGGAGTCCTCGCTGCGCTGGCTTATCGGCGCAGGAGGCAAGTCGCAGTCCTCTAGCGCGGGTACAGGACCGCTGGGCGGCAAGCCTCAGCGGTAGTTGCGGTACCCCTCCCGTGCAGCGTTTTGGCGCCAGCCTGATGCGGCCGCATGGGAACAGTTCAGAGGGGTGCGCATTGAATTTCCCCCGCAAGCAGGTCGATTCCGACCCGTCGATGGCCCTCTTTGCCTCGGCAAATCCTTTGGCAGCGAAAAAAAACCCGCCATGCGTCGGCGGGTCCGAATGACTTCGTGAGCTGAACTGCAGCATTCACCCATACTTGGCTCGCGAAGTGTAGTCCGATGGAACTCTAGCATGCTGTCCATCAGTAATTGGTTTGCATGACATCAATAGGGGATCAATTTATCAGCGTGAATGAAATAATGCGATCGCACGCTCGAATGGTCGTCATCGGAATAAATCATTCGATTTTCCAATAAATGGAGAAGGTGCCCGATAGAGATAACATCAGCCACCTGTCGCGAGAATTGAATTGGCCCATGAATAGCCAATGAGTTTGAATATCAAAAATTAGTTATTGGATAGTCAATAAACCATCAATTTTTGATCAACATATTGTTTATTATAGCATTTATTTCAATCTGTCAGC
>DAORDK010000131.1:0-7988 GCA_035345935.1 Rhodocyclaceae bacterium | reverse complement strand
TTGGGCATGGCCCGGGCGGCCAGGGCCACGCGCAGGGCCGCCTCGCGGGTAATGGGCGGCTTGTCGGCTTCTTCCATGATTTTCTCCGGGGGGTTGGGGTGTTATGGTGTCTTGGTGCGTACACGCGCCTTTTCCCATCCCCTTGCAGAGATGGTGCCAGCCCGTGCGGTGCCGCTAAGGGCCTGATTCCACGCCGGCACGACCCTTGCTGACTGCATCCTGACCCCCGCCGGAAACCGCCTGAATGTCGGATACCTCACAAAACCCCGCCGACCGCCTGCGCGCCTACCACGCCCGCACCAAGCACCGCTTCGATGCCTATGCCGAAGGCCCCGGCCAACTCGACTGGGACGCCCAGCCCGACGCCTTTCGCCGCTACCCCGGCGCACCGCTGACCTCCTTGCCCCTGGCCGCCGACCGTTTCGAACGCCCCTTCGGCCACCTCGCCGCTCCCCCCGCCACCGCCATCGAACCCGATCTCGCCAGCCTCGGCGCCCTGCTGGAACTGAGCTTCGGCGTCTCCGCCTGGAAATCCTGGGGCCCCAGCCGCTGGGCCCTGCGCTGCAACCCTTCTTCCGGCAACCTGCACCCGGTGGAGGCCTACGTCCTCGCAGCCGGCCTCCCCGACCTCGCCGCCGGCCTGCACCACTACGACCCCAAGGATCACCTGCTGGAAGGCCGCGCCCTGCGTCCAAGCACCGGCCAACGCTGGCTCGCCGTGGGTCTCTCCAGCGCCATGTGGCGCGAAGCGTGGAAGTACGGCGAGCGGGCCTTCCGCTACTGCCAGCTCGACATCGGCCACGCCGTCGGCGCCCTGGCCTACGCGGCCGCCCTCCTCGGCTGGCGGATCGAGCCCCTGGCCCTGGCCAGTGACGACCAGGCCCACCTGCTCGGCCTCGACCGGGCAGAAGATTTCCCGCCGGGCCGCTTTGCCTTCACCGAGGCCGAAGAACCGGAAATCCTTGTCGCCCTCCATGCCCCCGGCCTGGCCGCTCCGCCCGCCGACCTCGCCGACTGGCCGGAGGGCGCCACCTGGCACGGCCAACCCAGCACCATCGACTCGGCCCCCGGCTACCGCTGGCCTGTCATTGCCCAGGCCGCCGCGGCCAGCCGCCGGGAAGAATTGCCCGCAGCGCCTGCGGCACAGTCCATGGCGCCCCTGCCCCCGTTGCCGGCGCACCCCACGCCGGCCGGCGCCGCCCAACTGATTCGCCAGCGCCGCAGCGCCCAGCGCTTCGACCCCAAACACACCCTGGACAAGGGCGCTTTCTATCGCCTGCTGGACGCCACCCTGCCCCGCCCCGGCGCTCCCTTCACCGGCCAGGAGGCCGCCCCCGCCATCGCCCTGCTGCTCTTCGTCCTGCGCGTGGATGGCCTGCCCCCCGGCCTCTACCTGCTGCCCCGCACGCCGGAGGCGGCGGCCGAACTGCCGGCCATCCTGGGTGCCGCCGACGGCCGTTTCGCCAGCCGCTGCGCGGTGGCCAACGTGGACCCGGACTGCCCGGCCCACCTCGATCTCACGCTCCTCGCCGCCCTCGGCCTGCAGGAGGTGCAGCGTCTGGCCCGCGCCCTTTCCTGCCACCAGGACATTGCTGCCACCAGCGCCTTCTCCCTCGGCATGCTCGCCGACTTCGCGAGCCTCGCCGACCATGGCGCCTATGCCTACCGCACCCTGCTGCGGGAAGCCGGCCTCATCGGCCAGGCGCTCTACCTGGAAGCCGAAGCCGCCGGCGTGCGCGGCACCGGCATCGGCTGTTTCTTCGACGACCCGGTGCATCAGGCCTTTGGCCTTGCCGGCAACACCTGGCAGAGCGTCTACCACTTCACGGTCGGCACCCCCATCGTCGACGACCGCATCGAATCCAGCCCGCCCTACCCCCAACGCCTAAGCGATCGCCCATGACCCCGACCCTCGCCGAATTTCTTGCCGCCCACGGCTTCCCCGCCGACCAACTCTCGGACCCCCAGGCCGACGGCCGCTTCACCCCCCTCATGCGCGCCTGCAAGGAAGGCCGCCGCGACATCGTCGACGAACTCCTTACCCTGGGCGTGGACATCACCGTGCGCAACGCCGACGGCTGCAACGCCCTCTGGCTGGCCTGCTACAACGGCGACCACGGCATCATCCGGCGCCTGCTGGACGCCGGTATCGACCTCGACCTGCAAAACGGCAACGGCGCCACCTGCCTGATGTACGTGGCCTCCAACAGCAAACCCGATCTGGTGAAACTGCTGTTGGACAACGGCGCCAACGCCACGCTGAAGAATTTCGACGATTTCACCGCCCGGGACCTGGCGGCGTCGGTGGAATGTCTGCGCTTGCTGCGGCGGGCAGGATGAGCCAAGTCAAGGATTAACCCATGCCCTGCCGGATCGGCCGTGCTACATTGAAAGCGTGACCAGCCAACGGTTCACCTCGAACCTTCAGCTCCCATCCTGGGCGAAGGGCGCTTCCGTTGATTTGCAGACCGTCGGGAATTCACCCGACACTTCCGGAGGCCTCCATCATGACCGACATCCCCCAAGGGATCGCTTGCCAGCGTCCCGATTCTTCCGTTTCCGAGGCGCAACAGGCCCAGGCCATGCATCTCGGTATCGCCTTCGACGGACACCAGTTCGTCTATCACGACTTCAAATACGACCGGCTGCCCGACGCCGTCGCCTACGCGGAACTGGAAGTGGCGCGCGGCGATGGCCAGGCCCCCGTCACCAACCCGGAGGCGTGGCGCGACCGCCCGTTCCCCAGTGCCGTAGACCTGGCCGTCATGGAGCCGCTTGGCATCCGCTTCGAGGGATGGAGCTATCGCTACGGCGACTATCGCTACGAGCGTCTGGCCGATGCGGTGAACTGCGCCCGCGGTTGATTCTCCGGTCGGCGGTTTCCCCCGTAAGCGTGCGCTGCGGGGGAGATTGCATCCCCAAGCCCTTGAACCGATGCAGATCGAATCCATCCTTCTGACCACCGTCCGGGTGCAGACGCTCCTGGGCGGCTGGCACCGGACCAACGCCAGCGGCTTCCTCTTCGAACGGGGGTCGCGTCTCTTTCTGGTCACCTGCCGGCACGTGGTCATCGACCCGCCCAGCGAGCACCATCCCGACAGCTTGGCCATCGAACTCCACATGGGCGCCGGGCACCTGTCCCGGACGACGCGACTGATCGTCCCTCTGTTCGAAAACGGTCTGAGCCGCTGGCGCACCTGTGCCGACGCCGCTGGCGACGTAGACGTGGCGGCCGTCGAGATTGCTCCCCATCTGCTGCCTCAGGGTGTGGTCTATCGCGCCTTTTCGCCGGAGAATCTGCCGCCCCGTCTGGAATCCATAGAAGTCGGGCAGTCGATCCTGGTGGTCGGCTATCCTCTGGGGTTTCAAGACAACCTGCACCAACTGCCCGTCGTCCGCCAGGCGACCATCGCCTCGTCCTTCGGGCTGCGCTTTCAGGGGCAGGGCTACTTCCTGACCGATGCCCGCACTCACCGCGGTACCAGCGGCGCCCCGGTGGTGCTGCGCCGCACCGACGAGGGCGGCGCCACGGCCGGGCTGCCCTGGTGGCTCCTCGGCGTGCATTCCGCCCGGCTCGACGTGGGCACTCGGGATCTGGTCCTAGACGAAGCCTTGGGACTGAATTGCGCCTGGTATTCGGATGTGCTCATGACCCTGACAGAGGATCGTCCGGCCTGAGGCGCAAAGGCCGGCGATGGGCCGGCGCAAATACTGCACCCTTTTGCCGGCATCGGCCTATAGTGAAGCGGTACCGCCGCTTGGCGGAGCCCTCCAGGAGGTCATCATGGGCAAGATTCGGAAAGGCAACAAAGAGACCAAGAAGCAGGCGCTCTTGACGCCCAAGGAAAAGAAGGTAGCAAAGCAGGTCAAGAAGCACGCCGGCGACAAGGTCCCCTTCGTAGTCCATTGATTCCTTCGCGGGTCGGGCCGCTTTATTGCGCCCCGGGGCGGACCATCGCCACGGGCCTGACCCAGCGATCGAAGTCCTCGGCCGTCAGATAGCCCAGAGCCAGCGCCGCCTGGCGCAGGGTCGTCCCTTCCCGGTGGGCCTGCTTGGCGATCTCCGCGGCGCGGTCGTAGCCGATGTGAGGGGTCAGCGCCGTCACCAGCATCAGCGACCGTTCCACCAGTTCAGCCATGCGCTCCCGCTGGGGAACGATGCCGCGCACGCAGTGGGTCTCGAAACTGGCCATGGCATCGGTCAGCAGGCGCACGCTCTGAAGAAAGTTATGGGCGATCAGCGGTTTGCAGACATTGAGTTCGAAATTGCCGGTGGCGCCGCCAAAGCCGACCGCCACGTCGTTGGCCATGACCTGGACGCAGACCATGACCAGCGCTTCGCACTGGGTCGGATTCACCTTGCCCGGCATGATGGAGCTGCCGGGCTCGTTTTCCGGCAGGCTGATTTCGCCCAATCCGGAGCGGGGGCCCGAGGCCAGCCAGCGCAGGTCGTTGGCGATCTTCATGAGCGCCACGGCCAGGGTCTTGAGGGCGCCATGGGCCGCGACCAGGCCGTCGTGGGCGGCCAGGGCGGCGAACTTGTTGGCGGCACTGACGAAGGGCTGGGCAGAACTTTGGGCCAGGGCCGCCGCTACCCGCGGGCCGAATTCCGGATGGGCGTTGAGCCCCGTGCCGACGGCGGTTCCGCCGATGGCCAGGGGATAGAGGGAGGCCAGCGACGCTTCGATCCCGTCCCGGGCGTGGTCGAGCTGGGCGACGTAGCCGGAGAATTCCTGGCCCAGGGTGAGGGGCGTCGCGTCCTGCAGATGGGTGCGGCCGATTTTCACGAACTCGTCGAAGGCAACGGCCTGCCCGCCCAGGGTCGACCGCAGGCGAGCCAGGGAAGGCAGCAGGTGGCGGGCGATGCCGTGGGCGGCGGCGACGTGCAGAGCGGTGGGGAAGACGTCGTTGGACGATTGCCCGAGATTGACTTCGTCATTGGGGTGGACCCGGCGCTGTTCGCCCCGCTCGCCGTGGAGGAGTTCCGAGGCCCGGTTGGCGAGGACCTCGTTCATGTTCATGTTGCTCTGCGTTCCCGACCCGGTCTGCCAGACCGCCAAGGGGAATTCGGCGTCGTGCCGGCCGGCCAGGATTTCCCCGGCGGCTTCGGCGATGGCCGCTGCCTTGGTCGCGTCGATGAGGCCGAGGTCCCGATTGACCCAGGTACAGGATTGCTTGACCAGCGCCAGCGCGACGATCAGTTCCTTCGGCATGCGTTCGCCGGAGATGGCGAAATGCGCCAGGGCCCGCTGGGTTTGCGCCCCCCACAACCGTTCCGCCGGTACCTCAACGGCTCCGAAGGAATCCCGCTCGATCCGCATTTTGCCCATGGCATTCTCCTCTGCCCCGCGACCGGTATCGGCCCGGCCACCGGCCGGACGGGGCTTCCGGCGCAGCACACTTTCATCATAGGCCTTCCTCTGCGGGCTGGCGGCATCCTTCTCCCACGCCGCCCGCCGCCCGCGCGAGAACGTCCCCGGAGAGCGCCGGCGACGCGATGACCGTAGCGGGCTGCGCTGCTCATCGCCACGACCGGCCATCGCCGCGTTCGGCACCGACTCGTCATCGTCTGCAGATTAGGCCCAGACGGCGGCCGGGCATGGCCCTTTCCCCGGTGGTGCCGGTCGAAGCGGAGATTGGATCCCCGCCCGTCGGCCTGACCCTTGCGTCAGATCAACCCCAGGCCCGGGATATCCATTAAGCTGAAGAGTCGCTACTCAATCCGAAAGGAAAGGTCCAGATGCAGAAGGTGGCTGGCGGCAAGCTTCGCTCTAGCCTGTTGGGACTGCTCCTCGTGAGCGGAGCGGCGACGGTCCAGCATATTTTCTGGGACGTCCTGCAACCCCTCGTCTGGTTCCTGTTCTATCCCGCCGCCTTTTTTGCCGCGGCGCTGGGCGGCTTGGAAGCGGGTCTCGCCGCGACCGCCCTGGCGACCTTCTTGGGCTGGTACGCCTTTCTTCCGCCGCGTTTCACATTTTCCATCGTTCCCGTGGGAGCGACCGTCTCGGTTGCCGCCTACGCCGCCACGGGAGTCGCTTTTTCCATCGTGCTCCATCGACTGCGCAGGCGTTCGGAAGCGCGCGCGGCCGAGGAGGCGGTTCTCGAAAGCGAAAAGCGCTTGCGGCTCGTCTGGACGCTTCCAATGACGGGGTCTGGGACTGGGATCTGACCACCGGCCTCGCCTACCTCTCGCCCCGTTATTACGAGATCGTCGGCTATCGGGAAGGGGAGATCGTCCCCAATCTGGAATTCTTCCAATCCCTGGTCCATCCCGATGATTGGGAGACCGTCATCGGCACCATGCACAGGCATCTGGCCGGACTTGCCCCCGAGAGCGTGATCGAATATCGCATCCGTACGAAAACAGGGCAGACGCTCTGGCTCCGCGGCAAAGGGAAGGTCGTCGAGCGGGATACCACCGGCAAACCGCTGCGCATGGTCGGAATCATTTCCGACATCACCGCCGAAAAGCAGACGGCCCTCGAACTTCTGGCCAGCGAGGCGCGCTTGCGGGCCAACATCGAATGTACCCCCAATGTGGCGATACAGTGGTTCGACCGGGAAGCCCGGGTCCGCTACTGGAATCCCGCTTCCGCCACCCTCTACGGCTGGTCGGCGAGCGAGGCGCTGGGGCGGAGCCTCGACGAATTGATCCTTGCCCCGGACCGGGCAGGTGATTTTCGCGCAATCCTGGCCGAGATCGAGGCCAAGGGTCGGCCCTTCGGACCCCACGAGATCGAGACCCGGCATCGCAATGGGGAAACCCGCTGGGTGCTCTCCACCGTCTTTTCATTCCCGGCGGACGACGGGCAGGACGCCTTCGCCTGCATGGACGTGGATATCACGGCCCGAAAAGCCGCCGAGGCGGAACTTGAGAACTATCGCCATCACCTGGAGGACCTGGTCAACGAACGCACCCTGGCGCTGGAGAAGGCGCGGGATGCGGCGGAAGCGGCCAGTCGTGCCAAAGGTACCTTTCTCGCCAACATGAGCCACGAAATCCGTACCCCGCTCAATGCGATTCTGGGGATGGCCAGACTCGTTCGCCGCGAGGGCCTCACGGATACGCAGACCCAACGGATGGACCAACTCGAGACCGCGAGCAATCACCTCCTGGAAATCATCAATTCCATCCTCGATCTGTCCAAGATCGAGGCGGGGAAGTTGGTGCTCGAGCAGGAAACGGTTCGGCTCAACGCCCTGGCGGACAATGTGGCGGACATGCTGCGCCCGCGCGCGCAGCGCCAGGGCATCGCCCTCGCCGTCGAATGCGAGTCTCCGGAGTATGGCCTGATGGGCGATGCGACGAAGCTGCAGCAGGGCATCCTCAATTACGTCGCCAATGCGATCAAATTCACCCCAAGTGGTACGGTGACCTTGCGGATCCGCGTGGTCGAAGACGACGAGTTCAGCGCCCTGGTCCGCGTCGAAGTGATCGACACGGGAATCGGCATCGCCCCCGATGCCTTGGCTCGCCTCTTCTCGGCCTTCGAGCAGGCCGACAACTCGCTGACGCGCAAATACGGCGGCACGGGTCTCGGCTTGGCCATCACCCAATCCATTGCGCGCCAGATGGGGGGCGAAGCCGGCGCCGAAAGCACCCTCGGCCAGGGCAGCACCTTCTGGTTCACCGCCCGATTGACCAAGGCGGACTACCGCGACGCGCCGCGGGAAGCCGAAGCGCTGGCACCGGAGGAGGAACTGCGTCGGCGCTTTTCCGGCCGCCGGATTCTTCTCGTCGAAGACGAACCGATCAACGCGGAAATCGCGAAAACCTTCCTCGAGGAGGCGGACCTCAGGGTCGAGACCGCGGGCAACGGCGCCGAGGCCCTCGCCCGAATTCAGTCCGGCGATTTCGACGCGGTGCTCATGGACATGCAGATGCCGGTGATGGACGGTCTTGAGTCGACCCGCCGGATTCGGGCACTACCCGGATTCGATGCAATTCCGATCATCGCCATGACCGCCAACGCCTTTGCGGAAGATCG
>DAORDK010000130.1:0-8020 GCA_035345935.1 Rhodocyclaceae bacterium | reverse complement strand
GGACGCGTCGCCCTGGCTCAGATCAATCCCGACATCCAGGTGGTGACCCGCCATGAACGCTTGGGGGGCGAAGCGCTCGATGCCCTGATCGCCACGGCCGACGTAGTCCTCGACTGCTGCGACAATTTCGCCACCCGCCACGCGGTCAACCGGGCCTGCGTTCACCACAGGAAACCCCTGGTCTCGGGCGCAGCCATCCGTTTCGATGGTCAGATCAGCGTCTATGACATGTCCCGCGACGATTCACCCTGCTACCACTGCCTGTTCCCCGAGGGCGAAGACGTGGAGGAAGTCCGCTGCGCCGTCATGGGAGTGTTCGCGCCGCTGACGGGCATCATCGGCACCATGCAGGCCGCGGAAGCCTTGAAGATCGTGGCGGGAATCGGCGAATCCCTGGCCGGCAGACTGCTGCTGCTCGACACCCAGGACATGGAATGGCGCAGCGTCCGCTTCAAGAAAGACCCGGGTTGCGCCGTCTGCGGTCCTACGCCGGCCGGGCAAGCACCCGGATATCTGCCCCGACCTGCCGCACATCCCGAAGAATCAGGCGCCGCCTGTCGTCCAGACTTGTCAGGGCGTCCAGGTTGAAGAGCCCGCGAGCGCCGCTGCCGATGAAGCAGGGCGCCAGATAGAGCAGCACTTCGTCCACCCACCCTTCCCGCAGCAGCGATCCGTTGAGCTTGAACCCGGCCTCGGCATGGACCTCGTTGATCCCGCGGCGGGCCAGTTCGGTCAGCAATCCGCCTAGATCCACCTTGCCGGCGGAATTGGGCTGGACGAATACTTCGGCCCCCGCCGCCTCCAGACGCGCCATGCGCTCCTGATCGCCCACTGCCGCTGCGACAAGGACATTGCCCCCCCGCAGGATCCTGGCCGAAACAGGAGTTTCCAGGCGGCTGTCGACGACGACCCGCAGGGGTTGGCGGGAAGTCTCCACGGCACGCACCGTGAGTTCCGGATCGTCGTCCTTGACCGTGCCTATCCCGGTCAGCACCGCACAGGCGCGGGCCCGCCAGCGATGACCGTCGCGCCTCGCCTCGGGTCCGGTGATCCACTGACTCGTTCCGTTCTCCAGCGCGGTCTGTCCATCGAGGCTGGCCGCCGCCTTGAGACGCAGCCACGGGCGCCCGCGGGTCATGCGCGAGACGAATCCGATGTTGAGCTCCCGCGCCTCGCTCTCGAGCAAGCCGCATTCGACGGCAATCCCCGCTGCCCGCAGCGCCGCGAATCCCTGCCCGGCAACCAAGGGATTGGGATCGGCCATGGCGGCCACCACTCGAGACACTCCGGCGGCGACCAGGGCCTCCGCGCACGGGGGTGTCCGACCGTGGTGACTGCATGGCTCCAGCGTGACGTAGGCCGTCGAACCCCGGGCAGCGGCACCGGCCTCGACCAGCGCGAGAGGTTCGGCATGGGCTTCGCCGGCCTTGCGATGCCAGCCTTCGCCGACCACCACACCCTCCCGGACCAAAACGCAGCCGACCCGGGGATTGGGGGTCGTGGTAAATAAACCCTGTTCGGCCAGGCGCAGTGACCGGGCCATGAACTCGTGGTCGGCGGCGGTAAAGGCCACGCCTGTCCCGCTACTGCTTGGGAGAGACTTCGCGGATCGCCCGGGAAAAGGCGTCCACGTCCTCGAAATTGCGATAGACCGAGGCGAAGCGGATATAGGCCACCTTGTCGAGCTTTTTCAATTCGCGCATGACCAGTTCTCCCACCTGCTGGGAGGTCACTTCCCGCTCCCCCGCGGAGAGCAGCTTGTCCTCGATATCGCCGATGGCGGCATCGACCGATTCGGTGGACACGGGACGCTTTCTCAGGGCCAGTTCGAGGCTCGCCCGCAACTTTTCCCGGTTGTATTCGGTCCGCGAACCGTTTTTCTTGACCACCTGGGGCAGACGTATTTCGGCCCGCTCGTAGGTGGTGAAACGTTTATCGCAGGCGCTGCACTTCCGGCGGCGGCGGACGAGATCGCCTTCGTCGTTGACCCGGGTGTCCACGACCGCAGTATCGTCGGCGCCGCAAAAAGGGCATCTCACCGAAGCTTAGTCTCCATAGACCGGGAACTTGGCGCACAGCGCTGCGACCTGTTCCCGCACGCGGGCGGCGACCGCGTCGTCGTTGGGAGCATCGAGGATGTCGGCCACAAGGTGCGCGACCTTTTCGGCCTCAATCTCGGTAAAGCCGCGGGTCGTCATGGCCGGAGAACCGATACGGATGCCCGACGTGACAAAAGGCTTCTGCGGGTCGTTGGGAATGCCGTTCTTGTTCACGGTGATGTGAGCCCGGCCCAGCGCGGCTTCGGCATCTTTGCCGGTGATGTTCTTGGGCCGCAGATCAACCAGGAAGACATGGCTCTCGGTGCGGCCCGAAACGATGCGCAGTCCTCTTTCCTCGGACAGCACGCGGGCCATGACGCGGGCGTTGGCGATGACCTGCTCCTGATACTGCCGGAACCCCGGCGTTGCCGCTTCCTTGAAGGCCACGGCCTTGGCGGCGATGACATGCATCAGCGGCCCGCCTTGGAGGCCGGGGAAGATGGCGGAATTGATCGCCTTCTCGTGCTCGGCCTTCATCAGGATGATGCCGCCGCGGGGACCGCGCAGGGTCTTGTGGGTGGTGGAGGTGACCACGTCGGCGTGGGGCACGGGATTCGGGTAGTAACCGGCGGCAATGAGGCCGGCGTAGTGGGCCATGTCCACCCAGAAGATGGCCCCGATTTCCTTGGCCACCTTGGCGAAGCGCTCGAAATCGATGCGCAGCGCGTAGGCGGAGGCACCGGCGCAGATGATGCGCGGCTTGTGCTCGCGGGCCAGGGCCTCCATCTTGTCGTAGTCGATGGCTTCGTTCTCGTCGAGACCGTAGGACACCACCTTGAACCACTTGCCGGACATGTTGAGCGGCATGCCGTGGGTCAGGTGACCGCCTTCGGCCAGACTCATTCCCATGATGGTGTCGCCGGGCTTGGCGAAGGCCATCAGGACCGCCTGGTTGGCTTGCGAGCCGGAATTGGGCTGAACGTTGGCGGCATCGGCACCGAAGAGCTTCTTCAGGCGGTCGATGGCCAGCTGCTCGGCGACATCCACATATTCGCATCCGCCGTAGTAGCGCTTGCCCGGATAGCCTTCGGCATATTTGTTGGTGAGCTGCGAGCCTTGCGCTTCCAGAACGGCGCGGCTCACGTAGTTTTCCGAGGCGATCAGTTCGATGTGGTCTTCCTGGCGCTTGTTCTCGGCCTCAACGGCCTTCCAGAGTTCGGGGTCGATCTTCGCCAGGGTGTCTTTCGCGGAAAACATGGGGAATGCCTCAAGCCATTGAAAAGGGCGAGGATTTTATCACGTCGGCAGCTCGTCCAGGGCGCCGGGTTCGAGATGGCGCGTCTCGCCCCAGGCCTCGATGGCCCAGCGACGGCCATCCCAGGCGATCCAGTTGATTCCGGCATTGGGGATGAGGAAGTCCCGCGGGGCCTCCAGCGGCGTTCCGCGGACGAATCGATTGACGATGTCGAGAACGCCGCCGTGCAGCACCAGCCCGATGGCCATGCCGGGATGGGACGCCGCCAGGGCTTGCAGGCAGCCCGTCACCCGGGCATACATCGCCTTGAGGCTCTCGCCGGATTCAAAGTCGTAGTCCGGGTCCCGGGCCTCGAAGGCCGCATACCCGGCCGGATGGCTTGCCGCCAGCTCAGCGTAGGTCAGCCCCTCGAAGATGCCGTAGCGCCGCTCGCGCAGCGCCGGCATGGCAATGGGGTCGAGCCCCGTGGCCGCGCCTATCGCGCAGGCGGTATGCCAAGCCCGCTGCAAGTCGCTGCTATAGAGGGCGACAAGTCCCGCCCGTTGCAGCCAGCGGCCCGCCGCCTCGGCCTGACGCAGCCCACCTGGGTTGAGCCCGATGTCGATCTGCCCCTGGATGCGCCGCTCGGCGTTCCACTCGGTTTCGCCATGGCGCACCAGGCACAGACGGGTAGGGCGTGTGGTAGGGATTTCCAGCATGTTCCGGACGCAGTCTTAGGGTTACATTAGCGAGGAGTGGCGTACAGCGCCCGATTTTGCCGGCAATCCCCCATGATGGGGCAAAACGCCGAAAAGGCCGGCATTTTAACAACCTTAGGAGGACAACCGTGACCCCTCTTCTCAAGCTGTCCCAGGGCATAGACGCACTGACAGCCTTCGTCGGCCGCGCCGCCTTCTGGCTGGTGCTGGTCATGACGCTGATCAGCGCAGTCAACGCCAGCGTTCGCTTCGTCTTCAACTACAGTTCGAACGGATTCCTGGAAATCCAGTGGTACCTCTTCGCCGCCGTCTTTCTCCTCTGCTCGGCCTACACCCTGCAGAAGAACGAGCACGTCCGCATCGACGTCCTGGCCGGCAAGCTCTCGCCCCGGGGTCAGGCGGTCATCGACATCGTCGGCACCCTGTTCTTCCTGCTGCCCATGGTCATCCTGGTGTTGTGGCTGTCGCTGCCCCTGGTCGCCGAGTCCTACCACATCCAGGAGTATTCGGCCAATGCGGGCGGACTCATCCGCTGGCCGGTGAAAGTGCTGCTCCCGATCGGCTTCACCTTTCTCGCCCTGCAGGGCATCTCCGAGCTGATCAAGCGCTTCGCCTTCCTGGCCGGCCTGATCGACGACCCGAACACCAAACATAAGGGCCCCACCGCCGAAGAGGAATTGGCGGCCGAAATCGCCAGGCTCGCCAAGGAGAAGCAATAATGGAATGGGTCATCGCCAACATGGCGCCGCTGATGTTCGGCGCCCTGGTCATCTTCCTCCTTTTCGGCTACCCGGTGGCCTTTTCCCTGGCTGCCAACGGTATCGTCTTCGGGCTCCTGGGCATCCATTTCGGCCTTCTGCAGCCGGTCCTGTTCCAGGCACTGCCGGAACGGATTTTCGGCATCATGGCCAACGACACCCTGCTGGCCATCCCCTTCTTCACCTTCATGGGGCTCGTCCTCGAACGATCGGGAATGGCCGAGGATCTGCTCGACACCATAGGCCAGCTCTTCGGCCCCCTGCGCGGAGGCCTGGCCTACGCGGTGATCTTCGTCGGCGCGTTGCTCGCAGCGACCACCGGGGTCGTGGCCGCCTCGGTCATTTCCATGGGCTTGATCTCCCTGCCCATCATGCTGCGCTACGGCTACGACAAGCGCCTGGCCAGCGGCGTCATCGCCGCGTCCGGCACCCTGGCCCAGATCATCCCGCCCTCCCTGGTGCTGATCATCATGGCCGACCAGTTGGGCAAATCGGTGGGCGACATGTACGAAGGCGCCTTCGTTCCCGGCCTCGTCCTCACGGGTCTTTACGTCGGCTACGTGCTGATCCTCAGCCTCATCAAGCCCAACGCCTGTCCGGCTCTGCCGCCGGAAGCCCGGACGCTGCGGGGCGGCAAGCTGTTGTTGCGCGTCGTCACCACTCTGGTGCCCCCTCTGGTCCTCATCTTTCTCGTCCTCGGCACCATCTTCCTGGGCGTCGCGACGCCCACCGAAGGCGGCGCCATGGGCGCAACCGGCGCCCTGATCCTGGCCATCGCCCGCCGCCGCCTGACCACCAAGCTGCTCAAGCAGGCCATGGAAACCACCGGCAAGCTGACTTCCTTCGTGGTCTTCATCCTGGTCGGTTCCACGGTCTTCGGCCTGGTCTTCCGGGGCGTGAACGGCGACCTCTGGGTCGAACACCTGCTCCTCGGCCTGCCGGGCGGGCAATTGGGTTTCCTGATCGTGGTGAACGTGCTGGTCTTCCTGCTGGCGTTCTTCCTCGATTTCTTCGAGCTCTCCTTCATCATCGTGCCCCTGCTCGGCCCGGTTGCCGAGAAGCTGGGCATCGACCTGATCTGGTTCGGCGTCCTGCTCGGCGTCAACATGCAGACCTCGTTCATGCATCCGCCCTTCGGCTTCGCCCTCTTCTACCTGCGCTCGGTGGCGCCCTCCTCGATCAAGACATCGGACATCTACTGGGGCGCCATCCCCTTCGTCTGCATCCAGATCATCATGGTGGCCATCATCATCATCTTCCCGAACATCGTCAGCTACGGCGACCCGGTGGCGCAGACGCAGATCGAGCAGAATCAGCCCCACGACGGCTCGGATCTGGAGTCTCTGATGCGCGGCGAGTCCGGCGGCGGCGAAGGCAAGCCCGCCGACAACAACCAGGACCTGCTCAAGCAACTCCAGGGTGGGGAAGCAAAGCCCGCCGAATCCCCCGCCCCGGCGGGCGGCGGGGATGCCAACGCCGACTTGCTCAAGCAGTTGCAGGGCGGCGGCAAGTAGCGCGGCGATTCAACCAGAAAAAGCGGGGGTTTCCCCGCTTTTTTCATTGACGGCGACTATCGCCCTCGTAGCGCGGTTCAATTCGACAGCCCGCCGGGGCAGGCGCAAAATTCGAGGCCATGAGTCACTGAACCCAAGGAGCGCATCGTGGATATCGGCATCAGCAAGAAAGACCGGGAAAAGATCGCCGCAGGCCTTTCCCGCCTGTTGGCGGATTCCTACACCCTGTACCTGAAGACGCACAACTTCCACTGGAACGTGAAGGGCCCTATGTTCAACACGCTGCACGTGATGTTCATGGAGCAATACACGGAGTTGTGGACGGCCCTCGACCTCATTGCCGAGCGTATCCGCGCCCTCGATTTCCCTGCTCCGGGGACCTATCGCGAATTTGCCCAGCTCACGGTGATCAAGGAAAGCGAGGGGGTGCCCAGCGCAACCGAAATGATCAAGCAGCTGGTCGCGGGCCAGGAGGCCGTGGTCAAGACCGCCCGCAGCGTCTTTCCCGTGGTCGACAAGGCTGGCGACGAACCCAGCGCCGATCTTCTCACCCAGCGCATGCAGATCCACGAAAAGAACGCCTGGATGCTACGCAGCCTCCTGGAAAACTAGGCCTACCCGTCCACCGGCAACAAAAAACCCGCCATTGGCGGGTTTTTTATTGCGGCCTTGGGGGCCTATCGATGGGATTGCAGGAAGGAATCCATGCGCATTTCCGCGACGCTGAACCAGGCATTCTGCGTCATGCGGTACTTATCGAACTCAGCGTAGATTTTCTTGAAGGCAGGATTCTTTCCGGCTTCGTCGGCATAAAGCTGAAGTGCAGCCTTGTAGGCGGCATCGAGGATTTCCTGGCTGTAGGCCTGCAGCTTGACTCCATTCTGGAGAAGCTTCGAGAGGGCTGCAGGATTCTTGTGGTCGTATTCGGACATCATCGTCACATTGGATTCGAAGGCGGCCGCCTGGAAGGCCTCCTGGTACTCCTTGGGCAGTTTGGCCCATTCGGCCTTATTGACGAAGAAATGGATGACCGGACCCGGTTCCCACCAGCCAGGGTAGTAATAGTTCTTGGCCACCTTGTAGAAGCCGAGCTTCTCGTCGTCGTAGGGGCCGACCCACTCTGCGGCGTCGATGGTGCCCTTCTCCAATGCAGGATAGATGTCGCCGCCGGCGATCTGCTGCGGCACTGCCCCAAGCGCCGAGAAAACCGCGCCACCGAGCCCTGCGATGCGCATCTTGAGCCCCTTGAGATCCTCCAGGGTCTTGACCTCCTTGCGGAACCAACCGCCCATCTGGGTGCCAGTGTTGCCGCCGGCGAAGGAGAGCACGTTGTAGCCGGCATAGAATTCATCGAGCAGCTTCTGGCCGCCGCCGTAGTAGATCCAGGCATTCATCTGACGGGCATTCATGCCGAAGGGCACCGAGGTCCCGAACCCGAATGTCTTGTCCTTGCCGACGTAGTAATAAGAGCAGGTGTGACAGCACTCGACGGTTCCCTGCTGCACGGCATCGAGAGCCTGGAGGCCGGGAACGATCTCGCCGCCTGCAAAGACGCGGATATCAAACTTTCCTCCAGTAATGCTTCTTACCCGGTTGGCCAATACTTCGGCCCCACCATAGATAGTATCGAGGCTCTTAGGAAAACTGGAAGTCAACCGCCATTTGACTTCAGGCATGGCGCCATGAACCGCTGGCGCTGAGGAGTTGTGTGCGTCAAGTTGTGCAAAAAGATGGGTAATCGGGTATTCGGTTGATT
>DAORDK010000129.1:0-8103 GCA_035345935.1 Rhodocyclaceae bacterium | reverse complement strand
GGCGGCCAGTTGCAGCGGGTCGGCATCGCTCGGGTGCTCTATCAGGAGCCTGATATGATCCTCGCCGACGAACCGGTTTCGGCCCTCGACCCGGCGCAAGCCCTGGCCACCGTCCGCCTCCTATGCTCCGAGGCGGCAGACCGCAAGGCCACCCTGGTCGCCAGCCTCCACGCCGTCGATCTGGCGCTCGCCTGCTTTCCCCGCATCGTCGGCATCAAGGCCGGGCGGATTGCCTTCGACCTCCCGGCGACGCAAGTAGACGACGCCCTTTTGCACGAACTCTACGCCGGCGAGGGTGAATCGCTGCCTCTGCTAGCCAACGAACGCAACCGGTACGTACCGGAGCCGCTGGGCGAGGCCGCCCGTCGGTCGGCCTGCTGCTAGGGCTCTGTCCTTCCCTCCGCGGAGCCCGGGATTCAGTCCTTGAGCTCGATGGCGTTGACGCTGCTGAAGCTGTCGGTCCACAAAGGGAAGCCCGGTATGTCGGGATCCACCTCGCCGATCACCCGGTCCTGATCGTCGAAGATGGGGCGGCGCACCGAAGGATAGCGGGCCAGGTAGTCCCGGTCCTCGGTCATGACGAAATAGTGATTGCGGCGGATCTGGTGATCCATGTCCTCGGTCTGATACTTGTGCCGCCAGGCAAGTCCGAGAGCTTCCGCCTGGCGGCGTACCACCGGAAAGAGATTGAGGTAGCTGTTGGTGATATGGACCACGATGAACCCGCTCGGTGCGAGATGCTGCCGGTACAGGGCAAAGGCTTCCCGGGTCAGGAGGTGCACCGGGACCGAATCGCCGGAAAAGGCGTCGAGAACGATCACGTCGTAGCGCACGTCCGCGGGCAGCCCTTCAAATTTGAGCCGGGCGTCGCCGAGGACGTTGCGCTTCTCCCGGGCGCGGCAGGCGGCGAGGTTGTCGAACCAGCGATCAGCCACCCGGAATACCTCGGGATTGATGTCGAAGAAATCGTAGCGATCGGTTTCCCGGGCATAGTTGGCGAGGGTCCCCGCCCCCAGGCCGACGATGGCGACCCGCAACCCTGACCGCTTCTCCATGGCATAGGTCAGCGTCTCCCCGGCCCCACTCCCTGGCGAATAGTAGGTCACCCCCAGGCGCTTCCGGGCCGGGTCCAGAAACTGCATGCCGTGGATGATCTGACCGCTGTAGAAGGTCCGCCGATCATCGGCCGGATGGGCATGGTAGCGCCGCTCGATCACCGAGACCGTGCCGTAGAAGTTGCGCGCCTGATGGACGCGTTGGGACCGGTATTCGGGCTCGTCGTCGCGACGCAAGCCCAGGGGATCTTCCCAGTAGATTACCAGGCCCGCGAGCACGACCGCAGCCGTAGCAGCCAGCAAGCCGGTGGCCGTGGAGCGTCCTGGGGGCGCAAACACTTCCCACAGGATGGCGCTGCCCAATCCGATGGCTCCCACCAGCGCGAGCGACCATTCGTAATAATCCGCGAAGAAGTGGGTTGCGATGAGAGCGACGAACAACCCGCCACAGGCGCCTCCCACCGACATGAGCAGATAGAACTCGGTGATGAACCGGGGGTTATCCGGCCGCCTTCGGTAGAGTTCCCCATGGCAGACGAAACAGATGAGGAAGAGGGTCGCAAAATGAGCCCAGCGCGTCTCGGTCAGGCCATAGCTCACTTCGAATCCCAGCCACTCCGGGATGTCGTGACGACCGGAGAGCAAGGCGATGGCCAGGAGCGTGACGGCCGCCGCAGGCCCCCGCCGATACCAGCGGGGATGGTCGAAACAGACGATAAAGGTCAGCAGGTAAAGGCTGAGGGTCGCGATCCACAGGCGCGGCTCGGGGGCGACATCGTGGCTGACGTGGTCGGTGGTGGCGATGAAAGCGAGGGAAGCGAGGGCCGGCAAGGCAAGCCAGGAGGCCCTTTGCCCGAGTCCGGGAACGGCCGACAAGGTGACGGAGGGCACCGACGGCGTAGCGGACCGCATGGCCACCAGGGGCTTAGCAGCGCGAACCCGCCAGACCACGGCGCCGCAGAGCACGGCAAAGAGCCAGAAGCCTGCGGTCCACAGGGCGCCCAGCTGGCCGATTTCGAAGTGGGGCTCGAAAAGATAGGGGAAAGACAGGAGCGCCAGGAAGGATCCAGCGTTGGACAGCGCATAGAGCCGGAAAGCCGAAGCCCCGGGCGAAGACCGGGCGAACCAGTACTGGATCAGAGGTCCGGTGGTCGCCAGGCAGAAATACGGCAAGCCGACGCTGACGGCCAGCAGCAGCAGGATACGGCTCACCGGATCTTCGTCGCCCGTAGGCTTGAAAGTCGCGTCCGGCACGACGAAAAACGACAGCGCCGCCGCCATCGCCAATAAGGCACCATGCACCCAGGCCTGGCGTTCTGGCCTCACCCGGCGGGCAAGCAGGTGGGCGTAGAAGTAGCCCGCGCAAAGCGTGCACTGGAAGAACAGCATGGCCGTGGTCCACACCGATGGACTACCGCCGAACCAGGGCAGGATGATCTTGCTGATCAGCGGCTGGACCTGGAAGAGGAGAAAGGCACTGACCAGAACGGTCAGCGCGAAAAGGACCAGCAAGCCCCGTGCAGGCTGAAGACCGGCGCTGTCTTCGGACATCTTCCCTCCCTGCGGCCCCGATGCCGCCGACGTCAGCCCGGAGGGTAACCGATCGGAGCGGCTCTTGCAGCCCCAGCCAGGAATTTCAGATGATTTGAACGGAGCGCTCTCCGGATCGGGAACACATCGTCCGATCGCGGCCCTGCCGACGGGCCGTATCGCCAGCGCGACCCAGGCCCGCAGGATCAGGAATCACTCGATGGCGGATCGCAAGCCGAAGAGGCCCCGCTTCGCGAGGCCTCGGGCACTCGATTAAGACTTCTTGGCGGCGGGCTTCTTGGCGGCGGGCTTCTTGGCCGCCACCTTGGTGGCCGCCTTGACCGTCGCCTGACTCGCTTCGGCGAACTGCTGGGTCATTGCCGTCACCTGATCGTAGGCCGAAGTTGCCTTGGCCATCGCATCCTGCATGGCGGCGACAAAACCTTCCGAGCCGGCGGGCGCTGCCTTGACCGCCTGATCCAGCAGACGGCTGGCGGATTTCTGGAAATCGTTGAACTGGGCCTCGACCAGCTTGGCCAGTTCGGCCCTTGCCTCCTCGGACACCTGCTGCAGGGCCTGGGTATAGGCGACGGCCTTGTCGACGGCGGACTGAGCCTGGGCCGATTGAAGCTGGGCCGCCTCCTGCGGCGTCTTGGCCGCCAGCACTGCCTTGGCACCCTGAGCGGAATCCTTGAGCGAACTGCGCACGGTATTCATGTTCAGGGAAGCGATGCGCTCGACGGTCTCGAGGGCAGCGTTGGCCACCGACAACAGGGCGTCGAGGGCAGCCAGATTGGAAGCGGATAAATCCTTGGGATTAATTGCCACGGGTATCTCCTCTGCGAAATAGTGCGACAGGAAACCACGCCCGATTCTTGGCGACGGGCTGCGGCGACTTAAGTACGACCCTCCCGAGATGCTCCTCCGGGCGACCGAGATAGACGCGGCCTCCGCGGACCCGGCAATTCTACTTGGATCGGCGCCTTCGTGGCACGTCTTGGCCCTCGATTGACTCCCCAATTTTCCGAAGGGGAGCTAAGCTCTGGCGGATTCTTCCGAGCCACCTCATCGATCGCCCGTGACGCCCCTGCCTCTGCGCGACCCCGCCGCCCCCGCCCGCCTCGCCGGCATCCTAGCGGCGGTCGTCATCCTCTGGCCTCTGCTGCAGGCGGCCGAGGTCAAGCCGGGGGTCCTCTTCGATGCGGGGAATATCAAAGTCGTCGGCCGTTTCCTGAGCGGATTCCTGCCGCCGGAAACGGGCGCCGAATTCTTGGGCTTTCTTGGCCAGGCGACGCTGGAGACCCTGGCCATTGCCACCGCAGGCATGACCTTGGCCTTGGGCCTCGCCATCCCCTTGGCCTACCTGGCCAGCGGCGCAGGCCGGGAAACGATGACGCTCAATCCTGTCTCCCGTGCCCTGCTGGTCGTCCTGCGCGGAGTTCCGGAATTGGTCTGGGCGCTGATTTTCGTGCGGGTCTTTGGCCTCGGGCCTGCAGCCGGCGTCCTCGCCCTGGGGCTGACCTACGGCGGCATGCTGGCCAAGGTTTACGGAGAAATCCTCGAATCCGTCGACCGGCGCCCGGCGGACGCGTTGCGCCGGTCCGGCGCCAGCCGGCCCCTGGCCATCGTCTACGGCCTCTTGCCTCAGGCGGCGGGAGAACTGGTCTCGTACACCGTCTATCGCTGGGAATGCGCCATCCGGGCCTCGGTCGTCATGGGCTTTGTCGGTGCCGGCGGCCTCGGACAACTGATGGACCAGGCGATGAAGATGCTCAATGGCGGTGAAGCCGCGAGCATCCTGGCGGTCTTCGTCATTCTGGTCCTCGGCGCCGATGCCTTGTCGCGACAGCTTCGCCGCTACCTGGATCGGGCACCGCCCCCACGGCCGGCTGCTTTCGGAATCCCGGCCGGCCTTGGGCTAGCCCTTCTGGCTCTGGCGATCGGCGGCAGTTTCGGCTTTCTCGACCTCAGGCCGGGAGCCCTATTCTCGGGAGAGGCCCTGGCAGCGATCGGCGACTTCATCATCGGATTCTACCCGCCGGATCTTTCCGCCGACTGGCTGACCCGGGTCATTCGGGCCACCTGGGAGACCCTGGCCATTTCGGCGGTGGGTACCCTCTTCGCAGCCGGGGCGGGCCTCGTTCTGGCACTTCCCCGGCGCCGCTGGGGCGTCAACCTTGTGCTCAACCTGCTGCGATCGGTGCCCGAGCTGGTCTGGGCCACGCTGACCGCGCTCTGCGTGGGAATCGGTCCCTTCGCGGGCGTTCTGGCGCTGGCGCTACATACGACCGGAGTTCTTGGACGGCTCTATGCCGAGGCCCTCCAGAACGCTCCCCCGGCGCCGCACTCCGCTCTGACCCGGGCCGGGGCGGGACCCTTCGCGGCCTTCTTCTACGGAACTCTCCCGATAGCACTGCCTCAGGGAGTGGCCTACACCCTCTACCGTTGGGAGATGAACATCCGCATGGCGGCAATCCTTGGCTTCGTAGGCGCCGGCGGACTGGGGCAACTCCTTTATGTCGAGCTTTCCCTCTTTCACCACGCCCAGGCGGCAACGGTCATCGCGGCAATGCTCGGCCTGTCTATCCTCGTCGATCTCGCCAGCGCCAAGCTAAGAAAGGCCATGGGCTGAGATCTGAATGCCGGATAAGTGCAGTGCTATAGTGATTCCGTCGTGCAGCTCGGAAATGTCCTTCGCTTCCCATGAGCTCCTCTAGATTGCACCGTCAATTGCTGCTGGTCGCCGCCGTGCTGTGGACGGCGACGCTTGCCGGTTCCCTGGCCTGGAATCTGAAGCGCGCGGAGGAGCAGGTAATGGCCATGGCCTACGCCGAGGCCCGCGCCAACCTCAATAAGGACATCACCTTGCGTCGCTGGGGAACTCAGCATGGCGGGGTCTACGTGCCCATTACCGAGACGCAGAAATCGATTCCCTGGCTGTCGCACGTTCTCGACCGGGATGTCGAAACCACTGACGGACGGAAACTGACCCTGTTGAATCCGGCGTCGATGTTGCGTCAGATGATGGATCTATACGCCGAAACCTATGGCGTTCAGGGGCGGATTACCGGGCTAAAGTACCTCAACCCATCCAACGCGCCCGATCCATGGGAAAAGGAGCAACTCGAGCGCTTCACCCGCGGTGAAGCGACTGAGGTTTGGGCCGTCGCGGATATCTCGGGAAAGCAGCATCTGCGCTATTTGCGAGCCATGTTCATGGAACCGGGATGCGACAAGTGTCACGCCATCCTGGGCTACAAGACCGGAGACATGCGTGGCGCGACGGGACTCAATCTGCCGCTTGCGCCCTATCTGGATCAGATTCGCGACAGTCGTTTCAACCTGGGTGTCAGCCACCTGCTGATCTGGGCGGCCGGACTGGCCGGATTGATGTTGGCCCACCGGCTGCTAAGCTCGGCAACCCGGGAACGCGAACGGGTCGAGGACGAATTGCGTGCCCATCGCGATCAACTCGAAGAGATGGTCGCCCACAGGACGGCAGCGCTTTCCGAGGCAGTCGCCAAAGCCGAGGAGGCCAGCCAGGCCAAGAGCGCCTTCCTCGCCAACATCAGCCACGAGATTCGCACGCCGCTCAACGCCATCACGGGGATCGGCCACATTCTGCGCCGGGATGCGAGGACTCCGAACCAGATTGGGCTGTTCGACAAGATGGAAACGGCGAGTCGACATCTGCTCGACGTCATCAACGCCGTCCTCGATCTCTCCAAAATCGAATCGGGTAAATTGACTCTGGAGGCGGCGCCCTTTCTGCTGCCCGCCGTCATCGCCAATGCGGTTTCCATCGCCCACGACCGGGCGATCGCCAAAGGACTGCTCATTGAGGTCGCAGCGGAAGAGGACATTCCTGACCGGCTGATCGGCGACGCGACGCGGGTACAGCAAGCGCTGCTCAACTACCTGGGCAATGCCGTCAAATTCACCGAAAAGGGAACGATCACCCTGGCCACCCGGATGCTGGCCCTCGACGAGGACAACGTGCGGATTCGTTTCGAGGTTCGCGATAGCGGCCCGGGAATTCCGCCTGAGCAGATTTCGCGGCTGTTCTCCGACTTCGAGCAGGGGGACAACTCGACTACCCGCCGCCATGGCGGCACCGGTCTCGGGTTGGCGATCACCCGCAAGCTCGCTCGACTCATGGACGGCGATGCCGGGGTCGAGAGTTCGGTTGGCGTCGGCAGCACCTTCTGGTTCACCGCCCGCTTCGAGCGCGACCACTCCGTGAAATCCACGGCCAGCCCCACTGGGCCTGCGGAAACTTGCAGCGTGGATTTGGCCAAACAACGCGTACTCCTGGTCGAAGACGATCCCATCAACCGCGAAATCGCTCTCGAATTTCTGGCGGAGATCGGCGTTCGCGCCGAGGTCGCCTGCGATGGCGCCGAAGCGGTCGAAATGGCCGCTAGGTCTGCCTATGACTTGATTCTGATGGACATGCAGATGCCAAAACTGGACGGACTCAAGGCCGCTCGGCGCATCCGCGAGTCCCGGAGCGACGTGCCCATCGTGGCCATGACCGCCAACGCCTTTGGCGAGGACCGCGCCAACTGTATCGCGGCGGGGATGGACGATTTCATCAGCAAACCCGTAGACCCGGACCAACTTCAAACGAAGGTCAGGGAATGGTTGTCGGGCGCCGCGAGGAGAGCACGCGTCTCGCCGACCGATTCCTGACAGGCTTTCCTTACTCGTTGCAATCTCAGCGGGCGCGCGTTTCAGCCGGAACGTTTCCGAACGCACTTGTCTCCTCCGGAAACCCACAGCCCACCCAGGGCCGATCGGCCGAAAAAGTACTTATTTCACAAAGATTTAGTGGAAAACATTTCATTTATTGTCTAGTCTGGAAGGGCACTACCTGTGCATCGGAGGAGACATACAAAATGAACGTTACACGGCGACAGTTCTTCAGAGTCTGCGCCGCGGGGCTTGGGGGGTCGTCCATCGCCATGATGGGCTTCTCGCCGACGGCTGCCCTGGCGGAAGTGCGGGCTTTCAAACTGGCCCGCGCCACCGAGACACGGAATACCTGTCCGTATTGCTCGGTGTCCTGCGGAGTCCTCATCTACACCACCGGCGACAAGTCCAAGAACGCCCATGGGTCGATCATCCACATCGAGGGCGACCCGGACAATCCGGTGAACCGCGGAACGCTCTGTCCCAAGGGCGCCGGCTTGAAGGACATGATCCACAGCGCCAACCGCCTGAAGTGGCCGGAGGTGCGCGAGGCGGGCACGGCGGAATGGAAGCGGATTTCCTGGTCCGACGCCTTCGACCGCATCGCCAAGCACATGAAGGCCGACCGGGACGCCAATTTCATGGCCCAGAACGCCGACGGCGTCACCGTCAATCGCTGGACCAGCACGGGCTACCTGGCCTCATCGGCCGCCCAGAACGAAGTCGGCTATCTGACGGTCAAGACGCTTAGAGCCCTGGGCATTACGTCCCTCGATACCCAGGCGCGCATTTGACACGCTCCCACGGTGGCCAGTCTGGCTCCGAG
>DAORDK010000128.1:0-8120 GCA_035345935.1 Rhodocyclaceae bacterium | reverse complement strand
TTCAGCCCGACATGATCACCGTGTTGGCCGATACCGCCATCCGTGCCCACGACCTCGACGAAGCCAAGGCCCTGGAAGCCAAGAAGCGCGCCGAAGAAGCCCTTGCCAACCGGCAGGCCGAAATCGACTACGCTGCGGCGGAAGCCGAGCTGGCGCAAGCCATCGCTCAGCTCCAGGCGATTCAGCGTCTGCGCAAGCACACGCACTAAACCCGCCAGGGCAAAAAAAGGCAGCTTCGGCTGCCTTTTTTATTTTCCCGAGCCCCCGAGCTGGAAGTACGCGGACCTTGGCGGGCCAATCACCTGCCCACCCCACACCTCCGGGGAGTTGGGGTGAGAAGGTGCGCCCTTGCCAGCGGACACCCCTCGCTAGGCTAGCCCGCGCCAACGTTGCTCGCGCGAACAGGGGGCACTCCCTCAGGCCAGGCGCTTTTCCAGCCGAGCCAGATCGTCGCGCAGGGTTGCCAGAGCAGCGCGAAAGACATCGAACTCGCGCCGCGGCACGACCAAATTCCCTTCCTCGGAAGCGAAATCCACCAGATTGGCGGAGAATCTCTCGCTGAACTCCCGCTGCCAGCTTGCGAAGCTGCGCCCCGCCTTCGCCAGCCGGCGGGCAGGAATATCCCCCACCACACGGGCGAGGTCCCCTTCCAGGTCCCAGTGGAGGTTTCGGAAGACGAACGCCAGCGTCTCGGCTAGTTCCGCCGAGCCGGTCAGGCGGGCTGCCGCGAATAACGATCCGGCACCGCCGTTGGGAAGACTCAGCAAGGCGTCAGCTGGGATCTGAATGTGCACCGCGGCTTCGCCGCCGGCATCGGCTATGCGGAATTTTCCGTCGCCATCGACGGCGATATCCATGCCGAAGGGGCCGACCTCGACGCGGCATCGCTTGCCGGCGGCACCCCGAAGCCGCTCGGTGGCCCAGGGTTCGCCGGCAAGCAGATGATTGAGGGCGGCGAGAACGGCGCTTTCGAGCACGGAATCAATTCATTTGCTGGATGCCGGCGACAGCCCAGCCGCGGCTTCCGTCCGCCGGCTTGACCAGATTCCAGACCTCGTCGAAGGGAAGCGCCGCGCCGCCCCGCTCCTCACGCACCGTACCGCAAAACCGGACGCTGGCGATATTGCGATTGCCTTCGGTGACCACCTCGATCAAGCGTGCTTCGACGCCGATCACGTCAGTCTCCTGGGGGATGCCCTTACGGTCGTCGATATCGAGACGCAACTCGGCAAACATCTCGGGTGTCGTGAACTCTCGCAGATCGTCGAGATTCCCGGCGTCATGGGCGGCCTGCATGCGAAGAAAGTTCACCTTGGCGACCCGCAGGAATCCCTCGCTGTCGAAACCGGGAGGAACCGCCGCTGTGGCGGGAGCGGAACCCGGTACTGCCTTGGCGAAGGGCTCTGCCGGGAGGCCGGAAGCCTGGGGGGAGTTGCCGGCTCCTGCTCCGTGTCCCGCATACTGGAGGGAGGAAACCTCGGCCTGCGGTCTCCGGCGACCAAGCAGCAGGCGGATGACGAAGAAGGCTGCGCCGACGAGCAAGAGAATCATCAAGAACGAGGCCACCCCTTCACCGAGGCCGAAATGCGAAAGCAGCGCGGCCAGTCCAATGCCCGCGGCCAGCCCGGCCAAGGGGCCTAGCCAGCTACGCTTGGGCGCCTGGGGCGCTGCCCCCGGAACCGGCTGTGGCGCGGCTTGGGGAGCCGCTTGGGGCTGGGTCGCTCCCGAGGGGGTAGGGGAGGCCTGGCGCTGCTGGGTGACAGAATCCCGCTGCAGTCCGCGGGAGGTACCGCCTCCGAGACGCTTCGCTTCGGCATCTCCAGCTGCCACCAGCGACAGTGAAAGCAAGAGCGTCGCGAAAAGGGAGTAGATCTTCTTCATGGCAAATCTCCGGGGAGTCTTAGAACTTGTAACCGCGGTGGAGGGCGACCACACCGAAGCTCAGATTGAAGTATTCGACCTGCTCAAGACCCGCTTGCTCCATCAAGGCCTTCAATTCTTCCTGGCCGGGATGGACGCGAATCGATTCGGAAAGATAGCGATAGCTCGCTTCGTCCTGGGTGACGAGCTTTCCGACCCGTGGGATGACCTGGAAGGAGTAGAAATCGTAAAACGGCGCCAGGGGCTTCCAGACCTGGGAGAATTCGAGCACCAGCAGGCGGCCGCCAGGGCGAAGTACCCGCCGCATTTCGGCCAGAGCCAGATTCTTGTGGGTCATGTTGCGCAACCCGAAAGCAACGGTGACGCAGTCGAACCAATCGTCTGGGAAGGGTAATCGCTCGGCGTCGCACTGGGCGGTGGGAATCAGGTAACCCTTGTCGAGAAGGCGATCCCGTCCCCGCGCGAGCATGGCGGCGTTGATGTCGGTCAGCCAGACTTGGCCGCTTTTGCCGACCCGCTTGGCAAACGCCAGGGCCAGATCCCCGGTTCCTCCGGCGACATCCAGGACGCGGGCACCCTCCCGGACCCCGGAGCGCTGGATGGTGAAGGCCTTCCACACCCGGTGCAGGCCACCGGACATCAGGTCGTTCATGAGGTCGTAGCGACCTGCGACCGAATCGAACACGTCAGCGACGCGTTGGGCCTTCTCGCCTTCGGCGACCGTCTGGTACCCGAAATGGGTTTTTTCGTCGGCCATGGCTTAGTGGTGATGGCCGCAGCCACCCGTGGCTGCGGGGCGGGAAGTGGTGTCTATATCGCGCGAGGCGCCGCGGGCTTCAAGGAGCTGGAGGTACTCGGCCCACAGTGCGTCCCGGTGGAGGCAGAGATTGCGCAAAAGATCCCAGGAGTAGAGTCCGCTATCGTGACCGTCGGAGAACACGAAGCGCAAGGCGTAGGTGCCCACCGGTTCGATGCGCTCGATACTGACGTCGCGCTTTCCTGTCTGGAGGGTCTCCTGACCAGGGCCATGGCCCCGGGCTTCCGCCGAGGGCGTGAATATCCGCAGGAATTCGTGTGTCAATTCGAAGCTCTCGCCGTCATCGTACTGGACGGAGAGGGTGTGGGATTTCTGGTTTAACCGGATATCGGTCGGAATCGGCGTGTCGCGTTCGAGGCCGGCCATGGCGTTCTCCTGAAGCAAGGCCGATAGTTTACCGCACTCCCTTGGCGGAAAGCGGAACCCCGATCAAACGATCTCGAAAGTCACCCGCTCGAAATCCCCGCCCCGCGTCACCAGCTTCTTCATGACTGCCCGCCAGTGGCCCTTGTCGTCCTGGACATCCAGTACCCGACTCGCCAAGTAGGTCCCGGCTGGGACGACCAGCGAAGCCGGTTCGCCAATGGCGGCAACCGGAGGCAGCAGGAAGGCGCGAACGTAAGGTTCACCGGTGGCGATCCCCCCCTCGGGGCGCAGGGCAATCCCCTCGGGCAGTCCCGGTAGGACCTGCACGCCGGTGACCAGACCGCCGCTCTGTTCCTGCATCAGCCAGCAGGAGACCGCCAGGATGAAGTTTTCGCCGTCGGGTGGACAAAGCGCGAGCAGTTGGTCATGGCCGACTTTTTGACCGGCCGCGCTGCGCGCCAGCCGGAAACCGTTGGCCGAATGGTTGATGACGTCCCAGTCGTCCACCGGGAAATTGATTTGCTCGCGGATCGACAGCGGTGCCTGAGGGTTGATTCGATCTCGGAAAGTGAAGAGGGCGTCAAACTCTCCTCTTGAATAAGTCCTCGCCGCTTCCGGTTGGCAAAATTCGCGCCGGGAAACGAAGTAGTGCATGGCTTCGAATCCCGCTGCGACCCGCGCTGTTCCGGAGGTGGGGAAGCGCCGGAACCGGCGGGGCGCCGCCTGCTGTGTCCAGGGCCGCGAGACCTGCTCCAGCAGTCGGATGACGTGCCCCGGAGTTTCCTCGCCGAGGCCGAGCTTGGAGGGCAGAACCCGTTGCCGCAACTGGGACAGGCTAGTATTGAGCTGGATGGCCAGGCGACCGGTTTCGAGACGGCGCCCATCCTCTCCGGGAGCCTCCAGCCCTTGGGGCGGATGGAGCGGGCGATCCTTCATCAGCTCCAGCACGTAAGAAGGGACATGGTGACTGTCTTCGAGGCGTACGACGGAAACCAGCGGAGCCCACTGGCCGGCCCAGCGCCGGACGAGGTTGAGGTCGCGAATGGTATGGCTGTAGGGGCTGGCCGATTCGATCAGCAGCAGCATCGCGTAGATGGCCGTACAGTGGGTGGCCTTGCGCTCCCCGTCGAGAGCGTCCTCCACCGGCGTCATGGCAACGCCCCATTCCTCGGAGGTTTCGTAATATCCGTGGAGATCGAGCCAAACCCCCGGCGGGAGTTCGCGGCGGGCGCGGTAATGCTCCAGGATCACCATGCCCGCGTAGTACAGGCAGCGATGCAGGATGGTGGCGACGCGCGTGCGGTATTCGGGTCCCGGTTCCGGGTTCTGGAGTCGGGCGCAAAGCTCATAGGCCTTCCCCATGCGGCGCCAGGCGGCGACGACTTCCTGGAAGGCTTCCTCCTCGACCTCCCCGAGGACCAAGGGCTTGTTGTGGTAGCGCCGGGCCATTTCCTCCTCGACGAAGGAAAGCGGCATTCTGGCCTGCTCCAGCAGCGTGAAAAGATCCTTCGCATCCGGCGGAGCGGCGAGCAGCCAGTCGAGGAAGCTCACCAATTCGCGTTCGGCGGCTGGCGGATTGGCCAGGGGCAAACGGGCCAGATAGGCGAGACCGGAGCGGAGGTCGGGGATATTGATCATCGAAACGACGGGGACGGCGCTCATGACGCCTCCTCAACACCCGCTAAAAAGGTTTCCAGGGCAGCGATCAGCTGGTCGTTGTCTACCGGCTTCGCGCGCGCTTCGGGGCGGCGCACTGCTCCCCAGATCGGTTCGGGGAAATTGCGGTCATCGCAGCGCCGCGGAATCACATGCCAGTGCAGGTGAGGCGTAACATTGCCCAGGCTGGCGACATTGACCTTGTGGGGGTTGCAGACTTCGCGAACCGCCCCCTCGACGCCAAAGACCACGTCCATCAGATAGCGTCGCTGGGGCGCGCTGAGATCGGTCATTTCCTTGACGTGATCGTTCCAGATCACCCGGCAGAAGCCCGGATAGTCGGGGTCGGCCACGTCGACGACGCGGCATGCCGTGGATTTCCACAGCACAGTCCCACCGTCGTTTTGGCACAATTCGCAACCGGGCATGGCTTCGAATCCTTCTATTCAGCACTTGCCTTGAAGCATAGCCCATGGCAAATCTATGCCTAAGGTAATATTTCACATTGCGGCGCAGCAAAAAAAGCTGAATGTTGTGAAACCGAGACAATTCGACTGTGCCCGAATTGCCCTTGCGCCCGCTTGACGAAAACGATCCTAGAGCAGTACCCGTTCGATACCGCCGCGATTGGCCTTGGCGACGTAGTCTTTCATCCAGTCCTCGCCGAGCAGGCGGCGGGCGATCTCGACCACGATGTAATCCGCCTGGGTTCCGGCGTCGTCATCATAGCGGGAGAGCCCCTGCAAACAGGCGGGGCAGGAGGTGAGGATCTTGATGTCGCCGGAGAAACTGTCGGCCCGCAGGGCGCCGGCGACCTTTTCGATTTCCTCCTGCTTCCTGAACTTCACCTGGGTGGCGATGTCCGGACGAGCGTAGGCGAAGGAACCGGCATCGCCGCAGCAGCGGTCGGACAGCGGCACGTTCTGCCCCATGAGGTCGTTGGCTACCTTGAGGGGCGCGTAGGTCTTCATGGGCGAGTGGCAAGGATCGTGGTACATGTAGCGGGTACCGCTCACGCCCTCGAGTTTGACGCCCTTTTCCAACAGATATTCGTGGATGTCCAGCAGGCGGCAGCCGGGGAAGATCTTCTCGAACTGGTACTTCTGCAGCTGGTCCATGCAGGTCCCGCAGGACACGATCACCGTCTTGATGTCCAGGTAGTTGAGGGTATTGGCGACCCGGTGGAAGAGCACCCGATTGTCGATGGTGATCTTCTGCCCCTTGTCCTCCTCGCCGGCCGCCGTTTGCGGGTAGCCGCAGCACAGGTAGCCCGGCGGCAGCACGGTAGTGGCGCCCACTTCGTACAGCATGGCCTGGGTGGCCAGCCCCACTTGTGAAAACAGGCGCTCGGAACCGCAGCCCGGGAAGTAGAAGACGGCGTCCGACTCCTCGGTGGTCTTCTGCGGGTTGCGAATGACCGGGATGACGGTGTCGTCCTCGATGTCCAGCAGGCCCCGGGAAGTGCGCTTGGGCAGGTTGCCCGGCATCGGTCGATTGAGGAAGTGGATGACCTGGGTCTTCACCGACGGTGCGCCCAGAGTGGCCGGCGGCGCCTTGCGCGTGTCGCTGACCAGGCCTATGCCCTTGGCGAACGAATGGGCCAGGCGCTGGGCCTTGAATCCCCAGGACATCATCGCCGTACGCATCAGTTTGACGGTGGCCGGATCCTTGAGCGTGAGGAAGGCCATCGCCGCCGCCTTGCCCGGATTGAAGCGGGTCTTGCCCTGCTCGCGCAGGAAGTTGCGCATGGCGACCGTGACGTCGCCGAAGTCGATATCCACCGGGCAGGGTTTCTCGCAGCGGTGGCAGATGGTGCAATGGTCGGCGACGTCGTTGAACTCGTCGAAATGCTGCAGCGAAACGCCGCGCCGGGTCTGCTCCTCGTAGAGAAAGGCCTCGATCAGCAGCGAAGTGCCGAGGATCTTGTTGCGCGGCGAATAAAGCAGGTTGGCCCGCGGGACGTGGGTGGAACACACCGGCTTGCACTTGCCGCAACGCAGGCAGTCCTTGACCATGTTCGAAATCTTGCCGATCTCGGATTGCTCCATGATCAGCGATTCGGTGCCGAGCAGGCTGAAGGAGGGCGTGTAGGCGTTGGCCAGGTCTCCGCCGGGCATCAGCTTGCCCTTGTTGAAGCGGCCTTCCGGATCGACCTTGGCCTTGTAGCTACGGAAGGGACCGATCTCCTCGTCGGTGAGAAATTCCAGCTTGGTGATGCCGATGCCGTGCTCGCCCGAAATCACCCCGTCCAGGGAACGGGCCAGGTGCATGATGCGCTCCACGGCCCGGTTGGCCGTCTGGAGCATTTCGTAATTGTCCGAATTGACCGGGATGTTGGTATGTACGTTGCCGTCGCCGGCGTGCATGTGCAGGGCCACGAAGACCCGGCCACGCAGCACTTCCTTGTGGATGGCGGCAATGCGGTCGAGGACGGGGCGATAAACCGCGCCGTCAAAGATCTTCGAGAGGCGTGCCTTCAGCTCCAGCTTCCAGGAAACACGCACCGAGTAATCCTGCAGGCGGTGGAAGAGGCGCGGATTGGTGGCCCTGTTGGTCAGTTCGACGGCCTGCACGCCGTAGGAGAGGAAGCGGGATTCGGCTTCCGCCAACGGCAGATCGAGGTTCTCCAGCAGCCATTCCCAGCGCAGGCGCACCGCCTCCACGTAATCCAGCGCCGCCTGGCGACGGTCGCCGATGAGGACGTCGGTATCCAGGGCGACGTCGCCGCGGTCCAGAGGCAATTCACCCTTGAGGAATTCGATCAACGCGACGCATAGCGCCAGCTTGTTCTGGATGGAGAGCTCGATGTTGATGCGCTCGATGCCGTCGCAGTATTCGCCCATGCGCGGCAGGGGAATGACCACGTCCTCGTTCACCTTGAAGGCATTGGTGTGGCGGGAAATCGCCGCGGTGCGGGAACGGTCGAGCCAGAACTTCTTGCGCGTCTCCGGGGTGACGGCGATGAAGCCTTCGGCGCCGCGGCTGTTGGTCATGCGGACCACCTCGGAAGTGGCGGTCATCACAGCGTCTTCGCTGTGGCCGACGATGTCGCCGATCAGGACCATCTTCGGCCGCCCATGGCGCTTGGCCTTGGTGGCGTAGCCGACGGCCTTCACGTAGCGCTCGTCGAGGTGTTCGAGGCCGGCCAGCAGCACGCCGGCGGCATTGCCGGCACCGCCCGGCTTGAAATAGTCGGTGATCTCGACGATGGAGGGCACCGCCTCGCGCACCTGGCCGAAGAATTCCAGGCAGACGGTGCGGGTGACCGGCGGCATCTTGTGCAGCACCCAGCGGGCGGCGACGATGATGCCGTCGGTCCCTTCCTTCTGCACACCGGGGACGCCACCGAGGAACTTGTCGGTGACGTCCTTGCCCAGGCCGTCCTTGCGGCAGGCGGCGC
>DAORDK010000127.1:0-8346 GCA_035345935.1 Rhodocyclaceae bacterium | reverse complement strand
GCCCAGGCCGCCGACACCATCAAGGTCGGCATCCTGCACTCCCTGTCCGGCACCATGGCCATTTCCGAGACCGCCCTGAAGGAAACCGCCCTGATGACCATCGAGGAAATCAACAAGGCCGGTGGCGTGATGGGCAAGAAACTCGAACCGGTGGTCGTCGACCCCGCTTCCAACTGGCCGCTGTTCGCCGAAAAGGCCCGCCAACTGCTGACCAAGGACAAGGTCGCCGTCACCTTCGGCTGCTGGACCTCGGTCTCCCGCAAGTCGGTCCTGCCGGTCTATAAGGAATTGAACGGCCTGCTCTTCTACCCTGTCCAGTACGAAGGCGAAGAGCTCGAAAAGAACGTCTTCTACACCGGCGCCGCCCCCAACCAGCAGGCCATTCCGGCCGTCGAATACCTGATGTCCAAGGACGGCGGCGAAGCCAAGCGCTGGGTCCTGCTCGGCACCGACTATGTCTATCCCCGCACCACCAACAAGATCCTGCGCGCCTTCCTGAAATCCAAGGGCGTCGCCGAGGCCGACATCATGGAGGAATACACCCCCTTCGGCCACAGCGACTATCAGACCATCATCGCCAAGATCAAGAAGTTCGCTTCCGAAGGCAAGAAGACTGCGGTCGTCTCCACCATCAATGGCGACTCCAACGTGCCCTTCTACAAGGAGCTGGGCAATGCCGGCCTGAAGGCCACCGACGTGCCGGTGGTCGCCTTCTCCGTCGGCGAGGAAGAACTGCGCGGCGTCGATACCAAGCCTCTGGTCGGCCACCTGGCCGCCTGGAACTACTTCCAGTCGCTGAAGAACGCCGAGAACACCAAGTTCATCAAGATGTACAAGGACTGGGCCGTCAAGCAGAAGCTGCCCAACGCCAAGACCGTGGTGACCAACGACCCGATGGAAGCCACCTACATCGGCATCCACATGTGGAAGCAGGCAGTCGAGAAGGCCAAGAGCACCGATGTGGACAAGGTCATCGCCGCCATGGCCGGTCAGAGCTTCAAGGCCCCCAGCGGCTTCGACGTGAAGATGGACGAAAAGAACCACCACCTGCACAAGCCGGTGTTCATCGGCGAAGTGAAGGCCGACGGCCAGTTCAACGTGGTCTGGAAGACCCCCGGCCCGGTCAGGGCCCAGCCGTGGAGCCCGTTCATCCCGGGCAACGACAAGAAGAAGGACGAGCCGGAAGGCAAGTAATCCGGACCTGTCGTGTCGCGAACAAACGGGGGCAACAGCCCCCGTTTTTCATTGCCGTTCCCCTGCGCAACATTGCGGCGCCGCGACGCTGAGCGCACACTGAACCCGGTCACGGCGCAGACTGTGGCACCGGTGGCGACAGCCGCCTCCTCGACGCCCGACTGGCACTCCGCGTCGCCTATCGACGTCTACAGGAAGGCCAGATCATGTCCCACGCCGACCACGCGCGCTGGCAGCAATGTTGGCGCGACAAGCAGACCAGCTTCCACCTGGCCCATGTCCATCCGCTATTGCAGCAATTCTGGCCGCAGCTCGCACTATCACCGACTGACCGCGTCTTCGTGCCCCTGTGCGGCAAGAGCCGCGACCTCATGTGGCTGCGGGCACTGGGCCACCATGTGACCGGCGTCGAGCTCAGCCCGGTCGCCATCCGGGCTCTGTTCAAGGAAAGCCGTCTGCAGCCCGCCCGTACGCGAGACGATCGATTCACCCGTTGGGATCAGGATCGGCTACGCATCTTCTGCGGCGACTTCTTTGCCCTCACCGCCGCCGATCTCGCCGGCACCAAGGCACTCTACGACCGCGCTTCCCTGACCGCCCTTCCTGCCGAGCTGCGCGACGCCTATGTCGATCACCTGGCGGCCATCCTGCCCGGCGACTGCCGGCAGTTGCTGCTGACCGTCGAAGACCTCGACGAAGACGAAGACGAGGTGAGCGCCGGCGCCAGCTCCGATGAGATCGTCGCACTCTACGGCAGGCACTTTGCCATCGACCTCCGGCAGGCGACGTTTTTCCCCGCCGTCCCGGCAACCGGCGACGGTATCGCCGAGGCCCGCAGCGTGCATAAGGTCTACCTGATCGGCGCCCACCCCCCGGCCTGAAGACGCTTACGCAATACCGCGTATTTCCGCGGGGGTCGCGATGCCCTAATCTGCGAGCTTCCTCTCCCTTGCCAGCAGCGGAAAGCGCCACCCAGCATGTTCGCCAACCTTCACAGCCTATCGCACCACGCCGCCTGGCGCCGACAGCTGGAGATGATCCTCGAATCCACAGGCGAGGGCATCTACGGCATCGACCTCAAGGGTCGCTGCATCTTCATCAACGAAGCCGGCGCGGAGCTGCTCGGCTACACCCCGGACGAAGTTCTCGGGCGGCCCATGCACTACCTGATCCACCACTCCCACGCCGACGCCACCCTGATGCCGGTGCACGAGTGCCGCATCTACAAGGCTTTCCAGGAAGGCCGGGGGGTGCGGGTGGACGACGAAGTGCTGTGGCACCGGGATGGCACCTCCTTCCCCGCCGAATACGCCTCCTATCCCATCCGGGACGGCGAGGCGGTGGTCGGCGCCGTGGTGACCTTCAACGACATCACCGCCCGCAAACAGACCGAATCCCTCCTGCGGGAAGCCCACGACACCCTGGAGCGCCGGGTGCGCGAGCGCACCGCCGAACTGACCGCGGCCCACGACGACCTGCGCCGCTCCCACGAAGCCCTGCGCCGCCTTTCGGCCCACATGAACACGGTGCGGGAAGAGGAACGCCGCCACGTGGCCCGCGACATCCACGACGACCTCGGTGCCGCCCTCACCGCCCTGCAACTCGACATGAGCTGGCTGCGCCAGCGCCTGGCCGCCGACGACCCCCTGGTCGCCAAACTGGAGGGCATGCTCGAGATAGGCAGCCAGGCGATGGAATCGATGCGCCGCATCCTCAACGACTTGCGCCCCGGCATACTCGACCACCTGGGCGTCTGGGCAGCCCTGGAGACCCTGTTGCAGGACTTTCAGCGCCGCAGCCGCCTGCGCTGCCGCTTCCGCTGTCCGCCGGCCGTCGAACGCTGCCGCCTGGGCCGGGATGCCGAAATCGCCGTCTACCGCATCGTCCAGGAGGTATTGACCAACATCTCCCGCCATGCCCGGGCGACCCGCGTCCGGCTCGACGTCGACCCCGACGGCCGCGACCTGGTGCTGACCATCGCCGACGACGGCCAGGGCATGCAGGTTCCAGCCCAGCCCACCTCCTTCGGCCTGCTCGGCATGCGCGAGCGCACCCTCGCCCTGGGCGGCAAGCTCGACATCGTTAGCAGCCCCGGCGAAGGCACCACCGTCATCCTGCGCCTTCCCGGCGTCCTCGACGGAATCGCCGGATGACCCGCGTCCTCATCATCGACGATCACATGATCATCCGCCGCGGCCTGCGGCAAATCCTTTCCGAAAACCCGGCCATCGGCGAAATATCGGAAGCCGAAGACGGCCCCGCGGCCCTGCGCCTGCTGCGCTCGGCAGCGGTAGACGTCGCGCTCCTCGACATCGCCCTAGGCGAACGCGACGGGCTGGACCTCTTGAAGACCCTCCACACCGAATTCCCCCGCCTAGGCGTGATCATGCTTTCGGTGTATCCGGAAAACCAGTTCGCCCTGCGGGCGATCAAGAGCGGCGCCCACGCCTACCTCAACAAAGGGTGTAGCCCGGACATCCTCTATGCCGCCATCGCCAAGGTGGCCGGCGGCGGCCTTTACGTCACCCCGGCGGTGGCCGAACTCCTCGCTCTCGACGTGCGCGGCGACGGCCCCGGCGAAGCCCCACCCCACGAGGCCCTCTCGAACCGCGAGTTCCAGGTGCTGCAACTCCTCTCCCAGGGCAGGAGCGTGACCCAGATCGCCCACCAATTGACCCTTTCGGCCAATACCATCTCCACCTACCGGGGACGCATCTTCGACAAGCTCGGTTTGCACAACCCGGCCGATCTCTACGCCTACGCGGCGCGCCACGGGCTGATGCACTGACACGCGAATTCGATTGCGGTGCAGGATAGCTAGGCCATTGTGGCCGCGATGACCAGCCCGATTGTGAGAGAGGCCCGCGCTCTGTCCGTATCGGTCCATCCGCTTGTCGAGAAAATGAGCCATCCGGATGCCTCCACGCGATTCGTCCCCATGCCACCTAAGCATTGCCTCATCCGACGCGCCGCTCCAGACGAATGGATCTGAAGCAAGCAGGGTCATTTGCGGTTGGTTCCTAGCTGACGGAGAATCCTGCACCAATCGTCCCTTATGCAATAATCGTTTTTTCTTGCAGACTCCATGGGAAGAAGTTGATCCGCGTGTTACAGAGCAACGATATCTCTGAGCGAGAGTACGACTTCGACCTCACCGCGAGGGTGATCGATTTTGCACTCCCTTTCGTTCCCGAGTCCCTGACGCAGCTCTATTACACGCCCTTGCTCGCGCGATTGAGTCCCGCCCAGCGGCTGCGCTACAACCAGCTCTACGCTGCGCATATCAACGAGCAATTCATCTTCTTTGAGCACGACATCGGCAACGTGATTTCGCGTGCATTGCTGGCCTCCGGTACGGTGAAGCCGCGCCAGTTGCAAGACCGATTGAGCGCTATGGTCGACGATGAAGAGCGCCACCAGTGCATGTTCGAGTCGATCAATAAGCAAGCCTTTCCAGAGCTATATGCAAATGGCCGGCATCGCTTCATTCGTCCGTCGGCCTTAACGCGTCGCCTGCTGAATGCCGTTCTGCAACGGCCGCAAACCTTGACGTTCGTCATCTGGCTCGCCTTTTTTCTCGAGGAAGCGTCGGCGGAATTTTCGAAGACGGTCGTCAAACTTGCCAAGGAAAGCCCAGGGCTCGAACCGAATTTCCTGGCCCTACACCTTCGGCACCTGCGCGACGAGGTCCATCACGTCAGGCTTTATCCGGACATTGTCCGTGCCGTGCTTTGCGGCAGTTCTGCTATCGCCCGGAAAATCAACGGCAGATTGCTCGCGCGCCTGATGCGAGAATTTCTTGCTCCCAAGCGATCGGGGATCGCAGTCATCGACAGATTGGTGGAGGAGTTTCCCGATTTGCAGTCCATCCATCGCGATCTGCATCGCCATGTACGCTCGCTGGCCGGATCGCCGGAATTCTTTGACGCCTTCTTCGCGGCATCAAAGCTCCCTTCCTTGCATGGCATGTTCGCCGAGTATCCCGAATTCTCATGGTCGGCCTCACGGGCTGCCGCACGCGACAGGTGATTGGGTATGAGGGACCTCGCGGCAATCGAAACCCGTCGGAGGCCGAGTTGGTCGGCAGCGGTCACACCCGAATACCGGTCCAAGGTCATTCGCACCACTGAACTCGACGAGTCAAGAATTGCCGAGATGTCGGCGCTTTACCTCGACAACTATGCGGGCAGCAACGACGCCGTTTTCCGTGCCGACTTAATGGAAAAAGACCAAGCGCTGCTGGTATTCAACGGCGATACCTTGGTCGGATTCACGACGATCAAACTGTATGGGGTTGAGTGGCAAGCGAAAGACACGGGAATAGTCTTCTCAGGCGACACGATCGTCGATCCCCTGCACTGGGGACAGCGCGAACTGGCCTTTGCCTGGCTCAGATATGTCGGAAGCATCAAGGCGGCTACGCCTGACAGGCCTCTATACTGGTTCCTGCTGGTCAAAGGCCACCGCACCTATCGATACCTGCCTGTTTTCTCGCGTCAATTCTTTCCTTGCTGGCAAGACGGCGGCGCAGGGCACCTGAAGCCGCTGGCCGATTTCCTTGCGCGAACTCGCTACGGAACCGACTACAACCCAGAAACGGGCGTCGTCGAATTCTCGGAATCCCGCGGCCATCTGCGCACTGCGATCGCACTTCCGGACATCGACGAACTTGAGCGCCAGGATGTCCGCTTCTTTCTTGCCCGCAATCCAGGTTACCTGAGGGGAAATGAACTGGTCTGCGTCTGCGAGCTTGCGGTCGACAACCTCAAACCGCTCGCCGCGCGTTTCTTTCGGCGCTCTGCCGGAGCAATTCGATGAGACCGGCATCAGTCCTGCCTGCGGCCGTGCGGCGCCCTGAGTCTGACCGGAGAATAGGGAGCGAGTGGCTTGTCGAGCTGCTAGCAAACAACGCCTCTAGCTCCTACCTACGAAGCTACGGCAGCCCACTCACGCTCGATGCCTTTCGCGCACAAGTGCCGATGTGCGATTACGAGAAACTGGTGCCGTGGATTCGGCGCGTCACCGATGGAGAGAGCGACGTCCTGTTCCAGGGCCGCCCGTGCGCCTACGAAAGAACCGGTGGCAGCGCAGGCGGAAGCAAGCTCATCCCGTACTCCGCTGCCGGCGTTGCCGATTTCCGCCGTGCGGTCTCGCCTTGGCTCGCGGCGACGCTGGAACGTCACGCTGTCACGGGTACCGTCTATTTCGCTATCAGCCCGGTCGCCCGAGCTGCCGAACGGATCGGCGATGTTTCAGTCGGGCTACCCGATGCGGCCTACCTCGACGAAGCAACTGGCCGCTTCCTGATCGCAAAGAGCGCCGTACCCTTCTCGGTCGCCGAGATTGCGGATGTCGCGACTTGGCGCAAGGAAACGCTGCTCCACCTTACGAATTCGTCGGCGCTCGAATTGATCTCGGTTTGGAGCCCGACCTTCCTGCTCTCATTGCTGGAAGGGCAAGATGATATCGCCGCCGCGTGGCCCCGGCTAAAGGTCATCAGTTGTTGGGCAGATGGATCTTCCAGCGCCTATGCTGCCGAGCTTTCCGCCCGTTTTCCGGGTGTCGCCATCGAGCCGAAGGGACTGATTTCGACTGAAGCCGTTGTCACCGTTCCCAATCAGGATTGCCAACCGGAGCTCGTCGCCAACGGTTTCTACGAATTCCTGCGCGATGGCAATGCCCTGCTCGCTCATGAGCTTGAGCCCGGTGGCGAGTACGAGGTCGTCGTCACCACGGCCAGCGGTTTGTACCGCTATCGCAGTGGCGACGTTGTACGCTGTCGCGGCTACGCGGCGTCGGGCCGCCCGATTCTTGGCTTCGTCGGACGGTCTGGTCTGCACTGCGACCTTGTCGGCGAGAAATTGAGCGAGTCCTTCGTCGCTACCGCGCTTGCTTCCCTATCCGGGTTTTCCATGTTGATTCCGGATGCACGGAAGCGTGCCTACGTCCTGGTCCGCGAACACGAGACTTCGCCTGAGGATCTCGACAGGTTGGACATTGCCTTGTGCCGTAACCCTCAATACGCCTATGCACGGAGTCTCGCTCAGCTCTCGCCACCACGCTTGCTCAAAGTGCCACGCGCGCTGGAGACCTACGAAAGAACTCTGGTAAAGCGCGGCGCCCGGCTAGGCGACATCAAGCCGACTGCGTTGCGTCCCGAGCCAATCTGGCTTGACGTTTTCGAACGGGAGTGCCGATGAAGATCGCCTTGGTATCACCGAAAGGTCCTTTGTACCGCCACCGCGGCGGTATTTTCAAGAAGTCCCTCCGCTACCAGCCGCTCACCTTGACCACGCTGGCCGCCCTGGTGCCAACGGAACTCGACGCCAGGGTGACGCTTTACGACGAGGGCATCGTCGAGCTACCGGACGAGATCGATGCCGATTTGATCGGCATGACCGTCATCACCGGCACGGCACCGCGCGCCTACCAACTTGCCGCTGACTTCCGTGCCCGCGGCAAAACCGTTGTGCTTGGTGGTCCGCACGTCACACTGTTGCCACAAGAAGCGGCAGGGCATGCCGATTCGATTTGTGTGGGTTACGCCGAGGATAACTGGCCGCAGCTCTTGCGTGACTTCGCTGCCGGGACCCTCAAACCGGCCTATTACCAGAGCCCCGACTTCACGCTCGATCGACCGCAAATGCCCTTCGCCCGTCGTGATCTATTTGATTCGCGCAATTTCCTGACCCAGGCGGTCTTCGAGGCGACGCGGTCTTGCGCCCACGATTGCGAATTCTGCGTCGCACCCGCCGCCTGGGGACGCAAACAGTACCAGAAGCCCATCGACTGGGTTATCCGCGACATCCAGCAGTTCGGACAGAAAAAAATACTGTTTGTCGACCTCAATCTGATCTCCGACAGGGAATACGCCCGGGAACTATTTATCCGTCTGATCCCGCTCAACATTGAGTGGTATGGTCTATCGACAGTCCTCATTGGACACGATCCCGATTTCATGGAGCTTGTCGCCCGAAGCGGCTGCAAGGGTCTGCTGCTCGGCCTCGAGACCGTCACCCCCGACAGCCTGCGCGACGCCCGGAAGCGGTTCAACGCCTCGGTCGACTTCCGCTCGGTCATCAACGACTTGCATCGGCTGGGGATCGCAATTCAAGGGTGCTTCGTCTTCGGTCTCGATCACGATACGCCGGA
>DAORDK010000126.1:0-8476 GCA_035345935.1 Rhodocyclaceae bacterium | reverse complement strand
GGAGGTGGCGTAGATCAGCACGTTCTCGGGGGGGGCGGCCACGGAGCCGTCGAGGACCGATTTCAGCGCCTTGTAGGCCGTTTCTCCGGCTTCGAAGGAGAGGTCGTCGCAGAAGACGATAAAGCGCTCCCGGCGGCCCGCCAGGCGGTCCACCAGATCGGGAAGGTCGACCAGGTCGTCCTTGTCCACCTCGATGAGGCGCAGACCGCGCTCGGCGAATTCGTTGAACACTGCCTTGACCAGGGAGGATTTTCCGGAGCCCCGGGCACCAGTCAGAAGCACATTGTTGGCGGGCCGGCGGGCGAGAAATTGACGCGTATTGGCGACGACGCGCGCCTTCTGGTCGTCGATCCCGGTCAGGTCCCCAAGGCTGATGGTATGAGGATGGGTGACTGCCACGAGCGCGCTGCGGCCATCGCACCGTCGCCAACGGAAGGCGCGCGCACCCTGCCAGTCGACGGGAGGGGGCAGGGCAGGAAGGGCGGCCTCGGCACGTGCGAGAACGGCCTCGAAGCGTTCCAGGAGGCGGTGAAGTTGCTGGGGATCGATCATCGGGCGGGTATACTGCGCGGCTGATGAAGAAGCCTGCCACTCTAAACAAGTCCATGGCAAAACTCCATGCCGCCGGCCTTGCCGTCCTGCTCCTCGCCGGTTGTGCGACCTTCTGGCCCGGGAGTCGCTCGGGCGCTCCCGATGAAGCAACGGTAGCTCAAACCCCGCGGGCGTCCGGGGCTGACGCTCCTTCCTCGGGAAGCACCCCGGGGCCGGTTTGTCCTGCGTCGGCGCCTTGTCCCGCGTGCCCGGTCTGCCCGGCGCCCACCCCGCCGGTACCCGTGTCGGCCAAGCCCTTGCAACCGGCGGCCTGGGCCGACCTGCCCGGGTGGAAAGACGATGATCTGCGCGCCGCCTGGGCGCCCTTCCTGCAGTCTTGCCGCGGCCTTGCCGGACGGCCGCAGGGTGCGGCCTGGAAGCGGGTCTGCGATCTCGCGCGCGGCATCGACGGCAAGCAGGCATCTGCGGTTCGGCGCTTCTTTGAGACCGAATTCCAGCCTTTTGCCGTAATTGCCGCAGACGATAACCCCAGCGGCCTGATCACCGGTTACTACGAACCCTTGTTGAGAGGAAGCCGCAGTTCCGGCGGTCGCTTTGATCAGCCGGTCTATGGGGTTCCCGACGACCTCGTGACGGTGGATCTCGGCGAGCTCTATCCGGAACTCCGCAACCTCCGGCTGCGCGGCCGCCTTTCCGGGAAGAAGCTGGTGCCTTACTTCAGCCGTGGTGAAATCGCCGCCCAGGAAGGCCATTTTCCGGCCCGCGTTCTCCTCTGGGTGGACGACGCCGTCGAACTGTTCTTTCTCCACGTGCAAGGCTCCGGGCGCGTGAAGTTGCCGGACGGAAATCTGGTTCGCCTGGCCTATGCCGATCAGAACGGGCACCCGTATCAGTCTGTGGGCCGGCTTCTGGTGGAGCGGGGCGAACTGCGCCTGGAAGAGGCATCGATGCAGGGCATTCAGGCCTGGGGTCGCGCCAATCCGGCGAAACTGGCCGACCTGCTCAATGCCAATCCGAGCTACGTCTTCTTTCGTGAAGGGCCGGCGGGCAACGAGGGGCCGCTCGGTTCCCTGGGCGTACCCCTGACGCCGGAGCGCAGCCTGGCAGTGGATCCCCGCTCGATCCCCCTCGGAGCCCCCCTGTTTCTTGCGACCACCCAGCCCAATTCGGCGCGGCCGCTCAACCGCCTGATGCTTGCCCAGGATACCGGAGGGGCGATCAAGGGAACCGTCCGGGCCGACTTCTTCTGGGGATTCGGTCCCCAGGCCGGGGAGCAGGCGGGTCGAATGCGGCAGTCCGGAAGGCTCTGGGTGCTCCTCCCCCCGGAGGCAGCACCCAAATAGGAGGGCACCAAGGCGGGGCGTAAATTAGCGAATGGCACCACGCAGGTGCGCACGGTGCGCACTGAAATGACGCAAACCCTTGATTTTTGGGGGTGCGACGCACTGGAATGGTGCTTGCTTTCGTTTCCCGATTCTTTTCTCGGGAGGTTTCATGGAAGCGTTTCAGTCCGGAGGCAATGTCCTCTTCATCCTGCTCGGCGCCATCATGGTCCTGGCCATGCACGCGGGCTTCGCTTTTCTTGAAGTGGGCACCGTCCGCAAAAAGAACCAGGTGAATGCGCTGGTCAAGATCCTGTGCGACTTCGCCATGTCGACGCTGGCTTATTTCTTTATCGGCTACAGCATCGCCTACGGCGTCAATTTCTTTTCCGGCGCCGAGGTGCTCCTGGACAAGAACGGCTTTGAGCTGACCAAATTCTTCTTCCTGCTCACCTTTGCCGCTGCCATCCCGGCCATCATTTCCGGGGGCATTGCCGAGCGGGCCAAATTCCACCCGCAACTCGCCGCCACCTTTCTGCTGGTGGGTTTCGTCTACCCCTTTTTCGAAGGCATTGCCTGGAACCAGGCCTACGGTATCCAGGCCTGGCTCAAGGCCGCCTATGGCGCCGAATTCCATGACTTTGCGGGCTCCGTGGTCGTCCATGCCATGGGCGGCTGGATCGCCCTGCCGGCAGTCCTGTTGCTGGGCGCCCGTCATGGGCGCTATTCCAAGACCGGCGCCATCTCGGCTCACCCGCCTTCCTCGATCCCCTTCCTGGCTCTTGGCGCGTGGATCCTCACCGTTGGCTGGTTCGGCTTCAATGTCATGAGCGCACAGACCCTGGACAAGATCTCCGGTCTGGTCGCGCTGAACTCCCTCATGGCCATGGTGGGCGGTACCCTGGTGGCCATGGTGCTCGGCAAGAACGACCCCGGCTTCGTTCATAACGGACCCCTGGCCGGGTTGGTAGCCGTTTGTGCCGGCTCCGACGTCATGCACCCGGTCGGCGCGCTGTTCGTCGGCAGCGCCGCCGGCGCCCTGTTCGTCGTCATGTTCACCCTGACCCAGAATCGCTGGAAGATCGACGACGTCCTCGGCGTCTGGCCGCTGCACGGGCTATGCGGAGCCTGGGGCGGCATCGCCGCAGGAATTTTCGGCGCCAAGGGTCTGGGCGGCGTCGGTGGCGTCGCCTTCATGCCGCAACTCATCATGACCGTGCTGGCCATCGGCACTGCGCTTCTCGGTAGTCTGATCGTCTACGGAGGGATCAAGATTGCCGTAGGCCTGCGTCTCGATCAGGAAGAGGAATTCGAGGGGGCCGATCTGTCCATCCACAAGATCACCGCCACTCCGGAGCGGGAGCCCAACTGGTAGTTTGATGGCGGAAAACAAAGTCCGTCGAAGAAAATAGAGCCCGTTGGCAATACGGCAAACTAAGCCCGGCAAGTGCCGGGCTTAGTGCTATCTGTGCTTCGGTATTTAGGCCAATCCGGTCATTGGGGCAACGGATAACCGACGGCAGCAATTGGCAGGTCAACGGTCGGATCGAGAACCACCGATGCAACTGGCGCACCTCAGGTCTTCGGAGCGTCTTTCGCTTCGTAGATCCGTCGGGCTAGAAGGCTGGCGAAGATCAGATACTGTGCAGCCTTCTCCGGGTCGAGATCATGATTTAGCGAATGAGCCTTGGGATTGCGAATGCCAAGGTAAGCACCGACCAAAATTTGCATGAACCCCTTCTGGTCATTTCTGCCCGACTCCGTGTCGAGTTCGCTGAGGATCAGGTGCGGCTTTTCCAAGCTCAACACTTGTGTCGCCAGAGCCGCGCCATCTAGATCCAGGCCAGTACGCTCTCGCATCAGATCAAAGATCGCAACGACGGCGTTCAACACTGCATCGCGGTAGTGTCCGTCCACATAGTGCTGGAAGGCATGCGCGAAGATAACCGGATGCAGCAATTCCTCGAAGCCTATACTCGGTTTGGTGCCCGTCGCTTCGCGCACATGCGCTTCCGCCTTCACCTCAACCTGGGGTAGATCGCGCGAAAGGATGTCGTCGTAGTCATTGGCGTCGCCAAATCCGATATGCCTGCCAAGATTTCCCATGTCTTGCTCCGGGAACCCTGCACCGGTCCACAGCTTGCGCAGCAGTTGATAGTCGGCCTTCAAATAGCCATTGATCAACTTGGCCCCTGCTTTATCGTCGCGCGCAAGGAGGCCTTGTGCATCGATCGATTTCTGACGCATTGCCCGAAACAGGGCATTTACCTCCAAGTACCATTCAAGCATTGCGTCTCTCCCCGGTTGATCTTTTCCATTTAACAAAAGCACCCCAAACCCCGCATGGGCTACTGCTGTCATCGCGCAACGTACGGGCTTTCGCACATTTTACTTTTTCCTCAGCATCAGCTGAATCATGGCGAACAGTCGGTGGAACAGATAGTCAACCTGGTCCGCATCGATCACCGGCACCTGGCTGATCTCCGAATGCCGAATGAGGTGACTGTTTCCAATGGAGTTCAGTTCTGTCGCTTCTGTCTCTAATCTCTCCCGCAGCGACGGCACGGAAGTAACTGCATCGAGGATGATCTTGACCGAGCGCTTCTTGTCGTTCGGGTCAGCCAGCGACTTGAGTCGCTCCCATGCGTCCCATAACCGCTCCAGCGCTTCACGACGCACCAACGGATTGCGGTCCGAAAACTTGGCCCGGCACTCGTCGAGCATGTTGTCGAGCGTGCGATCTCCCGTATTGAAAAGCGTTCGTTTCAATTCTTCGCCAAGCACCGGCGGGAGCAGTCGTTCAATTCGACCATTGGGCAGTATCTCGAACGAAACCCCGTTGCGCGCGAATATGCGATTGACCGTCACGCGGAAGTCTTCCTGCCCCGATTCCCGGTCGAAAGTCAGGTGCTGATGACTGAAGTAATCGTGATACTTCCCTGAGATCGGCTTAGCCACTGATGCGTGAACGAACTCGATGAAATCCAAGACGAGCAAGGTGTCCGGCGCGAACGGCTGGCGTTCAGCAAAGTAACCCTCCCCATCAATGGAGACTGTTTCCAACGGCCAAGCCAGACCCGGCATTTCGGCACTTACGGAAGCCGCCAAGGCGTCCGCATCGCTGCCGCAAGTGGCTTGTCCATCTGGGCAGCATTCGGGAAAGCGCAGGCCGAATGCGCCGCTATTGATCAACGCCTGTACCGTTGCCACGAGGCCCGCCCATACAGTGGGCGAAATCACCTGCTCCGTGCGTGCGCGCGGACCGTTCTGACGATCGCTGAAGTAGTCGCTCATCACGGTGACTCCGTTCGCGGCCACAACGCGATGGTGGCGACGTGTCTATCCAAAAATTTCATTCTCCTGCGCAGGACCATGGTGTTCATGCGTGTAGCTTCAGCAGCGACGCGCTAGTTGGACCAATGCATGCTTCTAGCCGCTCGCCGCTCAAGTCGTTCACGGCTTCCGGCGTCACGCATCCGGCGTTGAAGAGCCCGAGGTATTGCCCCCTGGTCAGAGCGAGCGGTAAGTTTGTGAGCGGCAGCGCACCGGCCGGAAGGCCGAATTCGAGTCGTTGCAGGATTTCGTCGAGTCCCGCCAGGAACGTGGGCTGGTCCGGGAAGAGTGCCGACAGAATTTGGTGCGTCGAGCGCAGGTGAAAGCGGGTTGCGTCGGCGATTCCGATGATGTTCCCGTATCCGACAGCGCCTCCGAAGGGCGTGGTCGAGAACCGCTTCTCCAACACGTCGACGGGGGTGCCCTCGATCCAGTCGTACAAGAGCGCCGCGCGCTTGCATCGGCACCAGAACTCAATCTCGTCCCGGCAATATCGCTGCAGTGCCTGCGTCATCGCATGCCCATAACGCTGCGCCACATCATTGACGCGCACGCTCTCCGACCGCCCCCGTTTCATGACGGGTGTGTAGATCGCATCCATTTCGTCGAGGACCTGCACCATCGCCAGCACCTGGGTGGGCGACGTCTGTGGGGCGTTCAGTTGTTTCATCAACTCGACCAGCCGCAGACTCGATTCAAACGACAAGGACGAAGCGCCGCAAGCGCGCCCGAGCAAGGTCAGGTGGATCAACTCGCCCTCGCGCTCGGCCAGCCCGGCCTGCAGCAGGCGCTCGACCAACGCGGTGACTTCATGCTCCACAATCGCGATCCATTGCGGGTTTGCGCGTGACGCAGAGTAGCCGCCGAACGTGTTTACCAGGAGGCCAGGAATTTCGGTGGCGCGCATGCCCCGAACCTGGCTAAGCAAGCGCAACGTCCAGGTTGGCAGGTCTCGCTGCTGGAAGGATGACTTCACGTCTTCCGGCACGCCGAGCACGTACTTCTGGAACAGTTGCGCGCGTTCCATCGGCGTGTCGGCGAGGATGATGGCCTTGCCGGTCTCGTTGTATCCGAGCCGTCCCGCTCGCCCTGCCATGTTCTTGTACTGTGCGACGGTGAATGGGCGGCCGTCCTCACCGATGAACTCGTTTTCGGCCAGGATCACCGTCGATGCCGGGGTGTTGATACCGGCAGCCAGCGTCGTGGTGGCCACCAGCGCATGGATACCGCCGCCTGCGTTGCGATAACCTTTCTCGACGGCTTCGCGCTCCGCTCGCAAGAGATTGGTGTTGTGGAACGCAGTGCCCCCAGCAAGGCATTCCCGCAGATCCTGCGAGGCGCCGGTCAGATCCTGAGTCGGCAGCACGTCCAGGACGGTCGTCGCAGGCCCCAAGCCCAATTCCTTGGACAAGTATTTGGCGCAGCCCTGTGCCGGACCACGCATGTTGCGGAAGACCAGCAACTTCTCGCCCTGTGCAACCAGTTGCTGAACGAGCGGCACGATCACGTCTTGCGAGCTGGGCTTATCGCGACGCTGCACGATGCAATGCGCAGGCAGCAGAGCTTCGGTCTTGGTAGTGCCGTCCGCATCGACGAACTGGAACGTCCCGCGCCGATCAAGCACGCCCTCGACGAGGGGCACAGGCCGCTCGCGGGACATCAGCAAGGGCAGGTCGAGCCAGCGATCGAAGCTGTTCAGGTTGCCAATGACCGCCGACAAGATCACCAGTTGCGGCTCGATGCCGCGCTGACGCGCCCGCAGTAGAAGCGCGAAAATCAACTCGACCGTAATGCCTCGATTTGGGTCCGTGATGAACTGGCCCTCGTCAAGCACGACGAGGCCGAGTTGGTTGAGCAGGCGCGGCGAGCCGAGCGCCAGATTGAGAAAGGTTTCGTAGGTGAAGAAACCCAGGTCATAGCGACCGCACAACACAGGGCCAATGCCATCCGTTGCATCACCGCTGCACCGAACGACGCGCAGGCCCGCGGGTCCGTATCGCTCGCTGAACTCCTCGAACTTCTCGTTGACCAGCGCCCGATACGGCAGCAGAAACGCCGCTTTCTTGCCGGCGGTGACTGCCTGAATCGCAGCCAGTTCGCCAATCATGGTCTTACCCGAGCTGGTCGGTGCAACCACCAGCAGCGATCTGCCGGCCAGTACGCCGTGTTCGTTGACTGCCTTAAGTTGCAGCGCGTTGAGGCCTCGCGGGAAGTCCGTCGTCCACTGATCGACGATTTCTGGCGGAAAGCCGTGCGCGGAAAACTCCGCGAACGATCCCGACATTTGCTTGACCGCTCTGGCCGGGAACGCAGCGGCGTAGTTGTCACCGCGCTTTAGAGCCGGAAACACGAGGCCACCTTGGACGTTGCCAAGGAACACAGGCGTCTGTGTCACGCTGATGCGCTCGGCCTCGACACGCGCCAGCCGTATGATCTCCCCGGCGATTTCCGGAAAGCTGACCGAGTTGCCGACCGCACCCGTCAACGCCTCGATCACGGCATGCGTGAGCAATCCGTGTCCGGTGCCCGGCTGCTCCCAGGCGGATTCGTTGGTTGCACATGCGGCAAGCAGAATGCGCCCCTCGCCGTAAATCCCGGTCAACGCAAATGCGCTTCGCGGGCGCGCTGCAGCCTCCAGCACGCGCGCAGGCGCCTGCCCGCTGAAGCAACAGTCAAGCACGCACAGTACTGCACGAGCCTTCGTCGCCTTGAATGCATCGGCCAGGCCTGCCATCGACAGGCCTGTGCTGGTGAGATCGGCCGCGTTGGTATCGAACAGGACCAAGTTTCCATCGGGAGAACCGTGTCCCGCGAATGTGATGACGACCACGTCATCCGAGTCAGCGGACGACAGGGTCCCTAGGATGGCGTGCGACACCTCTGCATGCGTCGCGGCCTCATCAACTAGTAGCCGGCCAGCCAGGCCCACTACCGTGTCGGTGAACAGCGCCCACAACGCGGTCGCATCGCGGCGGGCTCCACCCAGCTCGGGAATCGTCGCATCAAGATGTTTGTTGATGCCGACGAAGATTGCTTTGATCGCCACGCCGCCCCCTATCCGATTCGCGCTAAGTCTTGTTCGATCACGTCGTTCGCTTGGCGCTGTCGCAACGCCCTCGCCCAGTTTAAAGCTTGGCGACAGACCCCGGGCCATCCTTGCGTTCAAACCGTTAGTAGTCCGGCCGGTTCTCTACCGGATGACAGTTGACCTGCCAATTCTGTTGAAAAAGGCCTGTCAATGACACCGGCAGTGGCGGTATGATGATGGC
>DAORDK010000125.1:0-8590 GCA_035345935.1 Rhodocyclaceae bacterium | reverse complement strand
TGGTGCCGGACAGGGAGTGCAGGATGCCGACCTTGATGGTGTCGGCGGCCTGGGCGGCGAGGCCGAAGGAGGAGAGGGCGGTGGCCAGGACGGTGGCCTGGATGAAATGGCGGCGAGTGCTCATGGAAGCTCCTTGTTGGACGGAATGGCGGACTGCGTGTTGCAGTGCAACGCCAATGTAAGGAGCGGGCGATGGCGGGGAAATACGTTAGATTGCGTAGCCTCGCGGAGAAAATCCGGGCCGGGGAAAGCGGGCGGCCGCAGCGGGGGTCGCGCGGCGCGGGAGCGAGCCGGGGCCGGCGGGCCCGGGCTCGGCCAATCAGCCGGAAGCCTTCTCCAGGAGGGCCAGCAGGCGTAGGGCGTTTTCCCGGTTGCGGGTTCGGGCGGCTTCGCGTCCTTCCACGTCGGCCTCTTCGGCGCGGGATGCGGCGAGCAAGGCTTCCCTGGGGGTCAGTCCGCCTAGGGCGGCGCTGAGGGCCTGCTCGGCGGCGAGATCCAGGTCCGTGGGTTCGGGAGGGTCTTGGGGATCAGCCATGGTGATCGAGAAAAAAGTGGGCAAAAAAAGGCCCCGCCTTGATGCGGGGCCTTCAGATTCCGGCGTTGCCGCCTGAATTAACGACCCTTCTTGGTCGCAGCGGTAACGCTGGACTGGGCGGCGTCGGCGAATTGCTTGGCCATGGCGTTCATGTTGCCGAAGGCGGCATTGGCGGTGGCGATGGCGTTCTGGATGGCAGCCACGGCACCTTCGGAGCCGGCGGGAGCGGACTTGGCAGCCATTTCCACCAGGCTGGCGACGGACTTCTGGAAGTCGCCGAACTGGGCTTCGACCATCTTCGCGAGTTGCTGCTGGGTCTCGGAGGTGATTTCGTAGACCGAACGCGAGTAGGCGACGGCCTTCTCGACGGCGGGCTGGGCCAGAGCGGCTTGGGCGGCGACGGCGGCCTGGGGATCCTTGGCGGTCAGGACCGACTTGGCGCCGGCGGCGGCGTCTTCGATCGTGGCGCGGGCGGTGCTCAGGTTGAGGGAAGCAATGCGCTCGGCGGTGGAGAGAGCGGTGTTGGCGACGGCCAGGAGGGAATCAACGGTGGCCTTGTTGGCGGCGACGAACTGTTCAGGAGTGACGGACATGATGGTTTCCAATAGTGAGGGATCGAGAGATGGGGTTGGGTGTACGGAGACCAGTATAGAGGAAATTTGGAAAAATTGTGCACCGCACAAAAAATATTTTTCCCCGGCGGGATTCGGGACCGCTAGCCGCCGCCTCGAATCTTCCCCAGTGCCAGGTTGGCTGCCGCGGTGCGGGTCTCGACGCCGAGCTTCTCGAAGACGTGCTCCAGGTGTTTGTTGACCGTGCGGGGGCTGCTACCCAGGATGTCGCCGATGTCCTTGCTGGTCTTGCCTTGGACCACCCAGTACAGCACTTCGGCCTCGCGCTGGGTGAGGCGGAAGGCGGCGATCAGGGCTTCCACCGCCGAGGCGTCGCTCTCTTCCCGCAGGACGACCAGCCATTCCTCTTCGCCCGTCTGATCGTGGAACGAGGCCAGCAAGCGGCGATTGCCGTCGGCTGCCAACAGCTGTGCCGGTTCGCGCACCTCCGCCCGGGCGTTCAGGGCGGCGGATATCCAGCTCAACAGTTCCGGCGGGGCGACGGTCTCCGGGGTGGCGAAGTAGGCATGCAGAAGCTCGCGGGCGAGGGGCGTCTGCCAGACGATGCGCCGGTCGGCGGCACGCACGGCGACGGTGGCCTGGCCGAAGGCGTCGAGGGCCGTGCGGGCCTGGCGCATCTGGCGGGCGCTGGCCATGTGGGCGGCGATGCGGGCCAGCACTTCGGCGGGCCGGATGGGCTTGGTGACGTAGTCCGACCCGCCGGCGGCAAAGGCGGCGACGACGTGCTCGGTCTCCGTGAGTCCGGTCATGAAGACGATGGGAATGTGCTGGGTGGCGAAGTCGGCCTTGAGCCGCCGCGCGACTTCGAAGCCGTCCATGCCGGGCATCATTGCGTCGAGCAGAACGATGTTCGGCAGGCTCTGGCGCGCCCTTTGCAGCGCCGCCTCCCCGTGGGTGGCGACGAGGACGGTGTAGCCGGCATCGTCGAGGGCGTCGTGGAGCAGGGAAAGATTCTCCGGCACGTCGTCCACGATGAGGACGATGTCGGAAAGAGGCCGGTCAACGGGAGTCATGGGCGGCAGCACGGTGCTTGCGAAGGATTTCCTTCATGGCGTCGAACTGGAATTGTCGCGCAAGATCGGCGAGGACGCGGACGAACTCGGCGTGGCGCGGGTCCGCTGCGGCGATGGCGGCCAGACGGTCGAGGATGCCCCGGGGGTAGCCGAGGTCGACCAGTTCCTCCAGGGCCGCCAGTTCGGCTTCGTCGGGTGGAACCAGCGGCGGCGGTTCGGCGGCGGCGGGCGGTCGCACGGGGGCATCGGTGGTGATCCAGGCCAGGTCGAGCCGGCGGCCCAGGCAATCGAGGAGTTCGGCCAGCTTGAAGGGCTTGACGATGAAATCGTCGGGGGTGACCCCGACGTCGTTGTCCAGATTCTTGTCGAAGGCGTTGGCCGAGAGGATGACGACCGCCGCGTCGCTGAGGCGCTGCTGGCGTAGCCGGCGGATGGTCTCCCAGCCGTCGATGCCCGGCATGCCGAGGTCCATGAAGATGAGATCGGGCGCGAACCCCGGCGCTGCGGCCAGGCATTCGTAGCCGCCGGCCGCCTCCTCGACGATGAAGCCGAGGGGCTCCAGGACGAGACGCAGGAGCTCGCGGTCGTCCTTTTCGTTATCCACCACCAGAATGCGGCGGCGGGATCCGTGGTAGCCGACCCGGTCGAGACGCGGGAGTTCCTTGGCCGCCTGGGCGGAATGAACCCGGGGCAGGAAGAGCCGGATGCGGAATTCGGTGCCTACGCCAGGCGTACTGGAGACCTGAATTTCGCCCCCCATCAGGGAGACCAGCATGCGGGCGACGGTGAGGCCGACGCCGCTGCCCCCGGCCTGGACCGTGCTGCCGCGGGTGAAGGGTTCGAAGATGCGTTCGAGGTCGTCGGCAGGGATTCCGGGTCCGGTGTCGCGGATGGCGAAGGTGGCCATTTCCCGCCGGCATTCGATGCTGAAGGTGACGCCGCCCCGCTGGGTGAATTTCACCGCGTTGCCGAGGACGTTGATGAGGATCTGGCGCAGGCGCCTTTCATCGGCCCGCAGGACCGCAGGCAATTCGCCGGCGGGAACGTAGGCGAAGGACAGCCCCTTGTTGCGCGCCTGGAGCTCGAACATGGCGACGATCTGGTGCAGGAACTCCGGGAAATCCATGGCCTTCACGTCCAGAGTCAGCTTGCCTCCCTCGATGCGGGCAATGTCCAGGGTGCCCTCGATGACCGACAGCAGGTGGTCGCCGGACTTGCGGATGACGTTCACCGCCTGGCGCCGGTTGGGGGGGACGTCGGCGTCCGCCGCCAGGACCTGGGCGTAGCCGAGTATGCTGTTGAGGGGCGTGCGCAGTTCGTGGCTGATGGCCGTGATGTAGCGGCTCTTGGCCTGGTTGGCCTGGTCGGCGACCCGCTTCGCTTCCTGCAGCGCCGCGTCGGTACGGCGGTGGGATTCGATCTCCTGCATGAGGAGCTGGGTCTGGCGATTGGACTCCTCCTGGGCGACCCGGCGGCTCTCCTGGGTCAGCACCATCCACCAGGCGATGATGCCGGTGAGCAGCAGGAGGGCGGCGAAGACCTTGACGAAGCTGTCCTGCAAGCGCGCGGCCACGGACTCGTCGGCCATGGGCAGGCTCAGGAGCTCGTGGGTATAGAGGACGCCGAGGATGAGGCCCAGCACCGTCACGATGCCGGCCATGAGCATCAGGTATAGCCCGAGGCCCTTTTCCAGGTAGGGAAGGGCAGCTGCCGGGAGCAGGCGGCGGAGGAAGGCATCCCATTGGGCGCCGAGATGAGCCTTGGGTTTGCAGAGGTCCTGGCAGCGGGCGTCGAGGGAACAGCAGAGGGAACAGATCGGGCCGGCATAGGCCGGACAGTGGGCCATATCCTCGGTTTCGTACTCCCGTTCGCAGATCACGCAGCGCCTCCCCGCCGCGGGCGGGTGACTTCCAGCCACCCGGTAGTAGCGGCCCCCGGTGGCCCAGGCGATGAGGGGCGACAGGACGAAGGCGGCGCCGAGGGCGACGAAGGAGGCGTAGGGCTGCAGTTCGGGCCCGAGGACGCCGACGAAGACGGCGATCGCAAGGAGGGAGGCCGCCACCATGGCGCCCACGCCCACCGGATTGATGTCGTAGAGGCGGCTGCGCTTGAATTCGAGCCCCGGCGGCGACAGCCCCAGGGGCTTGTTGATGACCAGATCGGCCACCACCGCCGCCATCCAGGAGATGGCGATGTTTGAATAGAGCCCCAGCACCTGGCCTAGGGCCTGGAAGACTCCCAGCTCCATGAGTAGCAGGGCGATCAGGGTATTGAACACCACCCACACCACCCGCCCCGGGTGGCTGTGGGTGACCCGGGCGAAGAAATTGGACCAGGCCAGTGACCCGGCGTAGGCATTGGTGACGTTGATCTTCAACTGGGAGACGACGACGAACAAGGCGGTGGCCGCCACCGCCAGGGTCGTATTGTCGAAGACATGGGAGAAGCCGATGAGGTACATCTGGTTGGGGTCCACGGCCTTGGCCGCCGGGCTGCCGTTGCGCAGCACCAGCCAGGCGAGCAGCGCCCCGCCGAGCATCTTGAGGATGCCCGGCACCACCCAGCCGGGTCCGCCCACCACCACGGCAGACCACCAGCGGCGGGCGGAGGCCGGGGTCTGTTCCGGCATGAAGCGCAGGTAATCCACCTGCTCGCCCATCTGGGTGACGAGTGCGATGCCCACGGTCAGCGCCGCGCCGAAGAGCACCGGGTCGAAGGCGCCACCGCGGCCGTGCTCCCCGCCGTAATTGAGCAGTCCGCTAAGCGCCTCGGGTTCCTCGAGAAACAGGAAGACGTAGGGCAGTACCAAGAGGAAAAGCCAGAGCGGCTGGGTCCACGCCTGGAGCCGGCTGATGGCGGTGACCCCGTGGGTGACCAGGGGAATGACTACGAGGGCGCAGATCAGGTAGCCCCAGGCCGGCGGAATGCGAAAGGCGAGTTCCAGGGCGTAGGCCATGATCGCCGCTTCCAGGGCGAAGAAGATGAAGGTGAAGCTGGCGTAGATGAGCGAAGTGACGGTGGAACCGATGTAGCCGAAGCCGGCGCCGCGGGTGAGCAGGTCCATGTCCAGCCCGTGGCGGGCGGCGGCGATGCTGACCGGCAGGCCGAGGAGGAAAATGATCAGCCCAGTGGCCAGGATGGCCCAGAAGGCGTTGATGAAGCCGGCCTGGACCAGCATGGTCGCCCCCACCGCCTCCAGCACCAGGAAGGAGGCCGCTCCGAAGGCGGTATTGGCCACCCGCATTTCCGACCATTTGCGGAAACTGCGCGGGGTGAAGCGCAGGGCGTAGTCCTCCAGGGTCTCGTCGGCGACCCAGGTGTTGTAGTCGCGGCGGATCTTGACCACCCGCTGGGAGCCCGCCGCAGACGGCGCAGCGTCGTCGGGCGCCCGGGGTTCGGCCGGAGCAGGGGGGAGGGCTTCCCTCATGGGCCGGCGTCGACTGCCGACAGGGCTTCGCCGGTGGCGTAGAAGTGTCCGCCGGCGACGTGGTGCAGGCTGCGCCAGGCAGGGTCGGCGGATTCGAGGCGCCAGCGGCCGTCGGCAAAGGCGCGGGCGTCGGCCCAAGCCTCGACCACTTCGCCGATGAAGAGATCGTAGGCGGTCTGATTGTGGGGTTCGGGAATCAGCCGGCAGGCGAGCCAGGCGGCGCAACCGGCGACCAGGGGCAGGTCGTGGCCGGGGAGGGAGAAGAGCGCGACACCGCAGTGGGAGAGCTTGTCCGGATCGTCCTTGAGGCTGCGGTTGCCCACGGCGTGGGTGAGGGAGAGCTGAGCGACGGTGGGCACCTGGAGGGCGAACTGGCCACTGGCCTCGATGAGTTCTCGGGTACGCGTGGCCTTGTCGAGCACCACGGTGACCTTGGGCGGCGAGAAATCGAGGGGACAGGCCCAGGCGGCGGCCATGACGTCATCTACGCCGCCATGGCGGGCGGACACCAGGACCGTCGGTCCATGGTTGAGCAGGCGGTAGGCCTTGGCGAGTTCTACGGGTTGGAGGAGATGATCCACGGACGGAGGAGGGAGGAAGGCGACGACGGGATTTTATCCCCCCGCGGCGGATGGATCGCGAGGCGCAAACAATCTATTGACAAATATAATATGAATTAATATAGTGTTATTCATCAGCAATCGATCATATACGGATATGTCTGCCGAAACGCTACAGATGGACGCAATGCGCCTTGCCGCTGGTGAAGCGACCCGAGTTCTGGCGGCCCTCTCCAACGAGAGCCGGCTGCTCCTTCTGTGTCAATTGACCCAGGGCGAGCGCTCGGTGGGTGAATTGGAGGAGCTCGTAGACCTTCATCAGCCGAGCCTGTCGCAACAACTGAGCGTCCTGCGCGCCCAGGGCCTGGTCACCACCCGGCGCGACGGCAAGCGGATTTTCTACGCCATTGCCGACGCCCGGGTCCAGGCCATCCTCGATACCTTGTATCGGCTCTATTGCCCGCAGAAGGGATGCCATGACAATTGACCTGCTCCACTTCGCACCCGGACAGGCGTTCGCCGGCGGCTTGGTGATCGGCCTTTCGGTCGCCCTTTTGTTGCTGTTCTCCGGACGCATCGCCGGAATCAGCGGCATCCTCGGCGGGCTGCTGGTCCGGCGCCCCGGTCCCGAGCAGCGCTGGCGCGCCGCCTTCGTTTTCGGCCTGTTGGCTTCGCCGGTCCTCTACGGTATGGCCGTTGCGCCGCCGCTCACCGTCGTCGCGACGCCCCTGGTGCAGCTGATCCTTGCCGGCATCCTGGTCGGCTTCGGCGCCCGCCTGGGGTCGGGCTGCACCAGCGGCCATGGCATCTGCGGTCTCGCACGTCTCTCGCCGCGATCCATCGTCGCGACCCTGATCTTCATGGGGGCGGGGATCACCACGGTCCTCGTGCTCCGTCATTTCGGAGGACTTCGGTGATGACCCTTTTCGTTGCCGGGCTTGGCGGTCTTCTTTTCGGCCTCGGGCTGATCGTCTCGGGGATGAGCGATCCGGCGCGAGTCATCGGCTTCCTGGACCTGGCCGGCACCTGGGATCCTTCCCTGGCTTTCGTCCTGGCCGGGGCGCTGTTGCCCGCCGCGGTGGCCCACCGGCTGGCGCGCCGCCGGAAGTTCACCCTGCTGGGGATGCCCATGCGGATTCCGACGCCGGGCTCCATCGATCGGCGCCTGGTCGCCGGCAGCGCCCTGTTCGGCATCGGCTGGGGGCTGGCCGGTATCTGCCCTGGTCCGGCGCTGGTATTGGCCGGGTCGGGATCGGCTGCCGGTCTCGCTTTTCTCGCCGCCCTGCTGGCGGGAATCGCCCTCTACGAAGTTCCCCGCCATGGGCGCCCTTGAATTTGCCCTGAATATCAGCAATCAGTTAATTTCAAATATGTGAGGACTCTATGTATTCCGTCGATGTCGTCGAATCCCCTGTCATCACCGTCGCCGGCAACCGCCACCAGGTGCGCTATGCCGTCGATGGATCCCTCATGAACCCGCTGGAGGCCTTCTACGCTACCCTCGCCGGCTGCGCAGCGGTCTATGCCAAAAAGGCTTGCAAGGAAATCGGGCAGTCGCCGGAGGGCATCCACATCGAGTGCAAGCCCATCGCCGGCGGGCGCGGCCCCCTGAGCCTCGGCCGCTTCAAAACCGAAGTCCAATTCCCCGATCGTTTCTCGCCGGAGGAGAGGTCGCGCGTCCTGGAAGCGATTTCCCACTGTGCGGTGAAAGAAATCGTCACGGCCGGCTGCGACGTCGGCTTCAGCGTGGCCGAGGCGGCTTGAGCAAACGCTCGGTGGGGCGGGTTGCCGAGGAGAGTCCTCCCCGGGCTCCCTGATTCGGGATCGATGAAGAGCGTCGCGATGCCTCGTCACTGCGGCCCGCGCATCGCGAGGGTTTGAAAAACGGAGCCCCGAGGTCAAGACCTCGGGGCTCCTTGCGACCGGGGAATGGGGAGCTCGCGCGCCTTAGCCGCAGGTCCCTACCGCGCCGCAGGCGGTGCAGAAGTCGCAGCCGTCCTTGCGGATCATGGTGTGGTTGCCGCATTCGCCGCAGAGCTTGCCCTGGGTGGGAAGGACGGTGTTGCTGGCGTCTTCCGGAGCCTTGAGGATGCCCATCTGCTGGAGTGGGAAACCCTCTTCGTCGAGGATGCCGAGCATGGCGTAACGGTGGATGATGAGGCGGGCGATGTAGGCCACCGTCGAGGGGAAGGTCTGCTGCTTGCGGGTTCCCGGGATGAAGGCCATGAAATCGCCCAGAGGCTCGGGGTAGTCGAGGAGCTTCCTGAGCTTCATGCCGATCCAGGCCGGGTCGAGGACGCGCATGTCCATGGAGAGGAGCTTGCACAGGCCGTCGAGGGCGCGGGGGTAGTTGCCGGCCAGCCACATGGAGTAGGGGCGGGTGACGCCGTCGGGCAGGGTGATTTCCTTGAGGCCGAGGACGA
>DAORDK010000124.1:0-8593 GCA_035345935.1 Rhodocyclaceae bacterium | reverse complement strand
AACCACCCCGGCAGCGGCAGCCGCCGCCCCGGCGGCCAAACCCGCCGAAGCGCGCCCGGCACGAGGCGAGGCAGGATCGGACGAGGTCGCCAAGGCCTTGTCCGGTTGGGCAGCGGCCTGGTCGAACAAGGATGTGGCGGCCTACCTCGCCCACTACGCACCGGAATTCAATCCACCCAAGGGCATGTCGCGCAAGGCCTGGGAAGCCGAACGCGAGGATCGCATCGCGGGCAAGTCGGGCAAGATTTCGGTGACCTACGACGAGCCGGATATTTCGATCAGCGGCGACAAGGCGACGGTCAAATTCCGTCAGCACTACAAGGCCACAGGTTTGAAGACCTCGACCTCCAAGGTCGTCGTCTTTGTGCGTGCCGGCGGCAAATGGCTCATTCGGGAAGAAATCTCCCGTTGAAGACTGTCGCTCTGGCGCTTGCCCTGGCCGCCCTGGGCATTGCCGGAGTCGCCGAGGCCAAGCCACGCAAGGCCGCCCCGGCACCGGTAGCCAAGGTGCGCCCGGCCAAGTCCCTCCAGCGGGTCGCGTATCATCCGCCGACGGCAGCGCGACTGGCGCCCGCCGAGTCGATTCCGCGCATGCCGACGACGGTGACGGATTCCGGTCCGGAACCGCTGCTGGCCCGTATTTTCAAGGAACTCGAAGGCAATCGCCTGGACGAGGCTTTGCGCCTCACCGAAAACCTGGTCGGCCAGTTTCCCAACTTCCGGCTCGGCCACCTGATCAAGGGCGACCTGCTCCTCGCCCGCGCTCAACCCATTGCCGGTTTCGGTGCCTTGAACGGCGCCCCCGGCGACAAGGTCGCCGATCTGCGGGCGGAAGCCATCGCCCGCCTGAAGGGCTACAAGGAAAAACCGGCGGCCAATTTCCTGCCGCGCTACCTGCTCCAGATGCCGCCGGACCAGCACTACGCCATTGTGGTCGACACCCAGAAATCGCGGCTCTACATGTACGAGAACGATACCGCGAGCGGACGCCCGCGCTTCGTGGCCGACTATTACGTGAGCCAGGGCAAGCTTGGCGCCGACAAGGTCTCCGAAGGAGACAAACGGACCCCCATCGGCGTCTACCACGTCACCGCCAACCTGCCCCGCCAGAAACTCACCGACCTCTATGGCACCGGCGCCTATCCGATCAGCTATCCCAACGAATGGGACAAGCGCCAGGGACGCAGCGGCAGCGGCATCTGGCTCCACGGTACGCCTTCCGACACCTTTTCCCGCCCACCCAAGGCCTCGGACGGCTGCGTCGTGCTGGCGAATCCCGATCTCAACGCCGTCGCCAAGAATCTCCAGGTGGGGCTGACGCCGGTCATCATCAGCAACTCGGTCGAATGGCTCTCCTTGGACGATTGGAACCGGGAGCGCACCGAGCTCAACCGGACCATAGACGCGTGGCGCGGCGACTGGGAAAGCCGCGACACCGACCGCTATCTGCGCCACTATTCGCGCCGCTTCCAGGCGAACAATCAGAGCTTCGACCAGTTCGCCGCCCAGAAACGGCAAGTGAATGCCGGCAAGGATTGGATCAAGGTCAAGACCGACAACCTCTCGGTCTTCCGCAATCCCGGCAAGGAAGAAGTCGTGGTGGTCACCTTCGACCAGGATTACCGCAGCAACAATCTCAGCAACGTGATGAAGAAGCGGCAGTACTGGATACGCGAAGACGGCCGCTGGAAGATCATCTACGAAGGAGCCGCCTGATGTTGAAACGCCTTGCCACCCTCGCCGCGGGCCTGCTGATCTTGGCCTCGGCCTGGGCGTCGCCCACCGTCGAAATGCAAACCAGCAAGGGGAAATTCATCCTCGAACTGTATCCGGACAAAGCGCCGAAGACGGTGGAAATGTTCCTCTACAACGTCAAGCACGGCTTCTACGACGGCACCATCTTCCATCGCGTGATCGAGAACTTCATGATCCAGGGCGGCGGTTTCAACGCCGCCATGGAAGAGAAAAAAGTCCTCACCCCGGCCCTCAAGAACGAGGCGGACAACGAGGTCTACAACACCCGTGGCTCCATCGCCATGGCCCGAACCATGGACCCCCACTCGGCCCGGGTCCAGTTTTTCATCAACCTGAAGCGCAATGCCTTCCTGGATTTTCGCTCGCCGACTCAGGCCGGCTACGGCTACACCGTGTTCGGCAAGGTCACCGAGGGCATGGACGTGGTCGACGCCATCGCCACCGTTCCCACCGGCAACCATGGAGACTACCAGAACGTGCCCCAGACCCCGGTGATCATCAAGTCCGCCAAGATTCTCTCCGACAAATAAGGAATTCTCCCCATGGTCAAATTCACCACCAGCCTCGGCGCCTTTACCCTCACGCTCAACGCCGACAAGGCTCCCAAGACGGTCGAAAATTTCCTCGCCTACGTCAAGGCCGGTCACTACGACAAGACCGTCTTCCACCGGGTCATCAAGAACTTCATGATCCAGGGCGGCGGCTTCGAGCCGGGGATGAAGCAGAAGGAGACCCAGGCCCCCATCGACAACGAGGCGGCCAATGGCTTGAAGAACAAGCGCGGCACCGTCGCCATGGCACGGACCAACGACCCCCATTCCGCCACCGCCCAGTTCTTCATCAATGTCGTCGACAACGATTTCCTCGACTTCAAGGCTCCCACGGGTCAGGGCTGGGGCTACTGCGTCTTCGGCGAGGTGACCGAGGGCATGGACGTCGTCGACGCCATCCGCGGCGTGCGCACCGGCAGCAAGGGTTTCCACCAGGACGTTCCGGTCGAGGATGTGGTGATCGAGAAGGCGGAAGTCGTCTAAGCTTGCTCCTGTTCATCTCCGACCTGCACCTGTCGCCCCGGTCCCCCGGGGCGACGCGTTTGTTCCTCGACTTCCTTGCCGGCCCCGCTCGAGACGCGGAAACGCTCTACATCCTGGGTGACCTGTTCGACGCCTGGATAGGCGACGACGACCGGGGCGCGAGTTACCCGGCGAGTATCGTTGGCGCATTGCGCACGGCGACGGACGCAGGCCTGGCCATCGCTCTCCAGCACGGCAACCGAGACTTTCTCCTCGGAGAGGTATTCGCCGCGGCATCCGGGGTGAGCATCCTCCCCGACCCCTACGTGCTCTCCACCCCCGAGTGGCAATTCATCCTTTCCCACGGCGACGCCCTGTGCACCGACGACCGCGATTACATGGCGTTCCGCGCTCAGGTCCGTTCGCCCGCCTGGCAGACCGCCTTCCTCGGGAAGCCCCTGGCCGAACGCCGCGCCATCGCCGCCCAGATGCGCGAGCGTAGCGAAGCGGGCAAGCAGGACAAGGCCGCCTATCTGATGGATATCAATCCCGGGGAGACGGAGGACTTTCTGCGCGCCCACGGCTACGCGACCTTCATCCACGGCCATACCCATCGTCCCGCAACCCACGACCATATTGTCGACGGCATCCATGTCGAGCGCTGGGTGCTCGCCGACTGGCACGAAGATCGCGGTGAAGCCCTGGCCTGGGATGGCGAACGACTGGCTCGCCATCCGCTCCCCTGACGCCGCCGTGAAATCGGCCCTCGACGTCCTGCAGCGAGTCTTCGGCTATCCAGCCTTCCGCGGTAGCCAGGAGGAGATCATCGGCCATGTGGGCAACGGCGGCGACGCCCTGGTGCTCATGCCCACCGGCGGCGGCAAAAGCCTCTGCTACCAGATTCCTTCCCTGCTGCGATCCGGCTGCGGAATCGTCGTCTCGCCTCTCATCGCCCTCATGCAGGACCAGGTCGATGCGCTGACCCAGGCCGGCGTCCGGGCGGCCTGCCTCAATTCGACCCTGGACTGGCGCGAGGCCCAGGCCGTCGAACAGGCCATGTTCGGCAACGCCCTCGATCTGGTCTATATCGCCCCCGAGCGTTTGCTCCTCGACCGCACCCTGGCGATGCTCGATGCCCTCTACGAATCCCGCAAACTGGCCCTTTTCGCCATCGACGAGGCCCACTGCGTTTCCCAGTGGGGACACGATTTCCGCCCCGAGTACCTGCAACTCACGGCCCTCCACGAGCGCTACCCGGCGGTGCCCCGCATTGCCCTGACGGCCACGGCCGATGCCGCCACGCGAAGCGAAATCCTCACCCGTCTGGGCCTTTCCGAGGCCCGCGTTTTCGTTTCCAGCTTCGACCGCCCCAATATCCGCTATACCGTGGTCGAGAAGGACAATCCGCGCAAGCAGCTCCTCGCCTTCCTGTCCGGCCGGCGCGGCCAGTCCGGCATCGTCTACTGCCTCAGTCGCAAGAAGGTCGAAGAGACGGCAGCCTGGCTCTCGCTGCAAGGCTATCCCGCCCTTCCCTACCACGCTGGAATGCCCAACGCGGAGCGGGCGGCCCACCAGCGGCGCTTCCTGCGCGATGAAGGCCTGGTGATGGTCGCCACCATCGCGTTCGGCATGGGCATCGACAAACCCGACGTCCGCTTCGTCGCCCACCTGGACCTGCCCAAGAGCATCGAGGCCTATTACCAGGAGACCGGCCGCGCCGGCCGCGATGGCGACCCCGCCGAAGCCTGGATGACCTATGGCCTCCAGGATGTGGCCCTGCAGCAGGCCCGCATCGGCGAATCCGGCGCTGGAGAAGAGCAGAAGCGCCTGGAAACCCAGCGCCTCACCACGCTTCTCGCCTACTGCGAGGCTCCGCGCTGCCGCCGTCAGGTGCTTCTGAACTACTTCGGAGAATCCGCCGAGCCCTGCGGAAATTGCGATGTCTGCATCGAACCGCCGGAACTCTGGGATGGCACCATCGCCGCCCAGAAGGCCCTGTCGGCCATACTCCGCACCGGGCAACGCTTTGGTGTCGTCCATCTGATCGATGTCTTGCGCGGCAAGTCCACGGAAAAAATACGCCAGTGGCGCCACGACACGCTGCCCACTTTCGGCGTCGGGGCCGATCTCGACGACTCGGTCTGGCGCAGCGTCTTTCGCCAGCTCGCCGCGGCCGGGCTGGTCCACGTGGAACTCACCGACCATGGTGCCTTGCATCTCACCGATGCCGCCCGCCCCGTCCTGCGCGGAGAATCGCCGGTCTCGTTGCGACGACCGGTCCGCAAGGCCCGCCCGACGGCCAACCGCAATGCAGGATATGCAGAGCTGCACCCCGCCGATGCGGGCCTGTTCGAAGCGCTTCGGCGCTGGCGCAGCGACACCGCCCTGGAATTGGGCGTCCCCGCCTACGTGATTCTGCACGACCGCAGCCTGAGGGAGCTTGCCACCCTGCGTCCGGCAACCCGCGACCATCTCGCCACGGTACCGGGAATCGGCAGTGCCAAACTCGAACGCTATGGCAGTCGTCTTCTCGAACTGATCGCCCTGGGCGGCTAGGCGATCCTCCCGGCGCCCCGGCGCTTCCGGGGCACCGTCAGGTTCTCGGCCGCCGCAGCCGTTTGCCACCCGCATCGGTTTCCGCCAGAATGTGCCCTCCTCAACTTCCGCCAAGAACCCGGCCATGGGAGATCCCGCCGCCGCAAGCGCACTCCTCGGATTTGGAATCATGGGACTCATCGCCCTGGTATTCCTGCTTGCCGTTTATGCCGTCCTCGCGCTGTACATCCTCAACCTTCAGCGCTGCTTCGATGCCCTGCAGCCGGCTTTCCGACCCCAGGTCCCCACTGCCCTGGTCTGGCTCGGCCTCGTGCCCTATCTCGGTTTCCTGGCGCTGATCGCAGCCGTCGTCATGCTCTCGGTTTCGCTGAAGAAGGAAGGCGAGGCCCGCCGTACCGATGCCTTCGGCGACGGGGGTTTGGCCCTGGGCCTCGCCGCCGCCATTCTCAGCCTGCTTTCGGTCATTCCCTTCATCGGCCTCCTTCTGGGCTTGGCCGGACTCGTCTGCTGGATTCTCCACTGGCTCAAGGTCTCGGGATTCCGCCGCTTGCTCGCCGCCTACGCCGGCACCCCGGCTCCCGCCTCCTGGGGTGCCCCGCCGCCCTCGGGGGCCTGGCCCCAGGCGGCGCCGCCTCCCCTTCCTCCCTCTGCCCGCCCCGCGCCAGCCGCTCCGGCAGTTCCACCACCTTTACCGAACGCCGCACCGCCCCTCCCTTCCCGCGAGGAATCCACCGTACGCTTCGGCGCTCTCGACCAAGCCCGCCTGGTGTGCGTCGTGGGGGTGGTCCAGGGGATGAGCTTTCCCGTCGCCAACGGTGTGGTCATCGGGCGTTCCCAGGAGGCCGACGTGGTCGTCCCCGACAGCCAGATCTCCAATCGCCACGCCTGGATCGGCCCGGTGCAGGGTCGCCTGATCCTCAAGGACATGCATTCGACCAACGGCACCTATCTCAACGACAATCTGGGAGCCCCGGTGCAGGAACTCGAACTGAAGGATGGCGACCTCATCGTCCTGGGCAAGCACGGACAGATGAAGTTTCGGGTGAGTCTGGGCTAAGGCCGCCGATTGAGCCGGCATACAACGCGGCGCCCGCGCCGCGTAGTTCAATTGCGCCGGAGCGCCTCCCACCAGGCCAGAATGGCGTCGAGACTGGGTTCCAGGAGCTCAGCCTCGCCTCCCGTAAATTCCCGCCACGCGTCGAGATAGCGCTCGCCCACCGAGGTCAGGAGGGGCACCCCGGCTGCGACGACCAGCCCGATTTCGTCGCGCAAGCCCCCCCCTTCCACCTCCTGGGTACCGAACTTATTGATCACCACGAGTTCGGCGCCGGTCTCCACCGCATCGCGGATGGCAACCGCCGCATCGGCAAGGCCCGATGAATCGACGCCGCAGGAAATCGATCCGCTGCCCAGATCCTGGGAGAGCCGGATGCGCCGGCCGCTGGCGACATCCTCCAATTCCATCTGACAGATGCGGCCAGTCTCGCCGGAGACATCGTGCTGGACGACCCCGCCGAGGCGTACGCCGCGCGCGCGCAATGCCTGGACGGCTTGGTCCAGAAGGCTTTCGATAGGGGTCTGGGGCGTGTAGCGAACGGCGGCGAGGGGGAAAGTGGTCGTGGTTTTCATGGCGGCTGCCATTTTCTCACCCCTGGGCCGGAGATCAAAGTCGCGCCCACGGCCCGGCCGATGGTAGGATTCGCCGGCCATGGCTTCCCCCCTCCCTCCCGCCATCCTGCTCATGGGCCCGACGGCGAGCGGCAAGACCGCCGTTGCGCTGGCCTTGGCAGACCGTTTCCCGGTCGCTTTGATCAGCGTCGATTCGGCCCAGGTCTATCGCGACATGGACATCGGCACTGCCAAGCCGGACGCCGCGACTCTGGCCCGCCACCCCCATCGGCTGATCGATCTGATTTCGCCGGAAGAGTCCTACTCGGCGGCACGCTTTCGGGCCGATGCCCTGGCGGCCATGGCCGACATCTCGGCTTCCGGCCGGGTCCCCTTGCTGGTCGGGGGTACGATGCTTTATTTCCGAGCCCTGATCCAGGGTTTGGCCGAGCTGCCGCCCGCGGATGCGGCGGTAAGGGCCGCGCTGGACGCTGAAGCGGCAGAACGGGGATGGCCTGCTCTCCACGCCGAACTTGCCCTCTGCGACCCAGGCACGGCTGCGCGGCTCGCACCGCGGGACGGCCAGCGCATCCAGCGCGCCCTGGAGGTCTTTCGCGTCTCCGGCCGCCCCCTCTCGGATTGGCATGCGCAAACAACGGGAATCCCCCTACCCTGGCGATTGCTCAGCCTGGGCTTGCGCGCTGACGACCGCAGCGAACTGCATGCCCGCATCGCGCGCCGTTTCGACGCCATGCTGTTGGCCGGGCTGGAAGAAGAGCTGACCCGGCTACGGGCACGCTACACCCTCAGTGTGGATCTGCCCTCGATGCGCTCGGTCGGTTACCGTCAAGTCTGGGAGGCCCAGGACGGTTTGATTCCCCGGCAGGAGATGCGAGACCGCGGCATCTATGCCACACGTCAACTCGCCAAGCGCCAGATGACCTGGCTCAGCAATTCATTCGCTTGCGAAACCTTCGACTGCCTGGCCCCCGATCTGATCGACCGCATCGCCCGTCGGACAGAGGCCTTCCTCGCCGACCAGGCGAGGTGCTAGGGCAAGCTCAGCCGGCCAGCGTGCCAAGCTGATCGGCGACCTGGCGCAACTGATCGACAACCGTGAGATTCTGATCCTGGGCGGCGACGATGCGCTGCATATGCTCGTTGGCCAGACGATTGAGAAAATCCTCCTGGCCTTCGGTGAGCCCCAAGTGCACGAAGGACTTCATCAGCGCCTCCTGGAACTCGATCATGTGCTGGGTCAGGTGGAAACTGGTACGACGATAGCTGTCCTGGAGACTCTCCAAAGCATCGTGCACCTGGGGAAGGGCTTCCACTACCCCTTGCTGCCGGCGCCGGTTTTCCCGTTCGACCCCGATGGCTTGAAGACGGGCGTCGGCCCCTTCGGCCAGGATGGCGACATTGTCGCGGATGCGCCCCACCTTGTCGGGATCGTCCAGGGGCAGATTGTTGAGCATGACCGTCACGCCCCCGTAATTGAAGGCCGCCCTCGTCTTGAACTGGAAGATGCGCCCGGAAGCGCGAACATGGGTCAGAATGCCGACTTCCAGGGGGATGTTGACCCCGTTGGGGCTCAGATTGATCTCTTCCGCGCCCAGGCGCAGTTGCACCGCACCCTGGAGGTCATACTGCTGCAGCGCGGC